>JAOUOS010000048.1 GCA_029880285.1 Spirochaetia bacterium
CACTTGAAAGCCTTAAGCGTGAATCATTAGACTGTATGGCAAGATTTGCCCTGCTCTCTTTATCCTTAGCGAGCTGAACAATGCCCGGATATTCTTCACTTGAAAGCCTTAAGCGTGAATCATTAGATTGCACAGCCCTATAAGGTTTTGTTCCATTATTTTCTGAAAATAGCATAATACCAGGGATCATCTCACTTGCATAACCGTTTTGATTTATTATATTTGAAGTGATTACATTTTCAGCAGTAGCCAATATATCTAACTCTAGAATTTTTGCGATATAACTATCTTTTTTAAGTTTATAATAAGAATCTATGATTATTTTTAAATATTTTGATCTGACAGTATTAAAATGCCAAGAATACCAACTAAAAGATGCTGTAAAAAATTCATTTTCGCTAAACAAAAAATCCCATTTTGCCTTATCGCTAGAAGAATAAACAGAAAAACTCGTAGGAAAACAACTTGGATTATCTTTTACGCTACATAATCTAATTTCATTTATAAAAAAATGGTTACTTAAATCAATTTCAATAATATCTTGTTTTTTTGACAAATCTTTATAATTACTTGAAGACCAACCGTAATCTTCTCTTCCATCAATTAAGTTTTCAATAGTCCACAATCTGTCAAAAGAAGAAGTAGCGGTAAGTTTTATGTTATTTTGTAATTTAACCTGAATATTTTTTAGATGTAAGTTTCCTATCCCCGAACCATCAAAATGAGTTAATACAATTTGCATGTATTTAGATCGTATTAAAGAAAATTTATATACAGTAAATATTTCTGATTCATCTTTATTTTGTATAGATATCTTTTTCCAAATAATTCCGTCATCAGAATAAAATATATTTGCCATTAATTCTTTTTTAAAATTCTTTTGAAATTCAAATAATACGTTATTAAAAAAAGAATAGTCTTTATATTCTAATATAATTGATAATGGCTTCGGAGGCTCTTGATTTGAAATAGTTAAAGAAATATTATTTTCTTGTTTTTCTACTTTACCCAAAGAATACTTAATTTTTGAAATATCTATATTTCGTGATCTTATTATTGATGTATACATTATCTGATATTTTCTTATAAAATATTATGAAACCATATAATAACTAATGTTATAAAAAGTGTAATTAAGCTAGAAATAGAAATAGTGCATACTGAAAATTTATTTTCAATATATTGCAATCTTTTAATAGTAAATATAGAAATATTTTTAAATTGTTCTCTATCCATTTCGTATAGTTTTTGTTCCCAATAACGATTAATTAAAGAAAAATCATTTTGAAAATGAGGAAGATCTTTTGTTCCTTGTATAAGTTTTATTGAATAAACTATAGATAAAATAAAAAGCAAGAATAATATTAATGAACTTAATAATTGTATTTTATTAGATAAATTAGAATTAGGAAAAATTGTTAATTTTTCATAGTATAAATAATTTAATATAATAAATAATAAAAATAATAAAAATATAAAAAATGCAGTTGATAGTATCCATTTTCCTTTTTCGTAATAATTATCAAGTCTTTTTAACAAAATAATTAATAGAAACTTTGATGGCTCATTTTGGTTTATTATAGATGAAATTTCAAAACTGGCATTTTTATTTTTTGATGATAATATTCCTATTATGAATATCAATAAAAATATTGTAAATATAATTAATGTAATATCGACGATTGTAAACATATGTATTTTATTAAATAACCTTTTTGTATCTTATATTTTCGGTATCTAGTCTATCTAAATTAAATTTGTTAAATGATCTATTTTTATTGTTTTGCATTTCTAATATTTTAACAGTATATCCTAAGCTTTTAAATTCTTGTTCTAATTCAGTTTTTGATTTACTCGAATTTGTTGTAATGTAATGTGTATTGTTATATTTGTAATAATATTTGAATGATCCTATGTTTTCTTTTAAGGTATCATTATTAGATTCATTAATTTTACCTATAATTGATTTCCAAGAAACAATGTTAGAATATTTATTGCTTATGTCTTTTACTGATTCTTTCGATTTATTTCTTAGTATACCTTCTAAGTAATTAATATCACCGTTTTTTCCTTTTTTTATAGCAATTTTTATAGCTTCACCTATATCTAAGTTTCCATACTTATTTAATAAATTTTTAATGATATAATCTTTGTATTCATTGCTTGGATTTTTTGGATTTTTTAAAATAAATTTATTCAGCATATTTTCTATTTTTTTAAGGAGGTCTTCTTGATAATTTCTATAGTTATTATTTATATTTATTTGTATCTTCTTCGGGGTTAACTCCGCCCTCCCCAGAGGGGGGCGACCGCCCCCCTCTGGGGAGGGCGGAGTTAACCCGTAGGGAGTCACTAGTGACTCCCTATAGCTGTCTATACTTATTCGGCTTTTTGAATAATCAAATCTAAAATAATATCTACTACTGGTACGCCCTGTTCCTGGAATAAAATCAATCAATCCAATATCCATTAATTCTTTTTTAGCTGATCGAAGTGATTTTTTTGACTTAAAACCAGTTAAGTGTAATAATTCTTCTGTTCCAGGCCATACATATTTAAAATTTTTATCAGAAAATCGACATAGTACAGGATAAAGCGTTTTAGCTGCGCAAGAAAGCTTCGACCACACCATAGAGTCAATGATATCGTGCATAAATTTAAAAAAATTGTAATTTTCATTATCAATATTGCCTTTTTTATTACTAGATATGTCAGTCATAATTTCTCCCTTGGGTATATACCTAAAAATAATCATAAAAAGGGTTGACAAAATGTTGGCTATAATATTATGTCACATATCCAACAAGTTCCCTTTGGAACCCTTCAGGCATGGAGTTATTCCATGCCTTTTTTATTTTGTTATAATATACAAATAATTATAACAAAATAAAAATATTGACTAAGTATTAGGAAATTTCGAAAGAATTATTTTATATGATTTTCCAACAAATTCCCGAAATATCCAAATATACATTTAAATTTTTTAAGTATATTATGTCACATACTCTCATCAAAGACTATATGGCAAGAACATTATTTTAATTTTAAAATTTTATTTAATGCAATAAATTAATTAATTTAATTCTGAGAAAATCTGTTCAATTGATTTGAGAAGCTTTTTTTCAACAGTCTCTAATGTAAAATTATTATTTTTTAAATTACCAATTTCTATATGAATAAATATTTTATTTTCATCAATCCACTCACTATTTAATAAAATATTTTCAATTTTTTTTGAAACTGGATTTTTTTGTTCTTGTGCTGAAGAGCTAGCTGTACTTAAAGATGGATTTTTCTTAGTTTTAAGAAAAACTTTGGCGTCTTTCACGGTAGAAATTGAACCTTTAATATAATTATTTATAAAAGTATTACCCTCGCCTATTTTTACTGCTTGAGCAAATTGTATTAAGAGATTTCTAGAGTTTATATTCGCTTCAGTAGCTAATTTTTGCCATTGTTCAGATAATTCAGAAATTGAAAGTATTTCAGTAATATAATTTCTTGATTTTCCGACAATTTCAGATAGTTGAGAATCAGTATAATTAAAATAATTTTTTAGTTTCTTATATGCAAATGCTTCTTCAATAGGTGCAAGATTTTCTCTTTGAAGATTTTCTATTACAGCTAACTTATATTTGTCTTTGGGTATTCTTTTTATTACTCTGCATTCAATTTCATTATATTTTAATAATTTGATTGCCCTGTATCTCCTTTCGCCAGCAATAATTACATATTTATTTTCGTCTTTAGTAACAACGATTGGTTGAAGTAAACCTTCCTGTTTTATTGATGCTGCAAGATTTTCAATATTTATATTTTTATTCAATCGAGGTTGATCTTCAGATGGTACAATTTGGTCTATTGGAATTTTACGTATTCCGCCATCAAGAGTTTGCTCAAAAATACCTGCTACAGCTGATAATTTTTTATTTTTGGATGCCATTAACGACCTCCTTGACAAATGATAAGTACTCTTTTGCCTGTTTAATATTTGGATTATACTCTAAAATGCTTTGTCTTGATAGATGGCTTTCGCCAACAGCAACGCCCATAGAAATTGAGTTCTCAAAAACAGGAAAATAATTATTTATTACCGGTAAAATAGTTTTTGTTAAAACAGTATTATTTTTTAATTGAGTTACAAGTGCTCCTAAAATTTGTAGTTCAGGATTTATTCTTCTTTTTATACTTTCAATGGTACTTTGCAATCCTTTTATTCCATCAATTGAAAACTTTTCTGCTTGTAGTGGAACTATAACAAAATTAGATGCAACCAGTGCATTTACTGTAAAAATTGATAAACTAGGTGGACAATCAATGATAATAACATCATAGGCAGTGGAGATTTTAGAAATGGCATCTCTTAAAATATATGGCGCTTCAACATTTAATGTGCCTAATTCGACTTCTGCTAAATTAATTTTTGATGGTAGGATATCCAAATTCTTATATTTTGTTTTTTGAATAATCTCTTTAATTAGTTTTTTATGTAAGAAAATATCCGCAACGGAATCTTTGATATTGTCGGAGTCAACAAAAATTCCACTAGAATTTCCTTGAGGATCCATATCGATCAATAATGTTCTTTTGCCTTCAATAGCCATACCATGGGATAAATTTAATGCTGTAGTAGTTTTACCCTCCCCGCCTTTTTGGTTTGCTATTGAAATAACTATAGCTTGTCCCATACATTTTCCTCTTAATCATTTAAACTTATTTTGTCAATCGTTTTATGTCTCTTTTAAAAGTATTTGTCTAGTTGCATTCGTTTTTAGGATGTCGGATATCCGACATCCTAAAAACGAATGCATTATTAAAAAACCATTGACGATAGATTAAAATTAGTCAATTTGGAAATAAATTACCTTGTCGTATCATGGAATCAGACAATTTTATAGAATTATATTTTAATTCAGGCATCTGGGGATGGATGGATGAATATGCGAGAAGAAATAAAGCTCTTGGATGGTATATATGGATTATTGATAATCATAAAATATTCCCGATTTCTCCCGTGGATGGCTTAGATGAATCTAAAAAGAAATCAATAGAATATGACGGAAATATATGGCCAAAAAATATAAATATTGAAAAAAAATTTGATAATTATTCAGTTATAATTCCAGTAGATATTTCTACTCATATAATATATTATTGGGAAATTAATTTTAAATACAAGCCAGAAATTACAGATATAATACAATTAAAAGAAAAGATATTGTTTTTATTGTATTATGAGTCAATAAATAAAGAATTATACCCATCATTTATACCTTTTTTATTGCCAATTTTTGGCGAAAATAAAAAATTAAATGATGAAATAGTTAAAAATAAATCAATTTATTTTATTAATGGTCAGAATGGAACAGGAAAAAAAAGTTTTATTCAATGTTTTATGTTGTATAATTATAAATATTTTCTTTCGAATACTATTTGGTTAGAAAGTGAATTATTGATTAAAAAAATAATAACGAATTTAGATATAGAACTTGTTATAGTTTCTGAAATAGCCTTTTTAAATAAGCATGACCAAGATAAATTGTTGAAAATGATTAACTCATCTGAAAAGCAATTATTTTTTATTCTATCAATTTATGATCCACAATTACTTCTGGATAATAGCATACTAAATGAAGATTTAGTACAATTATTACAAAAACATAAAGTGATCACTTCTTCTATAAAAAAGAGAATGGGTGAAGTACAAAATACATTAACATTTTGGCTTAAAATAAAAAATTGCTACTACAATATTTTTATAGAAAGAATTAATTTGTTAAATAATAACTTATCCAATAATTTTAATGATGTTCAAAAAAATTTGTTTTTTGTTGAACAAATAAGTAATATTGAGTCAGAAATGACTATTTTGAAAGAAAGAAAATTAAGGGACTTAGTAATGGATTTAGAAATAAAAGCTATTGAGTATGCAAAAAATCATGTAGGCTATTCTCAGCATAAAGTTTCAAAATTTTTAGGGATATCACGTGGCTCGCTTCAGCATAAGCTAAAAAAATATAAAATTTATGGGGTAGAATGGGAAAAAGATGAATAGCGAATTTTTAGAAGAAACAACAAAATCTGGCATAATAATAAGAGTAAATGTTAGAAAAGGAAATTATTTAGTTTTTAAAAACAATAAACCAATAGTAAATTCTCGACTTAAAGGCCGCTCTGTTATTCATAATTTATTTTATGTAGTATTTCTGGGGGCTGAGTTTGATTTATCAATGAACACACTTGATAAAATAGGATTTTATCAAGTAAAAAGTAATCAAATTCATATACCTTTTAATATAAAGGGACTGTCGGATATCCGACATTTAAAATTACCCACATATATAGACTCTGAAACGTTGCCAGCGGTTGTTTCTTACTATAAAAGTTTTAATTTAGGATTGCTTCCCAGATCGGTATCGGATCTTCAATATTTTGTTGTCAGTGAACAAATTGATAGAGAGTTATTGGTTCGCTTGAAAATACAGTTTCCAAAATCAAGGGTTATCGTGTTTCGGCAGGAAAGAGACATTTCAGTTGATTTCGCACAACCTGAAGAAGAAAATGCTAGTCTTCCAGGGGACATAAGGGCAGTTGATCTTTTAAATCGTGATGATGTAGGGGAGCTTTCAAAAAATCCAGTTTTTTCATCAAGAGTTTATTTACGGAAATTAGATTTTTTAAGCATGTATTCATTACCCCTAAAGTATATTTTAAATGGTGAGGATGCGGTTCATATAAAAACTTTTCTTGAAGTAATGTTAAAAAAAATAGATGAAAATGCTGATATAAAAAGGTATGAAAATGAAATAAAAGAATTAATTAATTTTTATGATATTCTTGGCATATTTTTATCGTTTCAGGTACTTAAGGTAGAACAATTTTTTGATAAAGGTCTTCCTGATAGGGATGTTCTTGAAAAACTTCAAACAGTTCTTGTTTCTCAAAAAAGATTAAGAGCAGAAGAGGGCGATAATGCAAGAAATGCTTTTTTCGATAATGCTCTTTCCATGTTGCAACCAATTTTACCTAAAGATACAGTATAAGTTGAGTATGGTGTGGTTTAATGCTCCATTATGTTTATAATTTATACAATTATTTGTTGACAGATTGTTACTTTCTTCGATATTGTATATTTATGAACAATATTTTTAATTTTTTTATAACATATATTTTATACATTTGTCATAACATATTAAATTTTCTAAAAATATTTAATAAAATTCTAATTCCTTCTGTATATAATTTTCTTAATATAGTTAAGTTGCAATTTAAATATAAAAATATAATATCAAAGATTCGCAATTTAATTTGTATGCATATTTTATATTCTTTTAGTAGCCTTAAGGGCCAAATGAGACATAATATATTTTCTTTTTGTTTTATAATCTATAATAAAATATTTTATGATAATATTTTTGATTCTTATTTATTTTCTATTTTTAATAAGATCAAATATTATAGAGTAATATTTATAAATTTTCTGCGTAATCTAAGGCATAATATGAAATTATCCAGTCAGCGCCAGCTCTCCTTTGGGCATACATAATTTCTTTAAATATTTCTTTTTCTTCTAGTATACCTTTTTGGCTGGCCATTTTAATCATCGAATATTCACCAGAAACTTGATAAGCCGCCAAAGGTAAATCGCATAATTCTCTTATCTTATAAATAACATCTAGGTATGCTAATGCGGGTTTAACCATTACTGCATCTGCTCCTTCATTTATATCTTGATTTAATTCTAAACTTATCTGTTTTTTTGACGCATAATCCATTTGATATGTTTTTCTATCAGAAAATGAAGGTGAGCTATGTGCAGCATCACGAAAAGGACCATAAAAAGCAGACGCAAATTTTATTGAATATGACATTATCGCAGTATCTACTAAATTTTCATTATCCAAATAGTTTCTAATATATTTAATCATCCCGTCCATCATTCCGGATGGTGCTACCCAATCGGCACCAGCTTTGGATAAAATTACAGCCGATTTCCCTAAAATTTCTAATGTACTATCATTTTCTATTTCTTTCTTTGATTCATTTATTAAACCACAATGTCCATGATTTGTATATGGACAAAGACAAAGATCAACCATTATATTTAGATTTTTATATTCTGCTGCCGCAGATATTATTTCAGCTGGACTTCCATTTGGGTTTGTGCAAACTGATGCTTCACCATCTTTTTCTTCTTCTCTTGGTATAGGAAAAATTAATACAGATGGAATTCCCGAGTTCTCAATTTTCTTTAAATATGAACTAAGTTTTTTTATTGCAATTCTTTCAACACCAGGCATACTTTCAATTTTTTCATTTTCTTTTCCGGTATGTATAAATATTGGTTGAATCAAATTTTCAGGTAATACAGTTACATCTTTTAAGGCTTTTCTTATTTTTATATTTCTTCTTAATCTTCTTAATCTTAGTTCAGGATAATTCATAAGTCTAATTCTTATTAAATATTGCTATTGTAAAGAAAATTTATAGACTTTACATATATTTTGAATATTTTGACATTAGTGACTACTGATTTTTTACAATCTTTAAAATGGGTTTCTGTTGATATCGAAACAAATGGATTAAATCCCTGGAAACATGAAATAATTGAAATAGGCGCCGTATTATTTAATTTAAACGGTATCTTAGACAGTTTTCAAATATTAATTAAACCCCTAACAAAAGGTGATCCAAAGGCTCGCTTAATTCATAATATTTCTAATGAAGAATTAGATATACATGGTATAGATTTGCATTCAGCATTAACAAAGTTATTAATTTTTATTTCAAACCGTACAATTATTTTTCATAATGCTCCATTTGATTTATCATTTTTAGTGTTGTCATTGAATCGGGTAGGGTTGAATGTTCCCAATAATTTATATCTTGATAATTTGTATTTATCTCGTAAATATTTTAAAAATAGGGAATCACATTCCCTTGCCTCATTAAGAAATATTTTAAATATAGATACAGGTGATCATCACAGAGCTCTTTCAGATGCAGAAGCCACTGCTCATGTTTTTATTAATACGATTAGCCACTTTTATTCAAAAATCAATTCTCAGAAAAAATTTAAAAATTTTATGCGTTTTAATCGAAAAATTAATCAATTTAATGTTAAAATACCTAAGAATTTTGATAAAATACAATCCTATTTTAATAAGCTTATCCGCCGAAAAGAGTTTATTAAAATAGATTATACTGATAATAACGGCTTTTTTTTTTCTAAGACTGTCCAACCACTTGAAATTCTAGTTTTTAATCAAAAATTATATTTAAAAGCTTTTATTAGCAAAGAGAATTGTTCAAAGCTTATCCCTATTGAATCTGCAAAAATACATGACCAAGATATTGGCATGTTTAACTTCTAAGCCATGCCCGCTCTATAATTGGCGCTCTATAATTGTCGCCATCTTCCAGCTCAGCTCAAGCTCGATAGGTTGCCATAGTTTTTTAATTATCTTAACACTCTCTGTCGTCACCGTATCCTTTTTTTTTCTACCGGGTGTACTTTCTTCTTGGATTTCTACGTTTTTATCTTTTTCTTTTAGTATGTTCAATTTTATTGAGCTTATAAATTTTTCTTTTCTTTCAGAGCTCTCACTGATTAATATTAGGCATTCTGGAATATGCTTTCTAGGGTGCTCTGTGGACTTTTCAAGAAATTTGTTTATATTCTCATCAAAAAATACCCTACCTCTTTCTGAAATATTTATACAACGCTTATCCTCTATATAATACTCAATGCCTTCGCATGGATTATAATCAATCAGCCTATTTGTAATCATGCTCCGCAGGAAATTATAGAAACTGCCGGGTGTAGCATTTTTCCCTATTAATTTGTTTACTTCTGCAATATGCAAGTAAACGGCATAGGAAGATATATTTTTTTGTTTTGATTTTAAAAGATAATCTAATATTATAAAAGTTCTAATATCTTTTTTTAAATTTAGTTCGTTCATGATATTTTTTATGAAATGTATAGCATAGGTTTTCTTCTTTTTTAATTTGTAAATATATTTTTATATTTTTATGTATTTTAACGAACATGCTCAACATGACTAATATTATTCAATCTCTCGCAAAGGGAGGCTTTGGGAAAAAAGACTGCGCCTAATATTAATCATCACTATCTGGGGTTATGGCTGTAACTTAAGTATGGCGCGTCTCATTATATTTTAAGCATAGGGGAGAGTGCCAAATGATAAATTTTTTAAGAAATCTGTTAATTAAAAATATTTAATAAAAAACATTGCGGGGGGTTCTATATAGAGCATTCTATATAGAACCCCCCGCAAAAATGATATATAATGATATATATAAAATAAAACTTAAAATTATATGGAAAAATACCGAAAATATAAAATATATGAAAAGAAAAATTTTAATAAGGGTAATTTTATTCTTTATCTTAATAAATAATACGGAAAGTCGTGAAACTACTCAAATTACAGAAGCTACTATATCAGAAATTAAAGAAAAAATTGAAAAATTATACAATAAAAGAGAT
Organism: Spirochaetia bacterium; assembly: GCA_029880285.1. GTDB lineage: Bacteria > Spirochaetota > Leptospiria > Turneriellales > JAOUOS01 > JAOUOS01. Next base: position 10,514 of record JAOUOS010000048.1, read on the forward strand.
TTTACTAGTATAAAAGAAGCAGAAAAGGAGGCAAATAAGTTAAATATAGATAATATAAAAAATCCACTTTTATTAGCCTTAATAAGTAATTTATATTCAAATATAGCATATAGAGAATGGCAATTTGGTATTAATACAGATAAATTAGATAAAGCTGAAAAATATGCATATAAAGCCAGACAATTATCCCAGGAAGAATACTATGGATATAAGGCAATGGGTAATGTATTACTTACTCAGGGAAGAAGAAAAGAAGCATTGGATAATTTTCAAAAAGCTATTGATATGAATGAAAATGATCCGGAATTGTGGTATTTTTTCGCATGTGCTTCAAATGGATCAATTACGGATAGATATAGCTTAGCTGGGCAAAGAATACAAAGAACCTTAGAAGTAGATCCCTTGTTTATATGGGCAAAAGAAGACCTTTTTTATTCTTTTATATTAGAAAAAAATCTAGTAAAAGCAGAGAAAATATTAAATGATATGATTAAAAATCATCCATACTATGGAAATAATCTATTCTTACAAGGACTATTGTTTTTAAAGAAAGGCTCAAAAAAAGAAGCCTATATTAAATTTAAAGAATTTGAAAAAAATAATCCGGATACGTTAATAAATAAATTTATTAATTCTCAAATATCAGAAGATTAAATTTCATATTTATTTTTAACATGACAATTAGGGCAGGTAATATAGACTTCTCCTTTTACCCTTGATCTTCCTTGAGAAATGATTTTACCAGTCGCAATAAATTCAAAATCAAAATCATCTGGTACATAATGTCCTTTACCATATTTAGCACTACCAGACATTACATTTCCGCATGCATGACATTTTACTTTAATTTTAATTTTTTCAGCCATAATTAATTTGAATACAGTATTTTATAAGGATAATTCTTGAAGTATTCACTCTTGTATTTTATATATTCTATTAAAGCTTTTGTATAATAATAACTAGTTTCTTCATGCCAATAATTTGGCGTGTACTTATTTTCGAAAGAATCTTCATAAAGAAAAATTTTTTTTAATTCTTCTACGTCTCGTTTTATTTTGGGTAAATTCTCCTGTAATTTTCCATAACTATTATCTACTAATTCATTAATTCTTATAGTATGATTATAAAAAGATAGATTTAATTCCGCAAAAATTTCAAAGTATCTTTTGTATTTATGAGAACTTGTAGTTACTAATGATCTTATTACATCTGGATTAAAAAACGAATTTTTATCCAATAAATTTGCCATACTTTGTACTTCTTTAAGTTTTAATTCAAGAGGGCTAAATTCATATTTATCTTTACTAGTTATAAATTTATTTATATCATTCATAATTATTGAAATATTTTTTACATTTTGAACTAAAATTATAGAGTTTTCAGAATATGAATCTGCTTCTTTATTAGCATTAAGAATATCTATATTTACAAATTTACCGCCAAAATAACCCCATGTTTTGAGTGAAACAACACTACCATATTTAGGAATTAAGAAATTTTTCTTAATACGAGCATATACCAAATGATTTTGATATCTACTTTCAATATATTGAACTTCTCCAACAATAACACCACCTTGATATCTTATTTTTGTTCCCGGTCTTATATCTTCTAAAAAATCCATTTCAAAAATTATATTATAAAATTGTTCCGCATACGAAATTTTTTTAGATCCAATATATCCAATACCAATCGCTGTAGTTATTAGTAATAATATACCAATCCAAAAAGAAAAAATATTATGTTTACTATTATCTTCCATAAAGAATTATATTTAATATATTAAATAGACATAAAAAGTCCGAGATTTATTTCGAAAACAAAAATTTTAGATATTTACGGCATGACACAATATTAAATTATTTCATTAAAGTGGAAATTTCAAGAGAAGAAAAAAGTAACACTGTATTAAAAAATAAAATTTCTTATTTAAATATAAGTGAAATATTTTATAGCATACAAGGTGAGGGGAGCTATTCCGGATATCCATGTGTATTTATACGTGTTGGTGGATGTAATTTGAATTGTATTTGGTGCGATACTAAATATGCATTTTCTAGTACACATAAATTAAAAATTGAAGAAATTGTAAAAAAAATAAATAAATATCCTACAAATATGGTTGAAATAACAGGTGGAGAGCCTCTTTTACAAAAAAACATTTATTTCTTATTTAATAAAATTAATATGAGTCGAAAAAAAATTTTATTAGAAACTTCAGGTAGTCTTGATATCAGTAAAGTACCCTCTTATGTTCATATTATAATGGATTTAAAAGCTCCTGGATCAGGTGAAGAAAAATATAATGATTATGATAATATTATTAGACTAAAACCATCTGATGATATAAAAATTGTAATATCTGATGAAAATGACTTTAGGTGGGTAGAAAAATTATTTTATAAAAATAATTTTAAAAAATTTGAAAAACCGATTATATTACAGCCGGTACATAATATTTTACATCCTTCAAATTTATCTGATTGGATAAAAAATAGTAAAGTACCATTTAGGCTTGGGCTTCAGTTGCAAAAATATATATATCCAAAAAAGAACAGGGGAGTATGAATATACTAGAAAAAGATTTCTTCTTTGATTCAGCACATTTTTTACCAAATGTTCCACTAGATCACAAATGCAGAAATATTCATGGGCACACATACAAGCTGACAGTAGGAATCAAAGGTAAATTAACTAAAAAGGAAAAATGGATTATAGATTTTGCCGAAATCAAAAAATTTGTAAATCCATTTATTGAAACTTTAGACCACAAATTCTTAAATTCAATACCAGGATTAGAAAATCCTACTGCTGAAGTTATTGCTCAATATGCTTTTATTAAAATAAAAAAAAATATTCCAAATCTTTACTTTGTTCGAATTGAAGAAACTTCAACTTCACGATTTACATATTATGAAAATAGCTAAAAACAAAAAAGCTGTTATATTATTGTCAGGCGGCTTAGATTCTGCAACTTGTTTATATATGGCAAAAAATCAGGGTTTTAAGCTAATAGCACTCACATTTGATTACGGCCAAAGGCATCTTGTAGAATTAGAATATGCCAATAAATTGGCATATTCTATAAAACTGTATGAAAGACTTATGATACCATTAGATCTTACAATAATAGGGAGCTCTTCTCTTACAGAGAATATAAAAATGCCAAAAAACAGGAAAAATATTGATAAAAAAACTAAAATTCCTAACACATATGTGCCAGCAAGAAATTTAATATTTTTATCTATCGCAACTGCATTGGCAGAAGCTCGTAATTGTAATCATATTTTTATTGGTATTAACTCTTTGGATTACTCTGGCTATCCCGACTGTAGGCCAGATTTTATAAAATCATTTGAAAAAACAATAACTTTGGGTACAAAAGCAGGTATCGAAAGAAAAAATATTCAAATTCATACACCATTGATTAATTTAAGCAAAAAAGAAATTATAAAGAAAGCGATAGAAAATAAGGTACCGTTAGAATTAACATGGTCATGTTATGATCCACAAAAAATAACTAAAGATGAATTTAGCCCTTGCTTTAATTGTGATTCTTGTCTATTACGAAAAAAAGGATTTAAGGACGCAAAAATTCATGACCCATGGGAATTAAGAAAATTTGAACAATAACGCATAAATTTATTTACAGGAAATCCTACTACATTCCAATAATCACCCGATATCTTCTTTACATAACACATTCCAAATATATCTTGAATTCCATATCCTCCCGCTTTATCAAATGGGAATTTTTCATCAATATATTTTCTCATATCTGACTTTGAAATACAATCAAAGTAAACATCTGTTTTTTCTATAAATGAAAATATAAATTTATTTAAATAAGAAACAGCTACACCCGTCATTACCTTATGTTTTCTTCCCGATAAAATTGATAACATTTCAATTGCTTCTGTTCTATTTTTGGGTTTTGTTAATATTTTACCTTCTAAAAGCACAATTGTATCAGCCGCAATTACTATTTTTTCTTTATTATTAATAGCTACTTTTTTTGCTTTTTCTTTAGCAAAGTACAATGGCAATTTTTTAATTTCAATATTTTTATTTAGATTTTCAGAAATGTTTGGAATAAATGTTTTATAATTTATTCCAATTATTTTAAATATTTGTTTTCTGCGCCTAGAAGAACTCGCTAAGATAACATTTCTTGAATTTAAAAATGAAATTACTTGCTCCATATGAAATTAAGAATAATAATAGTTTTTTTATACTTGACTTTGTCAATTGAATTATTTGCTATGATTAATAAATAATTAAAATGCAATTTGAAAATAATAACATATTTACTACAAAATTAAGCGATATTATTGCATTTGCTAATTTTTTAGGAAAATATGAAGCTATTGCTCTACACCAAGAAATAAAAGATAAAAATGGGAATATTTTAATATCTGCAAAAAGACCACTTAATGAAAATTTAGTTAAATCTTTATTAAAAAGAGACTTGGATAATTTAGGTGAAATTTCTTTGGTTATATCAAATACATTAAGAGACGCAATAGCAGAAAGAATTTATAAAGAATTTCAAAAAATAGTAAATTTAGGTGAATTTTCTTTTCCGGCATATTTATTTGAAAAAAAAAGTTTAGACTTAAAAAGAATTATAAAGGTTACTATAAGAAATCATTTTTTTTTAGGATATCTTATAAAAATTATATTTGAAAATAAAAATATAAAAAATCATTTAATTGAAGTAAGCGCAATAGCTGTTGGATTGATGGCAAATCTGGTAAATAAAAATTATAAATACGGCCATTTCATGAGGCTTTTTCAGGCTGCTATACTTCATGATTATTCTATAACTAATAATCCAAATTGGGAAGAAGAAGAAAATTTTGAAGGTAAAACACAACATGATATTCAGTCAGCTCATGCTATTTCAGGCAATGAGCTATCTTCCGATATATCAGAAATGATACTAAATCACAATCATTTAAAACAATCATTTAAAAAAGATGAAAGTGCGAAAGAAGAAGAAGAATGGTTTGAAAACCCTGTAATTTTATCCTCTGTAATACTTAATTTAGTAGAGTACTATACACATGCAAAAAGAATTATATCTCAACAAAAAGGTAATAAAGATGAAATGACACTTGTTTCATATCAAATAGCACTACAAACAGAGATGGGATTTTTCCCTATACGTCTTTTACGATTATTTGAATCATATTTTACTAAATATACAAAATTTTTTAAGTATGGTGAAGAAATTGCCATTATTCAAAATGCGTGTCAATATAAAAAATACGCCCTTGCTTATCCAAAGCCAAAAGCAACACAAATTTTATGTAAAAATAGTAAAGTTACATGTGAAGAATTTCGTTTATATGGACAACCTTTGATGGTTGTTGTTCCTGAAAGTGACACTTGGATAAGATTGGGCGAAAATATTCCTCCAGGATGGCATGATAAATGTAAATTATCCTTAAAACTTCCCAAGCCCCCTGATAATTTTTAAATATAAAATATTTATATAAAACTCTAATCAAAATACTTTTATATATGAAGCAATATGAAACTTCCCATAAGAGTATTTATGTCACTTTACAACAAACACTTTTCTAGAGTTATCTTTTTATATAAATACTTATTAAATATTTAACATAAACGTAATATACACCAAACAAGCTTTTCTTTATCATCATTATATGATTCTAGTGAAATTCCTACTATTTCTTTTTTATTCTCACTTAAAACGGATTTTGCAATACCAGGTTCTGAAGCATCAAAGAAAATTTTATTACCAGCTTTTATTGAACCTTTTATACGAATTTTAGCAATACCTGATACCGCAATAAAGATATTTTTTATTTTATTAAAACCCCCTAATTTAAAAGAAGGGTTCTTAATATAAACTCCAATTATAATGTCATTTTTATTTTTTGCTTTATCAATTTCATTATTTTCATTTATTGTAAGCAAATCACCTTCAACAAAAACTGCAGATGAAAATTTATGCCAACTTACAACCACTGAATATGACCCACTTACTTCTAGACCTCCTTTTAATGTAACCAACCCCTCTGCTATTAAAGATTTATTAGAACTTTTTAAATTGTAAATTGTAGATGGAATATTTACCGCGTAACTATTTTCTGAAAAAAATAAGGCTCCTCCATTATTTTTTGATAATGCTTCCAGTGCATAATTATTTTCACTAACAGCAAATATAGCCTGCTCTTTATCGTTTTTACATATCAATCCACCATAAAAACCTCCCGCCCAACCCGATTTATTTTTTATGCCAAATGGCATACTTTCTAAATTAGGTAGTTTCATATTTGAAATAGATGATGTTTTTATATCTGACTCTATATGAATATTACCTGTATGTGAAGAAAAATCATGTACTTTTAAAGCATAATCGTGTTCATGTGGTAACGGTTTTCTTCTATCTTCTAACCTTGGATCATCTGATTGAACAGCAGTTTCTTTAATTTTTTTTCCATGCTCCGCTAAACAAACAATACCATAATTTTTTGTTGTCGCTTTTTTTAAACGGCTATCATTGGCTTGTATTGCTTTTAGTGATGCAATTTCAAGATCTTTTGCAAACTGAATTCTACCTTTTCTTTCTGTACTTCCTTCAATTAATCTTGGATCATCAGACTGAATGGCTTTTTCTGAAGCAAATTCATTATGCTTTGCGAATTGAATGATCCCAGATTTTGTTACTGTTCCATTTTTTAACCGAGAGTCGGTCGATTGAACAACTAAACCACTTCTAATTTCTTGATCTTTAGCAAGCTGAACAATACCTGGATATTCTTCACTTGAAAGCCTTAAGCGTGAATCATTAGACTGTATGGCAAGATTTGCCCTGCTCTCTTTATCCTTAGCGAGCTGAACAATGCCCGGATATTCTTCACTTGAAAGCCTTAAGCGTG
>JAOUOS010000064.1 GCA_029880285.1 Spirochaetia bacterium
AAATTACAATAAAAGACGCACTATGTGCGATCTTCGTGTAAAAGGTAGGAGTATTGCCGCTTTTTATACAATCAACTACAATATAGTACGCTCTGTGGCCCGAAAGAAACCTGTATCTAGACTCACTTTATTTTTTATCAAAATAATTTTAATTATTGACATCTTAAGCATTAATACACATATATAATATATCAAAATTTCTATTATTAAAAGGAGTATTCTATGCTTCACAAATTTCAAAATTATTTTTTAAAAAGATTTGCCCGAAAAGAATTTTTAAATAGAGTTCTTAAAATAATGTCTGCCTATTTTTTAGGCAAAAACTTTATAGGTAATAAAAAAATATTCTCTCAAACTACCAGTAATACTACTACTGACTCTGAAGGTAGTAAATTAACCATTATTAAAGGCAAAGATTTATCAAAAGAAACTATATTTAAGATGGTAGATAAGGGGCTTGAAAATCTTGGCGGTATTAACAAATTTATTAAAAAAGGGATGAATGTTGTTATTAAGCCCAATATTGGTTTTAACGCACCTCCTGAAAGTGCGTTTACCACAAATCCGCATTTGGTTGAGGCCGTAGCTAAAAAATGCGTAGAAACAGGCGCGAAGGTAACTGTTTTTGACCGCCCTGTACATACCGATAAACTTTGTTACAGAAACAGCAAAATATTAGAAGCCATTGAAAACGCGGGCGCGAAAGTTCATTATATGGACGACAGAAAATTTAAAGAAGTTAAAATAAAAAACGGAATTAACTTAAACAAACTAGAGGTTTATGAAGAAATAATTAAAGCCGATTTTATTATAAATATGCCCATAGCAAAACATCACTCTTCGGCCAATTTAACAATGTCTATGAAAAACTTAATGGGTGTTATAGGCGGACGTAGGGGCTGGTTTCATTTATATCTGCATGAAAATATCGTTGATTTTAATAAAGCCGTACCCGTGCAACTTGTAATTTTAGACGCTCTAAGAATTTTAACCGCGAATGGCCCCGCATCAGGAACTGAAAAAGACGTGAAAGAAACTAATACGATTGTTATGGGTACTAACCCTGTTTCAGTTGACGCTTATACAACTAGCCTTTTTAATAAAAAACCGACTGACTTAGAATACTTAACTCTTGCGGCTAAAGAAAAAATGGGTGAAATTGATATAAAAAAATTGAATATACAAAATATTAACGTATGAAAAGCCCACTATGGTCAAAAATAAGGGCTTACGTTCAATTACTATTTTGGTTTATTTTTGTATTCTTACTTATTTATAGCCGTGATCCTGTTGATAATACTTTTTTATACAACTTATTTTCAAAACTTTCATTTCATCTTTCACTCTCAACATCACTTTCTAGTTTAAAATTTGCCGAATCTTTCTTCTACTCATCAGTAATTATATTTCTTACAATTTTTTTGGGGCGTTTTTTTTGCGGATGGATTTGTCCTTTGGGTATTACTATAGACGCATCTGATAAAAAACTAATAAAAAACAAATCGTCAGTTTTTTCTATTCAAAAAAAAATAATTAAAATAAAACATTATAAATATGGTATTTTATTAATTTCTCTTATTTTATCACTGGCAGGCTTTCAAGCTGCCGGCATTATAGATCCGCTGTCTTTAGTCTATCGTTCGTATACAGTTTCTCTATACGCTTATTTTGATAGATTAATAAGAATACTTTTTGACGTATTGTATTATATACCCGGAATAAATTATTTATCTGAACCGGTTTACGACATATTAAAAGACAAGGTACTAGATTTTAATTTAGTAGAATTTGAAAACCATATACCTGTTTTTCTTTTGTTTCTTATTATAATACTGCTTTCTTATTTAGCCCGAAGATTCTGGTGCCAATCTCTTTGCCCTTTGGGAGCTATTTTTTCTCTGGTTTCCCGTTTTTCTTTTTTTCAAAGACATGTAGATGCCGCTTTATGTAACAGCTGTTTAAAATGTCAAAATTCATGCCGTATGAATGCTATTTACGATGGCGGCCAAAAAACCTATGAATCAGAGTGCATAAAATGTTTTGAATGCTTAAAATCATGTCCCTCTAAAGCGGCGTCTTTTAAATTTAATGTTCCTTTTGCGAACAAAGAAAAACCAATTGAAAACAAACAAATAAATACGCCTCAAATTTTTACCAGTAGAAAATCACTTATGAAATCATTTTTTGCCGCATTACTGCTTCTTCCTTTTTTTAATATAAACACAAATAGAAGAACCAACTTTACTTACATTATTCGTCCACCCGGCGCGAAAAGAGAAGATGAATTTATAAAAGAATGTATTCGATGCGCTCAGTGCATAAAAATATGTCCTACGAATGCTTTGCATCCGATATTTCTTGAAGCCGGCCTTACGGCAATGTTTACCCCAAGGCTTGTGCCCCGTTTAGGATACTGCGAAAAAAACTGTAATCTTTGTTCTAAAATATGCCCCACGGATGCTCTTTTTAAAATAAAAAAATCAGATAAAGATAAAACGATTATAGGAACTGCATATTTTGTAAAGGACAGATGTATACCCTACTCAGAGGGCATAAACTGTATGGTATGCGAAGAGATGTGCCCTACCAGCGACAAAGCCATAAAATTTAAAGACGAAATAGTATTAAACAAACAAGGTAAAAAAGTTCAGGTAAAAATACCCTATGTTATTGAAAATCTTTGTATTGGATGCGGTATATGTGAAAACAAATGTCCGGTAACAGGTGATGCGGCCATTCAAGTAACAACCCCAAAATCAGCGGAGGGTATTAACAGATTTTGAAAGAAGTAGAAAAAAATATATTACTTGAAATTTATGAAAAAACTTCAAATGGTAGAAGTCTTAATTTTTCACATTTTTATAATATAACGGGAAAAGAAAATTTTAATATTCGGGCGGTAGTTGAAAATTTCAAGGATAAAGGGCTTGTGATTGAAGTAAAAGAAGATTCTTTTGAAATCTCTTCAAAAGGTTTGGATTTTTGTAAATCACGCTGGGCATAAATAGGTCATTATTTTAGACAAACTATTAAAATCTTATTAAATTTTAATTAAGAAAAGAAAAGATAAAGAGGAAAGTGTAAGAGCTATTTTGCGAAACAATTTCCCAGGAAATCTAATAATAAAAAATTCGTAAAATGCTCTTATTAAAAAGGAGTAAATTATGACAACAATCAAAAATATATTAAACTTGATTGTTGGGGTCTTTGCGCTTCCTTTTTTAAGCTTTGTTTTAGGCTGGATGATAATTATTATTGCACCTTTTGCCGCTATGGTTGCGGGCGCGGTATTTTTGGCGGGTTCAGCTTTTGGCAGGCTAATTATAGAAATACCAACTCCTGCTCATATGCCGTTTTCAGCTGAATTAGAATCATATACTTCAAAAATAAAATTTTTAAGTATGGCAATTCTATATGCTTTAGCGTTACCGGTTGTTACTTTTGTGGCGGCATGGGGAATAATTATAATGGCTCCCATTATTTCTGCAGCAGCCGGAATTTTTCTTATAGCGGTTATGATGGGTTATATAATGAAAGAAATTTGGCTTGTGCCTGTAAGACTTGCAACAGAGGCTGAAGTTTTAGGCATGAGGGGCCTTCCTCAAGATGAATCTCTTAATCATTTTTTTAGACTTGAACTTTTAAATGTATTGAGATATTCACCTTTTAGAACTCAAAACAAAGCGTGCTTCTGCATAAAAAAAACTGAAAAAGATTACATTGGTGTTCTTCGTATAGGGCATCCTGAAGGTAACTTTTTTCAGAAAATTCACGGATATACAAAAGAACAAGTTCTGGATAAATTCATAGATAAGTTTTATGAATATAAACATAAATATCCAGTTCGAAAAGGAAAAAGACTTATTGAAACAAAAGACTGCAACAGTCAATTATGTCCCATTGGCGCGATTAATATGTTTCCCATGAAGAATATGAAAAGAATAATCGCGGTTTAAAATACTATTTACGGGGTTGTGTAAAAAAAAATGAAGAGAATTGCCACAGAGATAAAGAGGTCACAGAGGCCAAATTCGAAAAATTAAAGAATTTTTATTTGGGCCTTTACCTTGAATTTCTGTTTTTTGCACAGGCCCCGCAAATTAACTTTATATTGAAAAATAGATTGAGATAGTTTTTTAGACACATTTAGTTCTTAGTGCAGGAAAACAAGATATCAAATAAATAAATTCTAGTAATTACCTGAATTACAGTCACTTATTTCCCAGCAACTTTCGGCTGTGGCAATACAAGATGTTCTATCATCGTCGTCAATGGTTTCACATGAATCGGCATAATTTTTAATGATTTCATCTTTAATAGAACTGTCGAGTTTATATTCAACCTCACACTGTTTGTAATAATTTTCTGCGGCATTTTGACAGTCATATATTAAAGATGAGCAGTTTGAAATAAAAATAGAAAAAACTATTATTGTTATTAATTTCAATTTCATATCTAATGATATAAATATATCCCCAATAAAACAGTAAAGTTTTATTTTTCTATAATTTTCTATACGGCGCATTTTGATTTCTTAAAATTATATGACTGCCGGTTTGATGATCTATATGATAGCCTAACTTTGACAAGGCTTTACACAATTTTTTACCTGATAAAATAGGCAAATAACTCAGATAGCAACCTCTATTATTTCTTCTTCTATTGACGGGGGAATTGGTTCATTATGTTTTTTTAGACTTTCAATATAACCCTTCGCGGCATCTTTAATATTTTCTAACGCTTCTTCCCGCGTTTTGCCTTGCGAAATACATCCAGGAAGCGATGGACATACAGCCGTATATACACCATCTTCGTCTTCATTTAATATTATTCTATATTTCATTGAAATAAACATAAACAAAATATCACTAGAGGTCAAGAAAATTTTGCATTAATAATTATTAGAAACAGTAGACAGAATTTACATGATTTTCAGGATTTTGAAAACTCGCTAAATCATATTGTCAACAACAGAAAATATGTTAAAAAAAAATTGAATACAATCATGTATAATCCTGTTAATCCTGTCTAAACTCTTAATCTCTTGTATTAAATGAAAATAATCTTTACATTTAACCATGAAACCTGCTGCTTTCTGTGTCCCATTTTCTTCTTCTACGCTTTCAGCGGCCCTTGCGCCTCTGCGGTAAATTTGGTTTACCAAATAAACAACATTTGACATCTCATTTTAACAATCTATAATGTACCATTCGATTCATAAAAAAAATATTTTCGGCAAAAATGCTTATTATACTATTTTCTTTTTATATTTCTGTGGACTGTATTAACCTTGTTGAAAACCCCGATTACCCGAGCGATACAAGAAATTATATCATGATAAAAAATATTGAATATACTTATTCTACGCCCGATGGTGGCAAACAAGTAATTAATAATACAATACCTATAAGCGAACTTATTCGGCAACAAATTGATCTTAAAACTTATTTATATTATAATTTACTGCCGAGAGGTGACGTAGAAGGCGGCGCGGGCGGCGAAGGTATAGAATTTTAATCACAACCGATCATTTTTGTTGAATAAAAATTTAGCCGAAGAGCGCACAGCGCAAACAATGATGAAGTGTGCAAAGCGCTGAAATTCCTTTAGTTGCAACAACAATAATTTATTCTTTTGTTTCAT
>JAOUOS010000017.1 GCA_029880285.1 Spirochaetia bacterium
TATACGCCTAATATAGGCGCGTACCAGGGTCATGGTAATATTATATCTGCCGGTACTTTTACAGACGGCGATACTTTAACCGGTATTACCCTGATGAAATACGAAGAAAACGGTATTTAAAAAAAGATAAAAATACACATGATTTATAAGAAAACTCTGTAAATTATGTTTAAATATTAGGTTATAAAAAGCCCCGATATTAAAATCGGGGCTTTTTATATGTAATTTATATCATATTTTTCTCGACAACACGTATCTTTGTGTAATTTTAACACATGAATTTAACGGGCACGTTTACGGCTTTAATTACGCCATTTAAAACAAGCGGTGAAATTGACTGGGATACTCTTGAAAAGATAGTTCGTTTTCAAGTTGAAAATGGAATTGAAGGCATTGTACCCTGCGGTACCACGGGCGAGAGCCCTACCTTAAATCATAAAGAACACCGCGAAGTTATAGCCCGCGTTACAAAAATAGCCAAAGAAGAAAAATCTGATATTATTATTATAGCCGGTACCGGCTCGAACTCTACAAGAGAAGCCGTTGAGCTTACCAGGGCGGCAGCCGAAGACGGCGCCGATTTCGCGCTTTCTGTGAATCCGTATTATAATAAACCCACTCAGGAGGGTCTATACCGACATTTTTCAGAAATTGCAAACGCGTCTAAAATACCCATCGTATTATATAATATCCCCGGCAGAACTTCGGTTTGCCTTTCTATTGATACCATAAAAAAACTAGCGTCACATGAGAATATAGCCGGTATTAAAGAAGCCACTGGCGATTTAAATTTTATGGCCGAGGTTATTTTTGAAACCCCTGATGATTTTGCTTTAATTTCGGGTGATGATAATCTGCTTTTACCTATATTGTCTCTTGGCGGCAGGGGAGTAATAAGCGTTATTTCAAATATATTTCCCAAAGAATGCGGCGATATAACAAGACAGTATTTATCGGGTAAAGTTGAAGGGGCCTCGCAAATATTTAAGAGAATATTTCCGCTTTGTAAGGCCATGTTTCTTGAAACAAACCCTATACCGGTTAAATTCGCGGCATCGTATATGGGGCTTTGCGAAAATATTTTAAGACTGCCTTTAACGAGCGTTTCTAAAGAAAATGAAATAAAAATAACAAAAGCAATTGAAAACTTTAAGGCGGATGCATGATTTCTTTTGCGATTGTGGGCGCTGTGGGCAGAATGGGGCAATCAATAGCGAAATTGTCTTTATCAAATGAAAAACTAAATTTAAAGGCTGCTGTCGAAAGAGCTGATCATCCTGATATAAATAAAAGTTATGGTGAAATTATAGGTTTAAAAGAGTTTGATTTTAATATTAATACGCTGGAAAATTTACCGGCAAATATAGAAGGAATTATTGATTTTTCGTCGGCTGAAAGTTCAGTAAAAACAGCTGATTTTTGCGGCAGTAAATCCATCCCCCTTGTTATTGGCGCCACCGGTTTAAATCACGAACAAACTTTGGCGATACAAAACGCCGCGGCGCGTATACCTGTTGTGCTTTCATCTAATATGTCTTTAGGAGTAAATCTTCTTTTTTATTTAACTAAAAAAGCCGCGAAAACCCTTAAAAACGCCGGTTTTCAGCCAGAAATGACAGAAATTCATCATAAACATAAAAAAGACGCGCCTTCGGGTACGGCAAAAACTCTTGAAAATATTATTATGACAGAATATGAATATAATAAAGAAAATATTGTTTACGGGCGCGAAGGAATAACCGGCGAGCGGCCAGAAAACCAGCTGGGTTCATTCGCGTTAAGAGGAGGTGACGTTGTGGGCGAACATACGGTTTATTTTTTTGGCGAAGGCGAAAGGGTAGAACTTACGCATAAGGCGGTCTCGCGTGAAATTTTTGCTTCAGGGGCGTTAACTGCTTTAAGTTTTCTTCAGAGTAAAAAAAGCGGGCTTTATAATATGTTAGATGTATTGGGGTTAAACGATTAGTATGGATAAATTTATTATTGAAGGCGGCCATTCTCTATCGGGAAGGGTTACTCCGCAGGGTAATAAGAACGAGGCTTTGCCTGTTTTATGCGCCTCTCTTTTAAATCCCGAGGGTGTCACAATTCATAATGTTCCTCAAATTCAAGACATTAACAGTCTAATAACCATATTAGAATATCTTGGCGCGAATATCAGCGAAGTTGAAAATAAAGCTTCATCAATGCATATTTCTTTTCCCAAGGTGTCTATATCAAGACTGCCCGCCGAACTCACCAGCCCTTTAAGAGGGGCGGTTACTTTAATTGCTCCTATATTGGCCCGAACCGGTGAGGTTTTTATGCCGCGCCCCGGCGGCGATAAAATAGGCAGGCGCCGCATAGATACTCATTTATTAGCGTTAGAGGCGCTGGGGGTACAAATAAATATACAGCATGACGGTTATTATCTACAAGCCGATAGACTAAAAGGCGCCGAGATTTTGCTTGATGAAGCGTCTGTTACAGGTACCGAAAATGCGGTTATGGCGGCCGCCGTTGCCGAGGGAAAAACAATTATAGAAAACGCGGCTTCAGAGCCTCATGTTCAGGGAGTATGCCGATTTTTACAATCTATGGGAGTAAAAATTGAAGGCATAGGCAGCAATTTATTGACTATTGAAGGCGTGGGCAGTTTTGAAAAGTTAAAATCGGCTGAACATGTTATTGGCCCCGATTATCTTGAGATAGGCAGTTTTATATCAATGGCCGCGCTAACCAACGGAGAAATTACCATTGAAAATGTTAATTTGTATGATTTACGCATGATATTGCAGGTATTTTCAAGACTAGGCATAGAAGTAAAAAAAGAGATAAAAGAAAATCAAACTAATATTATTGTGCCCAAAGGTCAGAGTCTTAATATAAAAACAGACGCTCATAATCAAATACCAAAAATTGACGACGCGCCGTGGCCCATGTTTCCCGCCGATTTAGTTTCTATTGCGCTGGTTACCGCAACACAATGTACGGGTAATATTCTGGTACATGAGAAACTTTTTGAAAGCCGTTTATTTTTTACCGATAAACTCATAAGTATGGGCGCAAGAATTGTATTATGCGATCCTCATCGTGCTTTAATTATTGGGCCAAGCAAACTATATGCCCAAAAAATGTCATCACCCGATATTCGCGCGGGCATGGCGCTTGTAATTGCCGCCTTATGCGCCGAAGGAGAGTCAGAAATTCAAAATATTCTTCAAATAGACAGAGGTTACGAGAATATAGATGAAAGACTGCAGTCATTGGGCGCTAAAATAAAAAGAGTTTAAAAATCACGGTAGAATAAATTGAAAAAGAGCATAAAAAAATCATTGCCTGTTTATTAGAAATGTATATTATTTACGTATGACACAAACACAAATATTAAATATAATAAAAAATAATATAAATAAAATAAAATCGTTTGGTATAATTCATATTGGCCTGTTCGGCTCAGCTGTAAGAAATGAAATAAAAGAAGAAAGTGACCTTGATTTTATTATTGAGTTTGATATGGGTAAGAAAACTTTTGATAATTATATGGACGCAAAATTTTATCTGCAGGATATTTTTAATAGAAACATCGATTTAGTAATAAAAGAAAACATAAAAGAAGACTTAAAAGAGCATATTCTAAAAGACGTTGTTTATGCCGCTTAATTATAAAGTTTATTTAAAAGATATATTAAATTCAATAAACGAAATTATCAATTATACAGAAGATATCAAAAACTATAAAAAATATATTTCAGATACAAAAACAATGAGAGCTGTTGAAAGAAACTTAGAAATAATAGGCGAAGCTGTTAAGAAGATTCCTGAAAATATTAAGAATGAACATTCTGATATTGATTGGCGTAAAATTTCTGGCTTAAGGGATGTCTTAATTCATGGTTATTCTGATATAGATAATGAAATTATTTGGGAAGTAATTAGCGAAAAAATTCCAAATTTAAAGAAATATATTGAGAAAAATTTTTCATTTAAGTAAAACTGTTAAGTTTTTCATTAGTATATTCTTAAAATTGCTTTACTTATGGGTGAATAATAAAAATTTTGTTATAATAAATAAATAAACAGCGGCGCGAAGCCGCAAGCGGCTTCGCGCCGCTGTTTACAAAAATATTGGAGAAAAAATGTCAGAAATTGAAAAAATTATATTAAACGATAAAGAAAAAGAGTCTAATAAAGATTCTACTAAAAATCTACGTGAAAAAATAGCGGGAAATTTTTTAGACAAAAGACAAATATTTTTATGGAGCGCTATTTACGATAAAACATCAGAAGTTATTGTAGAAAAATTATTATATCTTGAAATGGAAAAACCCGGCGAACCTATTATATTATTTATTAATTCTCCGGGGGGTGTTATATCAGCAGGTATGGCTATTTATGATGTTATGAATATGATTAGCTCGCCTGTTTATACCGTTACTATGGGTATGGCGGCTTCAATGGGGGCCATTTTATTCGCGGCGGGTGAAAAGGGCCACAGATATGTTTTTCCCCACGCTAAAATAATGATTCACCAGCCTTTAATATCGGGACAGATTATAGCGCCGGCTATCGACATAAAAATACATGCCGATGAAATCAAGAAGACAAAATATGAAATAAATAGAATTTTATCAGAAACAACCGGTCAGCCCTTAGAAAAGATTGAAAAAGATACCGATAGAGACTATTATCTAAATTCGCAAGAAGCCTTAAAATACGGCATTGCCGATCATATATTAAATGATTTGAAACTTTTGCCCACGGCAAAAAATAAAACCGAAAAAACAGAAGAGAAATTAGCAAAAAAAACATCCGCGAAAAAGAAAAAGTAGTTATACAATTTTCAGGCTGCTTAAAGAAAGAAGCGCCAGAAGAATACCTACAATCCAAAAGCGTATAACTACTTTATTTTCATGCCAGCCGCTAAGTTCATAGTGATGATGCAGAGGCGCCATTTTAAAAATTCTTTTTTTTCTGGTTTTATATGAAAATACCTGCAAAATAACGCTTATTACTTCTACTACAAATATACCGCCAATAATTAAAAGAAGAATTTCTCTTTTTATTAAAATAGCTGTTATACCCACGGCGCCGCCTATGGCTAATGAGCCTGTGTCTCCCATAAAAACTTCGGCGGGGTAGCTGTTATACCATAAAAAACCAATGGAGGCGCCTATAAGAGCAGCTAAAAAAACAGAAATTTCATTGGCTTCGGGAAAGTAAGGCAAAAGCAGATATCCGGCTATTTTATAAAGTCCCGTGATATATGAAAAAACTCCCAAAGTGACCAGCACAATAACTGATAATCCTATGGCAAGTCCGTCAAGACCGTCTGTTAAATTAACTGCGTTTGAAGAGCCCGTAATAACTATAACCCAAAAAGGAACGGCCCAAATTCCCATGTTAAAAATAGGGTCTTTGATAAAAGGCAGATATAAATCTGTGGCCATTTTTAAATTATCTTCAGGGGTGGTGGGAAAGTAATAGATAATTAATGCAACACCAAGAGCGATAAAAAATTGAAATATAAATTTTACTTTTGCTTTCATGCCGCCTGTAATTTTCAATATAGATTTTTGGTAGTCGTCTAAAAATCCCACCGCCGAAAGAAAAAGTGTGCCTAATAAAAGCAGTAAAAAATATAAGTTTGATAAGTTGCCCCAAAGCAATGCCGATACGCTCATTGAAGCGATAATTAAAATGCCTCCCATAGTAGGAGTTCCGGCTTTTGCCTGGTGACTTTTGGGCCCATCTTCGCTTATGGCTTCGCCAAATTTTATTTTTTTTAAAAACCGTATGGCTTTTGGCCCTAAATAATAGGCTAATAGTAAAGAGGTTATGGCGGCGAATACCATGCGAAATGTAACATATCCGAACACGCGAAAAAAAGATAAAGCCTCACTTGTTTTATGCAAAGGGTATAACAGCCAGTAAAACATAAGACAAAATTTGAAGTTGAGGCCGCCGGACAACAAAAAATGTTTTCAATTCCAAATTCTTGACGATATAAAGCGAGCCGCTATAATGCCGTGATGAATTATTTAATTTCACGTATTTTATCTTTTATTTTTCTTCTTTTAGTTTTATCTTTTCTTGGTATTCAGTTTCAGTCATTAAGAGGCGGTTCGGCGGCTTTGGCGATTTCTGGCCAGAGGGCCAAAGAAAAAGATATACAAGAAATAAATAAACAGCTTGAATCAAAAGAAAATATTCTTGTTCGGGTATTATTGACAGTTTCTCAATATGTTCGGTTTGATTTTGGCGAAACCGTAAGAGGCGAACCCGTAATTAAACTGGTTATAGACGCTTTTAAAAAAACAGCCGTAATAGCTGTTTGGGCGGCAGTATTTTCTTTTTTTTATGGTATTTTAGGCGGCATAACGGGTCATTTGAAAAGCAGTATAAGAAATTATATTTTATCTTTAAATTATTTTATTTTAGCAAATCCTATTTTTATTATTTCTCTCGTTTTATTATGGATTTTTTCACTGGCTTTCGCGTGGCTGCCTCCGGGCGGTACAATGCTTAGCGGATGGTATATTTTACCAGCCGCGGCTTTAGGCCTTAAAGCGGGCTGCAGGCTGGCTTTATTTACCGATGAATTTATGAGCCGCGAAAAAAAAAACCAGTACGTGCTAACAGCTAAAGCATACGGATTTACTTCTTTAAGAATACATTTGATTTTTATTTTAAAAAACATGTTTTTGCCGCTAATATCTTTTTGGCTTCTTGATTTTGCGTCGTATTTAGCGGGAGCCGCCATTGTAGAAACTATTTTTTCAATTAATGGTTTAGGCAGGCTTCTTTTACAGGCTCTTTTACAATATGATTTAAATTTAATTATGGGTATTTTAACCTTTGTTTCAATGCTGGTATTTTTAACAGGTTCTGTTCAAGAAGCAATGGATAAATATTTCGCGAAATTTAGTTCCGCAAAGACTGAGTAATAACTATGAAAAAACAAAGAAAATTAGACAGGATTTACATGATTTTCAGGATTATGAAAAAAACGATGGATTTATTAATTATAGAGCAAAAGGTTATGAGAATGTTTGCTGTGTTGTCCCACGGCTATAGCCGTGGGAACACCTTCTTCTAAATATAAATATATCTAATGAAAAATAATATTACAATAATTTTAATTCTTAGCTTGGTATTATTTATATTTATTATGCTGCCTAAACCATTTCATGAGTTAGAAGCCGCGTATTGTAATTCTGATTTTAGCTTTAAAAATTTCAGGCCGTTTGGATGTTCTCCTTTAGGGGAAGACCTGCTTTCTCTAACTTTTTTTGGAGCTTTTCAAACTTTGCTTACAGCTTCAGGCGGTAGATTTTTGGCTTCTTTTCTTGCGTTAATTGGGTTCGCCTTGGCGCATTTGGGAGGTAAAGCGGCTTTTGGTTTTATATCAAGACTAAGCGAAGCTTTTATGACAATTCCCGCTTTAATGCTGGCATTATCTTTTGGATTTTTTATGGGCGCGGGTTATGTTTCTATGATTTTAGCCATTGGGATATCTGAATGGTCCTTTAGTCAAAAATGGCTGTTAGGCAGAATGAAAGAATATAACCGTTTTAATTTTATAGAAGCCAGCATAGCCGCGGGCGGTACAAAATCCCATTTGTTAAAAGTACACTTTGCCCCTTTTCTTATAAAAGATATTGTTTTTTTGTTTTTTATTTATTTTCCTACCAGCCTTTTATCTACGGCCGCTCTGGAATTTTTAGGTTTGTCAACAGGTGATAAAATTCCCGGCTTGGGTTACCAGGCCGCGGCGTATAAAGATTTAATTATGCTTTATCCTAATGTGACACTGCCTTCTATGGCAGCTTTAATTTTAATTGTTTCGTTAAGTATCGTACTAAAGAAAAAGTTTGAAACGTAATTTAAAAAAGTTTTTAGACAGGATTAACAGGATTATACATGATTTTTATATTTTCTTTTTATAGTGACTGATTTGCCAAAATTTATCAGCAAACCAATCTCTTTATTTGTCGCTTTCAAGTAATTAACTAATTGCACCTCATGTTCTTTTGCCAACATATTCACAGCTTTTATTTCAATAATTATTTTATCTTCAACTAAAATATCGGCAATATAATCGCCTACTATTTGAGTTTTATAATGTACTTTTAAGGGAAGCTGATTATCTGCTTTTAAACCATGTTCCCTTAACTCAATTATTAATGAATTTTCATATACTTTTTCTAAAAATCCAAACCCTAATGTTTTATGAACTTCAAAAGCACTGCCTATAATTTTTTCTGTTAAGTTGTCTTCTAACATGTATTAATCCTGAAAATCCTGTTAATACTGTCTACTCTTATCTACTCTTCCCCTAAAGAGTTTTTAATACAACAAGTGTCATATCGTCATGCTGGGGGGCGCCTTCAGAAAATGTGTCAAGATCTACAATAAGTTTATCTACAATTTCTTTCGCGTTGAAAGGAGCGTATTCTATTATTTTTTTTCTAAGTTTATCTAGGCCAAATTCAGCTTCCTTTAGGTTTCGCGCTTCGGTAATTCCGTCTGTGTAGAAAACTACCATATCTTCTGGTTCTAATTCTAATTTAGACAAGCCGTATTCATTATCTTCGTCAATACCCATGGGTAATCCCGATAATTTTGTGACGGTGCATACTTTTTGTCTGGCGCGGTATAAAAAGATGGGACCGTGGCCGCCATTGGTAAACTCTAATGACCTGTCATTAGAGTCATAAACACACATCATAATAGTAGCGAACTTGTCTATGTGAGATTCGGCGCACATCACCTTGTTTATAGCTGTTATAATTTTGTCGCCGCGGGTAAATTTAAAAAGTTTTAAATAAGTTGAAACCACTGTTTTAATTAAAACCATAACCAGTGAAGCAGATATTGATTTTCCCGATACGTCTGAAATTAAAACGGCCAGCCTATTGTTATCTAGTTCTTGAAAATCATAATAGTCACCGCCTACGCCCTTAGCTGCGCGCATAAATCCTTTAACTTCGTATTTATCAGTTTTTAAAAATTCCTGCGGATTCATCCCCTGCTGAATTTCTTGTGCCTGCTTTATCTGCTCGTCTAAAACAAGCTGTTCGGCCTCGGCTTCTTTGGCCTGTTTTAATCCCGTGGTCATTTGGTTAAACTGATCTGCCAGCATAC
Source organism: Spirochaetia bacterium (assembly GCA_029880285.1). Classification (GTDB taxonomy): domain Bacteria; phylum Spirochaetota; class Leptospiria; order Turneriellales; family JAOUOS01; genus JAOUOS01. The sequence continues at coordinate 9,127 of JAOUOS010000017.1, forward strand.
CCAGTTCATCTTTACTTTTTACGGTAACTTTATAATCAAGATTACCTTCACCCACAATTTTAGCGCCTTCTGAAAGCTGTTTAATGGGCTTTACTATAAAATGACTTAAAAGCAAAGCGCCTAAAATTCCAATGCCCCAAAAAAGAAGTCCCGTGTAAACTAACGCGTTTCTGTTTTTTTCTACTGTTTTTTGAATAAATTCATCAGAAAACGCTATTTGAACAATGCCCAGTAAAGGCGGGTTTGGTTTTATAAAAGGATGATACACGGCCTGATGAAAAACATCTATGTTTATTTTTGCCTTTTCAGGATACGGGAACTGTTTTTTAATAATTTCTTTTGTTTCTTTTTTCTTAAATTGTTCCCATAAATCTTTAGATGCGTTTTGCCAGATATTTGATAAAACTTTTTCTTCTTTATCATAGGGTTCAACGTAAATTTTAGCGGCCGGATTTTTTGTGTCGGCGTTTAGTATGGTGCCGTATACAAAGCCCGTTGTTTTTGAAGCAAGCTGAAGACTGTCAAAAAGAGCCAAATCGTCTTGATCTAAAAGGGCTCGGGCGCCCAAATAAGTAAGGCTGGCGGCTTCGCCCTCGGCGTTTTTTAAAACATTTTCACGCAATATTTGCGTTTGCTGGTTTAAAACAAAAAAACCAATACTGAAAATAACAATACTAATTAAAATTAGTATTAAAAGAAGAACCTTGGCTCTTAACCCCGGCTTTAATTTAGACTGTTTGGCGGCCACTAAAGACAGTTTATAAGACGATTTAAAGAAGAAAACTACTTTTTTATATAATAAACGACTTCTATATAGTTTTTAATTTATTCTTGTCATAACAATTGACGATTTTATTGTCGCTCAATTAAAAATATAACTGAACAAATGGGGGAACATTTAAAAATGAAAAAAATATTCTGGTTGATAGTGATATGTATTTTATTAAATACTTACTGCGCAAATGGAACAAATGATGATTCAAATATAAATGAGTCTGCCAATGTTTATTCCTGTAGTAATGTAACAGCAGATGGTTTTTCTACTTTTGGAGGCGCAAGTTTAACAACAGATATTTGCTTAGAAGAGATGAGTGAAAGTGATTGCGTTACATATAGAAAGGGTACTTATTCTGCAGGTGCCTGCAGTTTGACTAATGCGGTTGGTAATTGTGTTTGGAATGAATATACAGTTATATATTACTCGCCTACGTTTGATGCTTCAACCGCACGAACAGATTGTGAAAGTTCATCTTATAACCCGGGTGTTTTTACTGAATTATAAGATTGATCTTTTTACCAGCTATATTAAAGAAGAAATTGGTAGCAGAGAATGACATTTGTCAAGAAAAATTTATGTAATAATATCTTAACTTTAGATAAATACAGGTTTATAAGTATAGGTATGCTTGCTTGCACTATTAAAAAGAAATTAATATATACTTGACGGCACAAAAATTTTTATTATATTATACATAAGTGTATTATATACAATGTAAGATTTGCATTGTGGTAATATATTAAAAAAATCAAGAAAAATCAAAATAATTTTAGGAGAATTGTATGAGAATAAAGAGTTTAATTAAAATAAGCGTTTTGTTATTGATAAGCTTTATGTTTATTAATTGCAATTTAAACGTAGATGATAACGTGTTAGATGATTTAAATCAGGGAAATGGTGAGCTAACATATGGCGCCTGTGGTGACGGCGTACAAAACAAGGGTGAAAGCTGTGATGATGGTAATACAGTTAGCGGTGATGGCTGTAGTGACATATGTCTTAGTGAAGATTTTACGGGTTTAGGGGCAGAAGCCGGTTTTTGGACATCAGGATGTCAAATAGATACTTGGGATGAATGGGATCAAGCAACGAATAGTTATGTCCCTGTTTACAGATCAAGAGATACAACCTTATATTTTGATGGCACAACATTTATCTATGAAGAATTAGAGTGGTATGCTGATGCCTGTGGCGCGAAAGGTACCCAGCATTCTGGTCATAGAGTAAGGGGTGATTACACTATTTCTAGCACAACAAAAACGGCATTAGGCTTAAATGTAACGTATGATTGGGATAATGTTACAAATACTGATATTGTTCAAGCCTTTTTAAGCGGTGGTTCTTATAACGCGTATGATTTAGATGTTACGTTTCGTTCTGTAGATATATTTACTGATGATACCACACAAATAACTGATATAAATACTGATTTTCCTACGGAATGCGGCGGTAATTTTGTGGTATTAAAGTGGAACGCTGTTGATGAAACATGCGCCAATGTTTTATTTATGAAAGATGGTCAATATGACGGTCCAGAATTAAATAAAACCATGCTTATGATAATGAGCATAGACGGCGGTGTTCTTAAAATGGGCGCTGACTATAATTTAAATGGTGATAGAATTGATACTTATACAACCAGACAAGAATATATCAATGACGACGATTCTATGACCAAAGTAAACTAAGTATATTATATTGTTCATTTTTTCTATCTATAAATTTAGATAGAACAATTAAAACGCGGGGTGAATGCAAGCATTTTCTCCGCGTTTTTTTTTATTGCAGTCAATCGATTTTATATTGTAATATAATCACATATAGTGACGTATGAAGGTGTGAAAAATTAATTGACAATGACTCTGTTTTTATAATAGTATTCTACTATGAATGTATTCATATCATGTACTGTTTTTGTTAGGGTATTTATACAATAGGAGTAATATATGAAAATAAAAATTTTAATCAAAGCTATTATGCCTGCATTGATGAGCTTTATTCTTTTTAATTGTAACCTGAATATAGATGAAAATGTGTTAGAACCGCAACAAGAAAGTATGTGTGGTGATGGCGTAAAAAATATTCATGAAGATTGTGATGACGGTAACACAATAACCGAATCTTGTGCTTATGGCGAGACCTCCTGTACGGTATGCGACGCCGCCTGCAATTCTGTCGCCGGCGCGGTATCTGGTTACTGCGGCGACGGAATTATAAACGGAACAGAATCCTGCGATGACAGTAATACAATAAGCGGTGATGGTTGCAGCGATACATGTACAAATGAAAATTTAGCGGGTACTTGTGGTGACGGTATTGTACAGGCTGGTGAATCGTGCGACGATGGCAATGCAACCTCAGGCGACGGCTGTAGCGACATGTGTACGTTTGAAGATTTAACAGGTGTTTGCGGTAACGGTAATATAGACGCAGGTGAATCTTGCGACGATGGTAATTTAATATCAGGTGACGGTTGCAGCGATATGTGTTTAAATGAAGATTTAACAGGTCTTGGAGTAGAAGCCGGTTTATGGACATCAGGCTGCCAAACAGAATCATGGGATGACTCTGGTACTACAGTTTACTATTCAAGAGAGAGTTCTTTTTATTTTGACGGTATAACATTCATATTTGAAGAATTACAGTGGGATGATTCAACATGCGGCGCGAAAGGTACGCAAGATTTTGGTAATACAATAAGGGGTGATTACACTATTTCTGCCACGACAACAACTGCATTAGGTATCAATCTAACATACACCTGGGATGATGTAGCACAAACTGAAATTGTTGATGCCATTTTAAGCGGTAATACATATAACGCGTATGATATGGATATTACATTTCTCTCATTAGATTTCTTTTTAACAGATCAGGTACAAATAGATATGCTAAATATATATTACGCGGCAGAATGCGGTGGTAACTTTGAAATAGGCTGGAACCATATTAATGAGACATGCGCTAATGCTTTATTTATTGATCCATATACGGGTGAATATGGTGGCCCCCAATTAAATCAAACCATGCTTACCATTATGAGCTTTGATGGTGATATACTTAGAATGGGCACTGACTATGATCTAAATGGTAATCGAATTGATATTTATACCATAAGACAAGAATATATTAATGAAGATAATGGTATGGCCAAAGTATACTAAGTAGTTTATCTACCAGTTAGATAGAACATATAAAACGCGGGGTGAATGCAAGCATTTTCTCCGCGTTTTTTTTATAGATAGATGTAGAGAGCAATATTACATGCCAGAAACTAATTTTTCGATCTGAAAATCTGGTTTGTTTTTTGCCAAATCATAGTTTGTTTGCAAATTTAACCAAAACTCAGGCGTTGTATCAAAAGCCTGTGAAAATAACCATGCGGTATCTGAAGTTATACCTCTTTTACCTCTGATGATTTCATTTATTCTTTGAATTGATACTTTAAGATGTTTGGCTAATTCTACTTGTGTGATTTTTAATGGTTCTATAAATTCTTTAAGCAAAATTTCTCCCGGATGAGTTGGAATACGGTTTTTAGGTATCATATAAACTCCTTCTTCTAATTAATGATAATCTGTTAATTTAACTTCAAAAGCATTATTTCTAAGCCACTTAAAAATAATACGATATTGATCATTTACTCGAATACTATAAAAACCAGATAAATCACCTTTTAATTTTTCAAGCATATTGCTAGGTGGAGCTTTTAAATCATAAAGCGATTGCGCGGCATTTATAAGGTCAAGTTTCATATGCGTCCGTTCAATAACATTATTAGGTATTCGTAGGATTCTTTTATTTTTATTACCATGAAATAAGTCCTCTGTTAATTTATCTCCAAACGAATTTATCAATGTACTAACAATATAATAAGTTAATGGTTACACGGCAAGCATTAATGTAAAACACTTGAAACTATAAATTTTGATCGCACAAAGAAAAAGTGTTAAATTTATCCAACCCTCTGTGTGCTCTGTGTGCTCTGTGGCCTCTGTGGCCATTTTTTACTAATTTCATTTAATAAATTTTTCATGCCTTATTGTCATTATTGTTGAAATATTTATTTTTTTGTGTATATTAAGAAGTAAATATAATTGGCAGAGTTATTTATGGCAGTTCATTTAGCAAAAGACAAAATTAAAACAATAAAAAGAAACCATCTAAATCTTATTCAAATTAATATGGGCAATTTATGCAACCAGTCGTGTTCGCATTGTCACGTGGCAGCTTCGCCTTCGGGTAAAAAAATTATGAGTGTTAATACCGCTACGCGCATTATGATGAAAATGGCAGATATACCCGTAGATAATGTAGAAATAACGGGCGGCGCTCCCGAAATGAATAAAAACTTAAAAAACTTCATAAAATATTTTCATTCTATAGGCAAAAATTTAACCGTAAGAACCAATTTAACCGTTTTAGCCGATAAAAAATATGCCGAATATTTAAAAATTTTTCCTGATTATAACGTAAATTTAACAGCTTCTTTACCTTCTGTTGATGCTGGTGTTACCGACAGCCAAAGGGGCAGGGGTGTTTATAATAAAAGTATAAAAATTTTAAAAGAATTAAATAAAATAGGTTATGGCACAAATTCTTTAAAGCTAGATCTTGTTTATAATCCTGCAGGTGAAATACTGCCGCCGCCTCAAAAAGAAACTGAAAAATATTTTAAGGCGAAACTAGCAGAAAATCACGGTATATCTTTTAATAAACTTTTAAGCATTGCTAATTTTCCCATAAAACGGTATAAAAATTATTTAAAGAAAAATAATACGTTTGAAAAATACATGAACATGTTAGATGAAAAATATAATCCCATGACAATTGAAAATTTAATGTGTAAAAATCTATTATCGGTAGATTACGAGGGATACGTATATGACTGCGATTTTTCTCAGGCTGAGGGAAATAAAATAAAAAATTATGAAAATAAAAAATTTTGGGAAATCGATTTTAAATATTTTAAATCTGAAATTATGTGGCGCAATTACTGCAGCGCCTGTACCGCCAGCGAAGGCAGCGGATGCTTTGGTTCTTTAACAGTTGAAGGCAAAAATGGCAGCGGGTACACATCATGTAAAACTCTTGATTTTAATAAAAATTCTAAAGAATATTACGGTGAAAAAATAAAAAAGTCTTCAGATTTAATTACCTCGGCTTGCTGCAGCGCCAATGATGTGCCTGAATATTTAAAAAATATTTTACCGCTTATTAACAGCGAAGTTACCGAAAAATATTATGGCTGCGGTTCGCCTTTACCTTATTTGTTAGAAGATCAAAAAATTTTAGATTTAGGATGCGGCACAGGCAGAGATATCTATATCGCCTCAAAACTTACGGGAGAGAAAGGTTCTTGTTACGGTATCGACATGACCGAAAACCAAATTAAAACCGCAAAAAAACATTTAAATGAGCACACAAAAAAATTCAATTATAAAAAACCTAATGTTAAATTTATTCACGATGAAATAGAAAATATAAATAAACATTTTAAAAATGAATCTATTGATATTGTTATCTCAAACTGCGTGCTAAACTTATTAGAAGATAAAGAAAGTGTCGTAAAAAAAGTTTATGATATATTAAAATATGGCGGCGAGTTTTATTTTTCAGATGTTTATGCCGACAGACGACTTCCCGACAACGTAAAAAATGATTCTGTTTTACACGGCGAATGTTTAGGCGGCGCTTTATACGATTATGATTTTGAAAAAATGGCGGTTAGAGCAGGTTTTAAAGAACCTAGAGTTATATCAAAAAAAGAGATTGTAATTGATAATCAAGACATAAAAAAACTTATTAAAGACGCGCGATTTTTTTCAATTACCTACCGTTTATTTAAGATAAAAAATCTGGAAGAAAGATGCGAAGATTATGGGCATACTGTTTTATATAAGGGGGGGCTTAAAGAATCTTCATCTGAATTTATGTTAGACGGCTCTCATGTTTTTTATGAAAATAAGCCCGAAAGAGTATGCGGCAATACGGCCCTTATGCTTGGCGAAACCCGGTTTAAAAAATATTTTGAAATTACAGGAAATTTTAATAAGCACTTAGGTAAGTTTCAAAACTGTTCCACGTTATCGCATAAAAATTCTGAAAAAAATACATCCGCGTTGTCGTGTTGCTAAAGAATATAATTATTAATTGGCTAAGTTTTATTTAATTTATTTTCTATACTGTTAAAAATTTCTAATAATGTTATAAAATATGGTAATACCGAAAGCAATTGAATATTTGAAATTGTGAAAAATGAAATACTTTTTATTTTTTATGCAGGCAGTAGATATGAGATTAAAAAAAAATAAATGGGAAGAGTATCTTTTGAAATTATTTCGACTGTCACAGAAATGAAAGACAATATCAAACAAATTATTTAAGATGATAAGTTTGGTATTAGAATTAGAATGCCCTTTTATAAATAAAAAAGTTGTTTCAGCTTAATTAATTTTTCTAATAAGTGTATTTTTATTATTATAATAGCAAATTTATAAAAAATAAATATAAAAAAAACCTAATAAAATAATAAGATGATAATGGCTATAATAAAGAAGGTAATATTTGCGGGTTTTATCTATTTTATAATTATAAATTGTTCTAATAATGTAAGTAAACCAAAAGCCGAAAGTGGGGTTATTAATTTAACCAGCTGGGACTTTGAGAAAAATGGAGAAGTTGCTTTAAAAGGAGAATGGGAATTTTATTGGCAAGAACATATCAAGCCACAAGAATTTTTCAAAGATCAAAAAAATATAAATTATTTTAAAATGCCAAATACATGGAATAATTTTGAATTAAACGGCGAAAAATTAAACGGGCAGGGTTTTGCGACATATCGGTTGAATTTAAAATTAAATCATATGGATGAATATTTATGTTTTTATATAAAAAGCATAAATACCGCATATTCTTTATTTATAAACGAAAAACTGATTCAAAAAAGCGGTGAAGCTGGTACAAATATAGAAAATTCGAAACCGGCACAGCTTCCTAAAACAGAATGTTTTCAGGTGAAAGAAAATAATATCTTTATAACTTTACATGTGTCAAACTTTCATCACAGCCGAGGTGGTCCTCGTTTACCTGTTTATTTGGGAACTCACGAGTCTATAAGAAAAAGAAACATAATAATGTCTGGTTTAGATTTTTTTCTATTGGGCGGTTTTTTATTGATGTTTTTATATCATATAGGGTTGTATCTATTAAGAAAAAATGACAGATCGATATTATATTTTGGCATTATTTGTTTAATCTTAGCGATTAGGCAAATGGTAACCAGTGAAATCTTATTAGCTCAAATATTTAATAATATATATTGGGAACTGCTTCTTAAAATAGAGTACCTTACTTTTTATATAATGGCAGTCTTTTTTCTGGGTTTCTTTATTAGAGTTTTTCCGAATGAAATTCCTCGAAAATTTTATACAATTGTAAAAATAATATTTTTAAGTTTTATCGTTTTTCTTATTTTCCCCGCGAGAATTTATACGTTAACAATGATTCCCGTGCAGATTTTATATTTAATAGTAATACCTATAGGATTTAGCTTTTTTATAAAGGCTTTTAAAAATAAAAGAATAGGTTCGGGAGTTGTAATAGCCGGATTTTCTATTGTTTTTTTAACAGTTATAAATGATATTTTAGTGGCAAATGATATAGTTCAATGGCCCACTATCTCGGGTTTTGGAATATATTTGTTTATATTTTCTCAGGCTTATTTATTATCTAAAAAGTTTGTTTCAGCGTTTGATAATGTTGAAAAACTTTCAGAATCTTTATCTGAAATATCAAAAGAACTTTCTATAAAAAACAAAAAACTTCTTGAAATGGATAAATTAAAAGACGAATTTTTAGCAAATACAAGTCATGAGCTGCGTACACCACTTTCAGGCATTATTGGTATTGCAGATTCTTTATATAATCAATTAAACGGAAAAGAATATGACAATATAAGACAAAATCTTTTTTTAATTATTGCCAGCGGTAAAAGATTGAATAATCTTGTGAATGACGTACTTGATTTTTCAAGATTAAAAAATAAAGATATAAAGTTAAATAAGAAATCGCTTGATTTGTATATTCTTACCGAAATAGTAATAACATTTATAAAGGCTTTTTTAAATAACAAGAAAATTGAAATAGTAAATAATATACCAAAAAAAAATTTTACAGTATACGCAGATGAAGATAGACTTCAGCAGATTTTATATAATTTAATAGGCAATGCGATTAAATTTACAGAGATTGGTTTTATTACTATTAACGCTAAAAAAAATAAGAAAAATAAAATAACATACATAAGTATTCAAGATACGGGAATTGGTATCGCGAAAGAAGATATTCATAAGATATTTAATTCATTTGTGCAAATAGACGGTTCTGAAACCAGAGAGCATCAAGGCGTTGGTCTGGGATTATCAATAACAAAAAGTTTAATAGAATTACATAAAGGAAAAATTTGGGCAGAATCTGAACTTCAAAAGGGATCTGTATTTGAGTTTTCATTGCCCGATTTAGAAAAAGATGTGCAAAAAAAAGAGTCTGATTCAGAAATTCAATATTTTAAAAAAGATCATAAATTTATTCGAGAGGTTTCTGAATGGCAGTTGGTAGAATTAAACGGCGCTGTTGATAAAATTCATAAAAGTGATTTTAAAAATAAGAGTAAAATACTTGCAGTTGATGACGATCCTATAAATTTAAAAGTTATAGAAAACCAGCTTTCTTCTATTGACTGTGATATTATAACGGCGTTAAACGGTAAAGAGGCTTTAGATATTATTGACAAAGAAGAAAATTTAGATTTAATTCTATTAGACGTTATGATGCCTCGAATTTCGGGATATGAGGTTTGCAAAAAAGTAAGAGAAAAATATTCTAAATCAGATTTGCCTATTATCATATTTACGGCAAAAACTTTAGAAGAAGATTTAACTTATAGTTTTAATATAGGCGCGAATGATTATATTACAAAGCCTATAAAGAAAAGCGAATTTTTAGCTCGCGTGAATTCAGCAATAGAATTAAAAAAAGCTGTTACAGAAAAATTAAAATTATCAGCCCTTGAAAAAGAGCTTGAAATGGCGGCTTATGTTCAAAAAAATATTATTACGCCTCAAAAAGAAATTTATAAACAATTTAATTTCGATATAGATATTAAATATCTTCCTTTAAATCAAAAAGTTAGCGGCGATTATTATTGCATGACAAAAAAAGATAACGGTATTATTTCTATATTTTTGGCTGACGCGATAGGGCATGGCATTCAAGCGGCTTTTTCGACAAGCAGAATTGATTTGTTAAATAAGTATGCTTCTGAGTACGAGCATCCTCACGAAAAATTTATCAAAATAAATGATTTTATTTTTGAACAAAAATTAAAAACAGACGCGATGTTTTCGGCCTTTATTTTAGAAATAAAAAATAATACATTGCATTTTTCTTCAGCAGGTCATTGCGCTCAGGTATTATTAAAAAGAAGAGAAAAAAAGATTTATTCTTTAAAAACAAAAGGTTCATTTATAGGGGCTTATGAAAAAATGGAATACCAAACCAAAAGTATTGATTATGAAAAAGGAGATTGCTTGCTTTTATTTACAGACGGCTTGTATGAGCAATTTAATAAAAATAAAAAAGAATACGGTACCTTTCGTCTAAATAAATTCTTAGAAAAAAAAATGCTGCCAATAATAGATGATAAAAAATCAGCAGAAATAAATTCTGCAATTTTAAATGATATCGATTCTTATCGGGGTAAAGAATCGATAAATGACGATGCTACATTGATTGCGATAAAGTTTTAGTTTTTCTTATTTGAAAAAGAATAATAAATAACCACACAAGTGTTCTAAAAATCATCGCTTTAATGCTTTTATTGGCAATGATATCAAGATAAACTGTGCTAATTAACAATAAAACAATAAAATGCGAGCAAAAAATAAAGATTGATAATTTCAATGAATATTTATGTTCTTTAAATATTAAGATGGCGCAAAAAATAGATATAATGCCCGCTACTACATTATAAATAACCAATGTAAGATGAAAATTGTAATCGGGTACAGATATTTTAGTAATAACAAGAATTCCTACTGTAACAGACATAATACCAATAAAAAGAGCCGTTAATCCTGCGGTTTTGTTTAATTTATTTTTCATAATGTATGTAAAATATTTTAAGATAACATGGCAATTAAAAGTGTTGATAATTTTATTATATAAAGATTTTATCGGGTCGGTTCATTACAGCGCTGAAGATGAAATATTTTTCGGAAAAATTGAAGGTATTAATGATTTAGTAACCTTTGAATCAGATACGGTAAAAGGTCCTAAAGAGTCTTTTATAGAATCAGTTGAAGATTGTATTGAAATATGTAAATCTGCGAAAAAAGAAGTGTATAAGTCATACAAAGGAAGTTTTAACGTAAGAATTACGCCCGAACTTCACAAGAGAGCTGTTCAAAAAGCTCAGCTTTTAGGTATTTCTTTAAACCAGTTTGTAGAAAAAGCTATTGAACATGAAACCGCTGTAGCGGCTGAATAACTTAAAACCACGAGCCAGAAATTTTCTTCCCAGTTTTTACAGCAGAACCATTTGTCTAAAACTTCATACGTAAAAAAAGAAGCCAGCATGAAAAAGGCTGCCGCGTAAAAATATTTTTTACCGCAAAATGGTATAAGCCAAAGCAAGTACCAGGGGTAAGCCACAGGTGAAAGTAAAAATAATGAAAGCCATGTTAAAAAAATATTTTCAGAAATATTTTTTATCTTAAAAAAAATAATAATATAAATACATAGAAACATGAAAACTAAAAAAATACGCGCGTAAAAACTTTCAAATCCCAAAAATTTCATCATAGTATAAAAGTATCCCCTGAATACCCAGTCTTTAGAATAGGTTGAGAAAGAATCAAATAATCTAATACCTGCGTTTATATAGGGTATATACAAAAGAAAGCCAGATGTAAACGCGGCTGTAAAATATAGTTTTTGTTTTTTTTTTAAATTAACAAAAAAAAGAGGCAGAAAAATTACGGGAACAATTTTTGTTAAAACCGAAAAAACTAAAAATAAACCGCTTTTAGAACCATCGTTTTGATAAAGATAAAAAACCGCCAGAGTTAAAAAAAGAATTCCTATAATATCAAAGTGTCCGCTTGAAGATGTTTCAATAATAAAAAAAGGGAACAATGCCGCTAACAAGTAGGCATCTTTAAAAAATTCTTTTTTTCGCGAAAGAAAAAAAACAAAATAAAGAGATACAAGTAAAAAGAAAAGCTTAAAAAGATATAGGGAAGGGTTAATAAGTGAAAAAAATCTAAAAATTATTTGGGCAAGCGGCGGATATATGGCCGTCATGCGCGGATGGTTTACTTCTTTGTTTAATGTTTCGTTATTAAAAATGGTATTATCAGGCGCGATAGAGTATGGGTTATATCCTAAATTTTGAACATGACCCTCCCAAACATAACGATGAATATCGCCAGAAAGCAAAGGCGGCTTAAAAAGAAACATGGCCGAGCAGAATATAAATAAAAAAAGTATTTTTCTGTTGTCAGTTATAAAATCATAATAATAACGTAGCAGCAAAATCGCGCAGAGAAAAATACATGAAATATAAAAAATATAATTTAAAAAAACAAAGTTTGTTTCAGCCGCTGAAGCAATAAAATAATAAAAAACCGGAATAAGAAAATAAAGCAGATAAGGAAAGAAGTAATGTATTTGTTGTTGTAATTTTTTCATTCTTTGTTTGATTTTATATATGTAATAAGAAAAATTTTAACGCATCTACCCTTGTTAGATACTTTGCTGCCTGTGGTTAGCGGTGCGAATAGAACAATTCTCTGTGTACTCTGTGATTTCTGTGGCATATTATTACTTTGTTTTTATATATCTTCTACGGTTTGTTTTTCTCATAGACATTAAAAATGCTAAAAATAAATAAAATAAGATATAACCTCCGGCTAAAATTATTCCTTTAATATTACCGCTTACTTTGCTTTTGCCCGCTTTTCTTTTGCGGTATTTAACCGGTACTTCTTTTATTTTTAAACCGTAAAAAGCGGCCTTCATCTGCATTTCTATGGTCCATCCGTATTTTTTATCGCGCATCTTAAGAGTTTCTAAAGCGTTGTATGTAATGGCGCGAAAAGGCCCGAGGTCGGTAAAACTGGTTTTAAAAAAGTAATTTAATAACTTTGCTGCCAGCGCGTTGCCGAATTTTTGCGGCAGTGAAAGCGCGCCTTTTTCTGCTTTGCCCAAAACACGCGAGCCTATTACTAGGTCGGCTTTTTTTTGAATAATAGGGTTTATAACATCTTTAATCTCTTCAGGATAATCTGAATAATCGGCGTCAAGAAAAACAACAATGTCGGTTTTTTTATTTAGGGCGGCAATACCGGCAAGACAGGCCCTGCCGTAACCTCTGCGCTGTTCGTTAATTACTTTGGCGTCATGTTTTCTCGCGGCAGTTTTAGTATTGTCGGTTGAGCCGTTGTTGACTACAATAATTTCATTTACAATACTTTTATCAATGTCGTTTAGTACAAATGGTAAAGATTTTTCTTCATTAAACGCGGGAATAATTACTGAAATTCGCAAGTTTGAGATCCTTTAATGTGTCAATATCTCTTTTTTTCTCAAGCAGAAAATAAGTTAAATTACATTCCTTCGCTTTTTTTAAGGTCTGCGATAAAACCAAAGACGTGCTCCAGTCAATGTTTTTGAAAATTTCTACATGGGGATGTTTCATCCCTAAAAGATAATATCCGCCGTCAAAAGTGGGACCTATAACCAGATCATATTCATTTAATTTTTCAAAGGCGTTACTAACTAAATTTTCAGATAAATTGACCGCGTCGGTGCCTATAACAACGGCCTTATCATATTTTGTTAAAATAAGTTGAAAAGCGTTTGAAAGTCTTTCGCCTAAATTACCGCCTTTTTGAATTATAATTTCATTTTTAACGGATAACCAGTTTTTAATTTTATCGATATCTTCATTTGAAGATAAAAATATTTGCGTTTGATAAAAACTTTTGAGTGGTGTTGTCGATTCAATAGTATGCATTACCAGTTCTTCATAAACAGCCAAAGCTTCTTCTTCACCTATTTCTTTTGCCAGCCTTGTTTTAACCTTTCCCTTTTGTGGAGGCTTCATAAATATCATCAAAATATTTTTCATTGGCTTGATTAATAAACAAAGGGAACAAACATCTTTGATTTTTTCATGTATTCGATATATTCACTGCCGAATTTTTTTATGTTTTCTTTTTCTTCAGTTTTTGACGTAATCCATAAAAATATTGTAATTATGCTAATAAGCTCTATGGTTAACATCGAAACATTTTTTAAAAAAGCGCCCCAGCTTAAATATAATAGCGAAGCGTAAAGCGGGTGTCTTAGGTATTTATAAATTCCTGTGGTTACTAATTGCGTGGTGTTTTCAATATCTTTTTGGGGTTTGCCTGTTTTTTTTAAGAGAAAAAAACCATATATTACGAGAATACCCGAAAAAGTAAGAAGTATCCATGATATAATTTGAACAGGCGAAAAAGCATTGTTTAACCAAAAGTCTGAGTTTAATAAAATTAGAATAAGTATGACTTCAAACGCGAAAAATCTGTAGAAACCATGAGAGTAAATATTAAAAAGAGATTTTCGCGAACGATATATAAACAAAATTGACATTAGTATAAAAATAATTATTTTAATATTCATATTGTTTTTGTTTGCCCCTTTATTTAATAATAATATTATTAAATAATTACGGCATTAAATTATATTTACCGTAATTATTTAATTATCTTTTTGTTATCTGCGTATTATTATTTTAATTGTTAATCTTCTTTAAGTAAACGCGCCCTGTGTTTTATATTATCTTTTAAAGTTTCAGCTAAAATTCTATTTATGTCATTGTCATGGGTTATAGGGCTTATATCTATTAATCCGTCATTATTTGAATCTAAGGCAGCGCTTAAGTTAATATCATGTAATATATCTTCTAAATTTATATCAATTAACAATCCATCTGTATATTCATCGACAATAACCCCAGCTTCACTTTCAACTTTCATGCTTTCGCTTGTATCATGGCGCATGATAAATTCTATGCCGTTTATGGTACCAGCTATAAAAATTGAACATTTGTATAAACCATAATCTTCAGCTAAATTTGATTTATCAAAAATAAATTTTATATTTTTGTAACTTCCCCCTTCTATGAAACCTATTCCCAAACTTTCGGTTAACAGGTTAGTTTCACTTAATAAATCTACTTGAAAAGGGCCGGTTAGTTCTGATGATTTTATTGTAATATATTTTTCAATATGTTCATCATACTTTTCAAATTCAATGCCCTTAAAAGACATTTTGAAATCTGTAATTATAACATTATTTTCAGCATGGTAAGCGTATAGTCTCTCACCTGTTATTAAATCTAATACTTTTTCAAAAATATTTTTGGTATGTGAATCGGCAGATATGCTTGATGTTCTTATTTTTAATTCTACGTCTTTTGAAATTTCGGGCATATCAAAAATACATCCGAATATAACCGTAAAAAACGCAAATATCATTAGTTTACTTTTCTTCATAATCATTTTGTTTACCTCGTTATATAAAGTTTGAGTGTTTGTTACGAAGTATTTAGAAGACATCTAATAGAATTTCTATGAAATTGTATTAGATGTAACATTCGGTAATTTTAAAATGTGGCGATGAAAATATAATTTCATCTTTTGATTTTTTTTGTTACTAGCTTCGTAAATTTATCCACTTTTTATAATACAATAAAAAATTGTATTATTATAGATTTATACAAAAATATAAACAAAGACAAAAAAATATGCAAAATTATAGAAAATTTATTTGAAAATGAAAGAAAAGAATTACTGCCGGCCCTTGCCGGCAGTAATGAAAAAAGACTTATTTGTCTTCAAGAAAATCTGCGACTAGTTTAATGTTATCTTTTAAAGATTCCGCGAGATCTCTATTGATATTGTCATCATTGGTTATAGGGCTTATGTCAATTAATCCATCATTATTTGAATCTTCAGCTGTAGTTAAATCAATACCGCTTAAGAGATTATCTAAATTTATATCGACTAATAAACCGGTGGTGTTCTCGTTAACTTCAATACCCGCATCGCTTTGAATTTCTATATTTTCGCTGGTATCGTGGTGCATTATAAAATTGGTGCCATTGATTGTTCCCGCGATGTAAATAGAACGATCATAGAGCACATGATTTGTGTCTATATCGGTTGATTTATGAAGAACAAATCTTACCTTTTTATATGTACCTGCTGTGATTTCACCCGAACCTATTGTTTCGGTTAAGCTTTGTGTATCGTTTAACAAATCAATTTGAAAAGGGCCGGTAAATTCAATTTCTGAGTTTGTGGCGTTTAACTTATCGAGCTTGATGTCTCGAAAAGACATTTGAAAATCGGTGATCACAACTCCGTTACCAGCATCATAAGCATATAGTTTATCGCCCACGATAATATCTAAAAATTTTTCAAAGATATTTTTATTAAAGGCTGTGGTCTGAGCGCTTGATGTTCTCATCTTTAATGACACATTATTTGTTGATAAATCACCTATTGATAAATCATCTATTGTTGTTTCGGTACTGCAACTTACAGAAAAAACAAAAAAGATTATCATTAATGTTTTTATATTCTTTTTCATGTTATTTTACTCCTTTAGTTTGCTTTTTATTGCGCAAATTATATTGCACTGTGATAGTATATAAACAACGGAAAAAAAAGACAAAAAAAGCAATGGACCTGTTATGTTTTTTTTGGCATTTCATTTTATAAATAGATATATTATCTCTAATTACTTTTTGTAAAATTTCTATAAAAAACGAAAAAGTTGTTCTAAAGTGAATTATTTTTATTCATTCATTATTGTAATATACATAGTTGATATTCTTGCTCTGTTTTATTATGGAATTCATTTGTATATTCTGGTTTTTTTATATCTAAAAAACAAGAAAAACTGCAAGACAAATAATGAAGAATTGGAAGTTTTAATAAAAAAAATGAAGAAATGGCCCAAGGTTACAATTCAGCTGCCTATTTTTAATGAATATTATGTTGTTGAAAGACTTATTAAATCGGTTTGTCAAATAGATTATCCTAAATCAAAATTACAAATACAGGTATTAGATGATTCTACTGATGAAACGCGGTTTGTGGCACGAAAACTGGTAAAAGAATATAAACAAAAAGGTTTTGATATTCAATATATTCATAGAGAAAATAGAGAAGGTCATAAAGCGGGCGCGCTAAAAGAAGCTCTCAAAAAAGCAAAAGGAGAATTTATTGGTATTTTTGACGCCGATTTTATTCCTCCTCGTGATTTTTTTAAAAAAACAGTACCTCATTTTTATAAAAATAACAAACTGGGTATGGTTCAAACGAGATGGGGACATACAAACCAAGATTATTCATTATTAACAAAAGCGCAAAGCATAGGCATAGACGGACATTTTATAATTGAACATACCGCGAGAAACGGCAGCGGCTTATGGATGAACTTTAACGGCACAGCCGGGGTATGGCGAAAAAAATGTATTCTTGACGCCGGAGACTGGCATTATGATACATTAACCGAAGATTTTGATTTGTCATATCGCGCCTTATTAAAGGGATGGAAATTTCAATACTTGTATGATATTATATCGCCCGCTGAATTGCCGCCTACTATTTCGGCTTTTAAAAGCCAGCAGTTTAGATGGGCCAAAGGCTCTATTCAAACCTGTAAGAAACTTTTGCCAAAAATATTCAAAAGTAAAAATCCATTAAAAGTAAAATTAGAGGCGGGCACTCATCTTTTAGGATATACGGTACATCCGCTTATTGTATTAAATGTACTTTTAACATTGCCAGTTTTATTTTTTAGAACGCAAAATGAATTTCTTTCAACAACAGTAATATATTCGGCTGCCATGATTCTGGCTGTTTCAACTTTGGCCCCGGTAATTTTTTACGCGGTATCGCAAAAAGCATTATATAAAAACTGGCTAAATCGTATGAGACATATGCCGGCTCTTACCATGATTGGTACCGGTATTGCCCTAAATAATACAAAGGCATGGTTTGAGGCCATTTTGGGCAAGAAATCTGCTTTTATACGAACTCCCAAGTTAAAAATTGATACTACTGAAGAAAAAGTAATTAATAAGATGAAATATAATAATTTTAAGCTGGATGCAATGATCTTACTTGAGTTCTCTTTAGGGGTATATATATTATTTACATTCATTATTGCCATAATGGCAGAGAAATATATTATTTCTCCTTTTTTATTATTATACAGCGCCGGTTTTTTTTATGTATGCTATCTTGCCGTATCTGATAATTTAAAGAGTTTTTTCTATGAAAAAAAACAAAAATATATCATTCACAAGATAATTAGAAGTAAAGCCTGAAAATCATGAGCAATATAATGTATTTACGCTTTTATCATGTTTCTAAGGCTGTAATTGTCTAACAAATATAACGATTTTTGCCGATAATTAAACGAAAAAACCTTATATATGTTATATAAAACTAAAAAACAAATATTTCATTTTATTAGAATTATTCTTTTTATAATCGCATCTGTTGTATTTTATACAATAATGGCGCATCAAAATAAACTGCCCGCCTTATTTGAAAAATATACTGGTGAAATTGTTCGTGAAAAAACAAAATCCTATTATAATGAATTTTTTCTAGAAAAATCAGAAGTTGAATTAGTTACAGAAAAAGAACGATTGAAAAACAAATTCTTCTGGGATTCAATAGATTATATATCAAGAGAACCCGGTTATATTAAAGCTTCTGATATATTAAATTCTATTGCTTCAAATATTGAAAATTTACCAAAAAATAAAATAAATAATCTGCTTGATTTAAAATCTGATCCGGCTCTTGTAAGCTGGCTTTCAAACCAGAAAGGAAATTTTGCCAGTTTATATCGTTATGAAGTTATTAGAAAAATAGATTCTTACCGGTATATTTCAAGCTGGGCGGTTTTAGATGAAAATAAAAAAGTTATCTGGAGTTCAAAAGGTTACAAAGCATCCCATATAGAACTTGAAATGGAAGAAAATAATGTAAGCGCAGCTGTCGACAGGTTTACAATCGCGGTAGAGAAAGATAAAAAAATAATTGGTTATATGCAGGGCATTTGGGATATATGGAAGTTTCCTGACCTTCCTTTTGCCGGTAATCAGGGCAGTGGAATTTTTGGATTTATCATAAATCATGAAAATAAAATTATATCACCTTCGTTTATACCGGCAGCGTACCAAAGGTTTACCGCAGAAAATTCAACAAAATATATTGGACTATACGGAGGCAGAATGTATCCGTATAGATTTATAACTAAAACCGCGGGTAATATTAATATTCTTTTGATATATCCTTCTGTTTCTTTTGCTTTTTATATATTTAAAGTTCTTCTTTATTTTTTTATTTTAATAGCGGTCTTAGTATTCATAAGATATATTAAAAAATTACGTGTTTTATTAAAAGAAAGTGGTATTTTATCTCAAAAGAAATGGTTAGAAGAAAGCTTAAAGCAGGCGCTTACTTTAAATCAAAATACAGTAGAACTTGCGGCACAAAGCCAAAGTTTAATACATACGATAAAACAAAGAGAACAGCTTACATTAGCGGGCCTTGCGAATAAAATTACTATGCTTCCTAATATGCTGGCAGAAAGCATTCAGCCTGCTTCTCAAAAATCTTTAAAACTTTTGGGTGAAGTAATACTATCTGGAAAAGAATTATATGAAAAGCCGGTTAAAAAAAGTTTTACGCAATTGCAAGAAATACCTTCTTTAACTGAAAGCCGCTTTATTCATGACGATGAAGAAATTAAAGATAAAAAAATTAAAATAACAGAAATGCCTGATAAAGTAAAAGATATTGAAATAGAAAAAAGAAGAGAAGATGATAAGAAGAGAAAATAATTATAGAGCAGCCTGAAGATGAAGAGTATAAAATTAAAGAAGAAAATATCTTCTTAGATAAAGAACCAGAAGAAGATTCTAATATAATTATAGATGAAAAAATTGTTTTCGAAGATAGTATTGAAAAAGAAACTGATGAAGAACTAAAAAAAGAAACAACGGAACTTAAAGAAGAAACGCAAAAATTAAAAGAAGAAGCTGAAAAAATAAAAACAGAATTAAAAGAATTAAAAGAAGAGTCAAAAAAAGAAAAAGAGAAAATTGAAAAAGATGAAAGTATTTTAGATTTGCGTAAAAAATTGGAAGAACTTTCGAAAAAAATAGAAGAAAAAGACAAAATAGAAATAATAGATGATGATAAAAAAGAAAAATTAGATAAAGAACCAGAAGAACTGGTTGAACAAGAAGAAACTATTTTAGAAAAGAAGAAAAAAGATGAGCCGCTTATTTCAATTTTTAATCTGGCGCCTCATGATTTATACACGGTAAAAGAAACCAGACTAGAACCCAAAGAACCTGTAGTTGAAGAAAAAGCACCGGCAATAGATGTCGATGAAGAGGTAAAATCAGAAGAAATATCAGTTTCTGTAGTTGAAGAAAAAGCACCGGCAATAGACGTAGATGAAGAGGCAAAACCAGAAGAAGTATCAGTTTCTGTAGTTGAAGAAAAAGCACTGGCAATAGACGTAGATGAAGAGGCAAAACCAGAAGAAGTATCAGTTTCTGTGGTTGAAGATAAGATACCGAAAGAAGATATAGAACCTGTTCCTGTTGAAAAAACAACAGAAGAAAAACCCGAAATTCCTGAAGACAGCGGTTATACTGAAAAAGAGATTGTTGATGAACTATCAAGCAAAGATTTATTTGAAAAAAATGAAGAAAAAACGCGAAAAGAAAAGAAAGAACCTGGCGTAGTTGAAGAAGAGATAAGATTAACCGAGGCTGAAAAAAGTGAATATATTGAAATTAAAGACAATATTCCTGATTCTGATATTGTACCTATAAAACACGCCGAAGAGGTAGATCATATTCCGTCTTTAGAAGAAATTACGTTAACAACATTAGATAAAGAACCGGATGAAATAAAAAAGAAAGAAAAAGAAAAGGAAGACATAAAAGAGATAACGATAGAGGCGAAGAAAATTGAAGAAAAAGAGCCGGCAGAGAGCTATAAAGAAGAAGAAATAAAGTCTTCTACTTTTGTTGATGAAAAAGAAAAAGAATTACTTACGGAACAAAAAGAAATTTCTATATCAGAAGAAAAAACAGAAAAGAAAGATGATTTTCAACTTATTAAAAGAAGAAAGAGAAGAAGAAAAAAGAAAAAGAAAAAAATTACCGATGTTGTGAACATAAAAAAAGAAGAAAACTTAGTAGAGAATTTAGCTGAAAAGATTTATTATAAAATTGAAAATAAAATTAAAACCGATTTTGAAGATGCAAAACATAAATCAGAACAAAAACAAAAAACTTATACTGATAAAAAACTAAAAATAAAACAAAAAGAAACTGAAAAAGAATATCCGCAGGAAGAAGATGTAATTAAAGAAGAAATCATAAAAGAATCTCATTCTGTAGAAGAAAGTGAGACTTTACCAAAAACGGCCCCCAAAGAGCCAGATAAATCTGAAAAAGAAAAAAGCAGATATTACCACGGTCGTGAAGAAATTATTCCTCTTTTTATTGCCGATGAATCTGAAGAGCATGATTCAGACACTTTAGAAAAAAATGAGAAGCTAAAAAAAGCGGTCTAATAAAAAAGACTATACGTTTTATATATAAGAATATATATTATTTATTAAGTTTATGAGATATAAAAAAATTATAAAATATATTTTTATTTATACCCTTTGTATTTTTGTATTATTGTTTGATAACATTACCGCTGTCACACAGCAAACATACAGGGGAGAAGGTTTATTATGTTTTCCCTCTCCCTATGTTCCTTCTGAGGGAAGTTTAAGTATTTTATTTGATATGACATCGAGCGGCAAGGTAACGCTAATCATTTATGATAACAGGGGAAATTTAGTTAAAGAGGTGTTAAAAGATGTATCTGTGAATACCGGTTCTTCTTCGCAGAGCATTATTGAAACATGGGACGGTAAAAATAAAAATGGAAATACTGTTTCATCTGGTGTTTATACCGTGATTTTAGAAGTTGATTATACGCAAGATTCAGTTAAAGATTATAAATCTGTTTTTAGATTTGTTCTTTTTAGATAAATATTATAAAAGAATTGAAGAGATTTAGTTTTTAATGAAAAATAATAAAGAGAAAAAAAATAATTATTTGAACTCAATAAAATTTAAAAAATTAGTATTTGTAATTATACTTGGTATAAGCTTATTTTATAATAATCTTTCAGCTGTAACGGGCGGTGTTTCTCAAACTTATTATATGGAAGAAATTTCTGCCGCTTCTCAATTGTCGCAGGGTACCAGCGGAATAAGTCCTGATCTCGGTCAAATGTGGTATAATGCCGCCGCCCTTTATCCTTTTATTGAGGGCAGAAATTTTTCGTTAGCGTATGTTTTTCCTGCGGTAAATTTTGTTGCTCCCGAAGATTTTAATGAAAACTTTTTATTTTTAGGATACGCGTGGCCGGGTAGTAAATCAAAATACGCCTTAGGATTCTCATATCTTGGTTATAGAGGTTTAAGAACGTATGATGCAAACGGTAATTACGCGGGTGAATACAGCTCTTCAGAATTTTTGTTTGGATTTTCTCATTACTGGGAACTATTTTCATGGTTGTATTTTGGTGAGACCTTGAAGGCTTTTTATTTTAATTATTATTACGCGAAATCTACGGCGGCGTCTATAGATTTAAGCATGTTTGTTTCTCCTTTATCTTTTTTTGATATTGGTTTGAGTATTGATAATTTTTGGGCAACGGATATGAAATTTGCCGTAGAACAGGAATCTTTACCTGTTACCGCGAGATTTTCCAGCGTACTGCATTATTTTGACCGTAAAATTCAGCTTTTTTATGACTTAGTATATACAATGCCGGTTTATCATAATTATAATCTTTTGCCCGAACACAGGGTAGGGCTGGGCGTTGATGTCTACAAAGGGTATTTAAAATTAAGAGCGGGTTATGACGGTGAGAACATAAGCGCCGGAATTGGTTCTACTTTCAGGAATTATCATATATCGGCGGCCTATATGCCTTCTTACGTGCAAGATTTAGTAGCTGTAACTGTAACTTTTGATATAGATACAAAAGGTTTTGGTCCTTTCGGTAGACCTGAAAATTTGCCAGCGACAAATGTTGAAGAAGAACTAATGGAATTCTATAGAGGAATTGAAAGCTATACAGAGGGAAAACATAAAGAAGCATATGATAAATTTACCAAGGTATTAACATTAAACCCAGAGCATGAACTGGCCATGAAATATCGAGAAAGAGCCGAGCTACATCTTAAAACAAACACTAACTGGTTAGATGAAGAACATAAAAAACTTATAGCCCTTCATAAAGAATTAGCCAGAAAATATGAGTCTCAAGGTAATTACGGCGAGGCCATAAACGAATGGCGAAGCATACTAGAAATTGATCCTACTGATTCAGAGGCGCGGCCTAATGTAGATAGAATAAAAAAATTAGTAGATTCAAAAGTTCAGGCGCATCATAAAGAAGGTTTAAATCAGTATGCCTTAAATGATAAACTAAAAGCAATAGATTCTTTTACGCAGGCTTTAAATTATAATCCTGAATATGAGCCCTCTAAAAATTGGCTTATAAAAATAAAACAGGAATTATCAAGAGAAGAATTAAGAGAAAGAGAGTATATTGAAAGGCAAAATAAAGCGCATGTTTATTTTAACCGCGGATTAAGTTATTTTGGCAAGAAATCATATGAAGAGGCTATTTTATCTTTTGATGAAACATTAAAGTTAGATCCCGAACATCAAGACGCAAAAAAATATAGAAAACTATCAATGGAAGAATGGGAGGCCGATAAACTAGGGTTAAGGGGGCTTGACGCGGCTAATTCATTTTATGAAAAAGGTATGAAAAATTATACCGAAGAGAAATATTATTCAGCGGTTAAAGATTTTGAAAAGTCAATAAAGGCCCATCCCGCGCATAAAGACGCGAAGGTAATGCTGCCAAAAGCTGTAAAACAGCTTGAAATTCAAGTAAAGCCATTTTTAATAGAAGGTAAAAAATCTTATCAATTAAAAAAATTCGCGTCAGCTCAGGAGCAATTTTCATCTGTTAAAAAACTTCATCCCGAACATGAAGAGGCGCTTGAGTATTTAGAAAGAATTAGAAAAGAGTCGGCAGCTACTATAGAATTTCACTTAATAGAGGGTAAAAAAGCTTTTAATAAAGGTGAAGACGATAATTTAACCAAGAGTTTTTCTAAATCAATTTTTCATTTTGATGAAGTTTTAAAGCTGGACCCCGGCCATGAAACTGCACTTGAGTTCTTAAAAAAAGCTCAGGAAAAAGTTAAAAATCAGGTAGACGGTTTGCATGAAGAAGCCATGGTTTTTTATAATAAAAATGATTATAATCCCGCCTTAAAAAAATGGGATCAGGTTCTTGATATTGACCCGGCGAATTCATTGGCTCAAAAATATATTGATGATATAAAAAATAAGCAAAAAGACGCAAAGTTCGGTAAACTTATAGATAACTGGCAGACAAAAGCAGTTCAATATTTTCAAAATAAAGATTATGAAAAATCTCTTGGATTTATCGCGAAAATCTTAGAGGTTGATCCTAAGCATAGAAAAGCACTTGAACTTAAACAAATGTGTTCAGACGAAAAAGAAAGAGAAAAATCACAGGATAAAATAGCGTCTCTTTTTATAAATGGGGTTAAAGCGTATAAAAAAAGGGACTATGAAGACGCGATTGCGAGCTGGCAAGAGGTAAAAAAGGTAGATCCGCAAAATGTTCTTGTTGAAAAGTATATTGCTAAAGCCAGAGAAGGTATTAAAACGCGTAAAATTATAGATTTCGTAAACGGGAAAAAATACTATGATCAGGGTAACTGGATACTTGCAAAAACTTTTTTTGAAAAAGCAATAAAAGTAGATCCTTCAAACAGTAATGCCCGCAATTTACTGCAAGATACGCTTGATCGTTTAGAAGAAGAAAGACAACAGTTTTTACAGGAAGGCGATAAGTTTATGCGTGAGAGTAAATATGAAGAGGCTGTTCAAGCTTACTTAAGCGCCTACCGGCTTGATAATCAAACAGAAACTTTTAACAAAAAAGAAGCGGCGTTAAAAGCAAAAAAATATTTTGATGAAGGTGTAGAGCAGTTTAATAAAAGAAACTTTGGTTTATGTCTTGATGTTTTTTCTCGAGTTTTAGCTATTAATCCGTTTGATAAAAAAGCCAGGGATTATGTAGCAAAATCAAAAGAAAAAGGGAAAAATCAGATAAAAACATGGCTAGAAAGAGCAGATTTAGCGTTAAAAAGAAAAGACTATAAAACAGCGTACTCTTTATATGTGTCTGTTAACCAAATAGATGAAACAGATAAAACCGCTATTAAAGGTATTCAAGAATCAAAAATTGAATTAAGAAAAAAAGCAGCCGTGCCTTATAGAGAAGGTAAAGAAGCGCTGGCTATAAAAAACTATACTTTAGCCATGGAAAAATTTAACCTTGTTGAAGAGATTATGAGTGATTATGAAGATACGAATAAACTTTTATCAGAAGCTAGAACAAAATTGCAGACAAAAAGAAAAGAGTCTTCTAAAAAAACCGCGGCTT
This sequence comes from Spirochaetia bacterium, assembly GCA_029880285.1. GTDB lineage: Bacteria > Spirochaetota > Leptospiria > Turneriellales > JAOUOS01 > JAOUOS01. The sequence goes on from JAOUOS010000017.1 coordinate 34,628, forward strand.
CATCTGAAGATAACGCGAATATAAACAGAGGGATATTTTTATATCGCCAGGGAAAATATAAAGAAGCCATTGATGTATGGAACAGTGTTCCAAAAACTTCTGAAGCGTATTCTAAAGCTCAAAAATATATTGCCAGAGCTAAATTAAAGCTGTAATATAAAATATTCTTGACCATATTGATATAAGCTTTACAGCTGACTTGTGATAGAATTTAATAATATATCTAAAACATTTGATCTTGGCGGTGGTTTCTTTTCAAAAGAAAAAAAAATCATTCACGCGCTTAGAGATGTTTCTTTAACCATAAAAAAAGGCATGACAATGGGTATTGTTGGTGAATCTGGCAGCGGAAAAAGCACTCTTGCCAGAATCTTTATGGGACTTTATAAACCCGATACCGGATATTTTAAATTTTCTGATTTCAACAGTCATAATATAAGCAAAGAAGAATGGAAAACATTTAGAAAGCAGGCAGCCATGGTTTTTCAGGACCCGTACAGTTCATTAAACCCGCGTATGAAGGTACTTGATATTTTGCAGGAGCCATTCTTAATTCATAAAAAAGATTTTAGCATTTCTAAAGAAGAAAGATTAATAAAAATAACAAAAGTCTTAGATATGACGGGTCTTGAAAAAGGTTCCTTAAAAAAATATCCGCATGAGTTCAGCGGCGGTCAAAGGCAAAGAATAGGCATCGCCCGCGCTCTGGTATTAAAACCGCGGGTACTGGTTTTAGACGAGCCGGTAAGCGCGCTTGACGTATCTATTCAGGCTCAAATATTAAATTTACTGAAAGAATTAAAAAAAGAATTAGATTTAACTTATATTTTTATAGCGCATGATTTAGGGGTTATTGAATATATGTCAGATAGAATCGCGGTTATGTATTTAGGTTCAATACTTGAAGAATCGGCAGTGAAAAATATATTTTCAAAACCCCGCCATCATTACACAAAAACTCTTTTGAACTCTATGCCCGATGTTCAAAAAAAAGGCAAAGATTTTCAAGTTGTTCCGGGTGAAATACCTTCGCCTTTAAATTTACCTAAAGGCTGCCCTTTTGAACCAAGATGTGCCGGCGCAAAAGAGAATTGCGGTTTGTTGTTTCCTGTTGAAACCGCGGGTAAAAATGGTTACTATAAATGTCACTATCCTTTGAATTAAATTTGGGGGCAGAGGAAAAGTTGGTTATTGAACCTAACTTGATATTTTTTCTTTAGCTGAAAAGGGTAAGAAAAATAAAAATTTCTTGCAATTTTAAGTTTAATTTTTATATTGATTTTGTGAATAATTATACCGTCTTTTATTCTTATCTTTATTTTTATCAACTGTTGAATATCCGATATTGTTATTTAATAAAAATCGCATTGCAGAATTTTGAATTTTTAAAAAATGTCTTGAAAGAGAATCCTAATCACCTTGGTTCTACGGCACTTATTACATCAGCCGGTCAAAAAGATCCCGCCACCGTCGAATGGATAGCAGGTGAAGAACCAAAAGTTGTATCTGAAGTTTACTACGAACCTTACGGCGGCATCGTCAGACAAGAAGTGGATGGAACAGCCATATCTAATGGTGCCGATATCTTCCGATATAAATACACCGGACAAGAAGATGCCCGAGCGGCGAAGGCGAAAGCCGAAGAAGCGAGGGTACGCAGGCTTTCACGAACGGAAAGCCTGTGCGACTACGAGACCTCCCTTATGTACTACGGCGCGAGATATTATGATCCTGATATTGGCAGGTTTATAACAGCGGATACGATAGTGCCCACAGGCGGTATGAATTCGCAGGGTTTAAATCGATACATGTACGTGGCGGGTAATCCGGTGAAGTATACGGATCCAACTGGCAGGGCTTGGTATAATGATTGGGATGATTTTAAAAGTGCTGTTACAAGTAAGAAGGCAATTGCAACTGTTGGTATGATCGCAGGTATCGTATCATTAGTTGTTGGTTATGGCATGATTCCAGCAAATCCAATAGCTGGGTGGGGTCTTGTTGCTTTAGGTAGTACTATGATTTCGACTTCTGCAACTTATATGGATGATGATCCTTCTAATGATGGCTTTGTTTTTAGATTATTTTGGCCTATTGATACTGGCGGCAAAGATAGTGACCCTGATAGCAACGGTGGTTATGGGCCAAACGGTGGCGGTGATAGTAGTGGTGGCAGTGATGAAAATAGTAAAGATGATATTGGTTTTAAGCCTATTATGCCTGTTGATGGTACTAGAACTGGTGACTATGACGAAACAAGAACAAAAAGTGATGGTACAACATATCCTCATTCAGGTTGGGATGAAGCCGCCCCCAAGGATACACCAATATATGCAGCTGAGTCAGGGAGGATTGACAAAATAATACCTAATTTTCATCATACAACTGGTTATGGTGCTAGAATAGATATTGATCATGGTGGCGGCCTTACTACGAGATATGCTCATCTATCTGCAATACATGTTAGCCCAAAACAATATGTTTATAAAGGTCAGTTGATAGGTCGTGTTGGAAATTCAGGTGGGGTTAGTGGTAAATACGGCGGTTATCACTTGCACTTTGAAATAAGAACGAATGGTAATCATGTTAATCCTGCCATATATTATTACCCTTGGTTATTTGGATTTAACTATTAATGCAATTTTTTAAATAATATCTTTATGACTAAAATTAATTTTATAGCATTTTTATTGTTTTGCCTTTATATTTCTTTGGCAGAATCTTTATATAGTCAAAACACAATAAATTTTGGGTACATTTCAAACATTAAAGGTGCTGAATTAATGGAGAAACCTGATATAAATTCAAAAAATTTAATGCATTTAAAATATTTGACAAAATTTATAATATTAAAGGATGACAAGAAGGTTTTGAAGCAATCAGGTAGTTGGTATAAAATCGAGTTAAATAATAAAGTAAAGGGCTTTATATTTAAAAAAGATTGTGCGCTAAGATATAGACAGGAATTATCATATGTTAATAAATATATTTTATCAGATGATAAACTGCCAATTAATTATTTGCTGAAAGGAAGTACAGCAGTTAAGCCTATGTATTTTGGTTCAAATATAAATAAATATTCAAGATTATCCTTTTTGTCATATTATAACGAAAAAAATAATTCATATCTTTTTTGGCTGACCGAATTTATAGAAGATATAAATAGCCTACCTGTATCTTTGATTTTAGATTCTCTTGAAATAAAAAATGTTAAAAAGAATTGGCATTGGTTTGATTCTGATTATAGCGGTTTTATAAAATGCCGATTAAAAAAAGATCATTCAATTGAAAATATAGTTGCTTTTATCAGCTATCCTGAAAAAATAAAAAAGAGTCTACCAATAATTAAAAAAGTCTATAAAGCGTGGGAGTTAGATACATTTAATCGAAAAATTAAAGAATTAAATGCAAACGATGTAGAGTGTTATTTTTTTGAAGATCCGGAAGGTATTTGAGATATAACCAACCAACAACCCAACCGCCTTTAACTTGCATAAGATTATTTCGTCTAATGCCAGCTTTACCTGTCGATGCATACCCTGCGGGCATGAGCACAAGCCCAGCCGAGAAGAATGGGACGCAGATTTAACGGATGAAATGGATGCCTGTATCGAGCATAGTCGCTAGCGCAGCTAACCGAAGGTAGATGAACGCAGATGGGGAAAAGAAAAAACCTGTAAAATCTGTGCTTCATCTGTGTTTATTTGCGTGCTGTTTTGTAAAAGCGTAATAACGCAAAGCATGGGACACCTTTTTTTGTAATTAGGATAAAAAATGATTTGAATTTTTAGAGAGTTTTTTTTATATTGATTTTATGAAGCAAAGTGTATATGACATTGAAAAAGAAATAGAAAATCTATCGCTTGATGACCAATTGCTTTTAATAGAAAATCTTGTTCATCGATTGAGAAAAAATAAAGAGAATCAAGGGTTTGAAAAACAACTTGAAAAGATGGCAACTGATCCGCAAATTCAAAAAGAACTAAACAATATAAATGAAGAATTTAAAATTGCAGAAACAGACGGTTTAAAATAAATATAATGTCTATCAATCGCGGCGATATTTATTTTGTAGATTTAAATCCTGTAAAAGGTAAAGAGCAGGCTGGCAAAAGACCCGTTTTGGTATTGTCGGTTGATGCCATAAATAAATTACCTCTTGTCGTAACCGTTGTTGTCGGCTCTAAAGGCGAAAATTTTGATAATGATTATCCTACAAATGTAAGAATAAAACCTGAAGAAAGCGGTTTGCCCATAGAAACTGTTTTTCTTTGCTTTCAGCTTCGTTCTCTTGATAAAAATCGTTTTTCTGATAGACCTGCCGGTAAAATAACTGGTGCGACCCTTGAAAAAATAGAAAAAGCTTTGCGTTTTTCATTGGGTCTTTAAAGTAAATAATATTATTTCGCGTAATGCCAGCTTTATCTTATCGATGCAATGCCCTTCGGGCATGAGTACCCTAAAGGGCATAAGTATCCTTCTGATGCATGCCCTTCGGCCATGAACACAAGCCCAGCCATAAATGAAAGAATGGGACGCAGGTTTGAGGGATTGATTGGATGAGCCCCCGGTACAATTGGTACCGTACAATTCGCCATGGCGAATCACTCGAGACAAGCTTTCTTTATAGAATTAATTCTTTCGGGCATTGTATATTGGCGAATCGCAATAGCGTAATAAAGTGAAGTATGGGAAGTTATTTATCAAGAAATTCACCTGGTTCAATATTTGCTTGCCTAAGAATTGCTCTTAGAGTGCCTTCAGGCATATCCCCTGCATGATTTGGGATGGTAGTATATTTATTTGTTGTCGAATTATACCAGATTTCATGACTTCCGGCGGCTTGTCGGTCAAAAGCAAAACCAAGTTTTTTTAATTTTTTGATTATCTGACGGTATTTAAACCCTGACAATCTGCCCATTAATAATTTACTATTAGTGAATAATCAAAACTATCACTAACAGGTTTTAATTCTTTTAGTTTTTCTTCTTTACTAATTTTTGATTCGATTATTTTGCGGGCAACATCTCTTGCGATTTCAAGAGTTTCTGTTATGGTTCTGCCTTGGGCAATAAGACCCTGCAAAGAAGGTGATGTTGCCAAATAGACTCCTTCGGGTAATTTTTCTATATGAATATTAATTGAAGTTTCCATATTTTTCCTTTTATTTACCAAGAATACTTGCTGTCTTTTTATTTTTTCGAAACCGCACAAAAGTTCTTTTTCATGTAATTTTTCTACTTTTCTAACAAAAATATAAAAAACACACAGAATTTCAACTAAAAATAATGTGTTCTTTTGAAACCTGGTCCAGACTTTTAAAAAACCTTGTTGCTATAGGAAAGTTCACCGCATCTCGACAAGCAGGGCCTTGCCCACTAACGTAACGATACAAGCCCAGCCCAGCCCAGCCCAGCCCAGCCCAGCCTAGCCGTAAAGGCAATAATGGGACGCAGATTTAACGGATGAAATGGATGCCTGTATCGAGCACAGTCGCTAGCGCAGCTAAGCGAAGGTAGATGAACACAGATGTAAAAAAAAGAAAAAAATTGGTAAAATCCGCGTTTTATCTGTGTTTATTGGCGTGCCGTTTTGTAAAAGCGTAATTAGGCGAAGGTAAGCGCTAAATAGAATCAGCCGCAACCTGAAACCGGGGAAAGTAAATGGGCCATGTATCTAGTGTTACATTCTCAAGTATAATATCGCCAATACTTTCAGGAAAGTTCTTTTGACTTGAGATTTTTAGTAAATTTAATATTTCATTGGTTTTATTAGGCAATACAGGTTTTAAATAAAACAAAGTTCCCGATATGGCTTTTAAAAGAGTGTGTAAAAAAGCAGAAAGCTCTATCTTATTTTCTTTGGCCATTGCCCATGGTTTTTTTTCTTCAATTAATTGATTTAAACGTCTAATAATTTCAAATATTTCTTCAATTGCTCTATGAAAATGAAATTTTTCAAAATTTTCATGATATAAAAGGTTTTTCTTTTTAAATAATTCATTTATTTCGCCTGCGCATGAATGCTCTTTTTCGCTTATATTAATTTCGCCTTCGAAATATTTTTTTATCATACTTAATGTTCTTTGAAGTAGATTTCCCAGATCATTTGATAAATCTTGATTTAAGCGTTTATAAAGAATTTCTTCATTAAAGCGGCTGTCGCTACCAAAGCTCATCTCGCGCATTAAAAAAAATCTTAAAGAGTCTTCGCCAATTTTTTCACTTAAAGACACGGGTTCCATAGCATTGCCAAGGGTTTTTGACATTTTCATATCTCCCCATCCTAACCAGTAACCATGTGTTTGAAGCTGTTTATAAACGGGAATGTCGGCTGCTAAAAGCATAACCGGCCAATATATGGCGTGGGGTTTTAAAATATCTTTAGCTATCATATGACGGGAGTTTGGCCAAAATGTTTTGTATTTTTCATCATCAGGAAAGCCAATGCCCGAAATATAATTAATTAAAGCGTCAAACCAAACGTAAGTAACGTATTCTTTATCAAAAGGAAGTTCAATACCCCAGTCTAACCTTTTTTTGGGCCGAGAAATAGAAAGATCATCTTCAAGAGAAATAAGTTCTTTAATTGTGGCTAATACTTCATTATAATAGCGCTCGGGCCTTACTTTATCGGGATTTTTTTTAAGTATGTCTTCCCATATGGGCAGATATTTTTGCATTTTAAAAAAATAGTTTTCTTCTTTAATGATATCAGGTTTTTTTTGATGATCAGGACATTTACCTTCTTCTGTGAGTTCTTTTTCGGTTAAATATCGTTCACAACCGGTGCAGTATTTGCCTTCGTATTCGCTTAAATAAATATCTCCTTTGTCATAAATTCGGTTTAGAATAGTTTGAACGACCTTTTTATGCCTTTCTTCAGTGGTTCTAATAAAATCATCATTGCAAATATGAAGATTTTCCCATGTTTTTTTAAATTCATTAGATATTTCATTTGTATATTCTTCAGGGGTTTTTGAGCTTTGCGTTGCGGCCTTTACTATTTTATCGCCGTGTTCATCTGTTCCTGTTAAAAAGAAAACATCTTTGCCAAGAAGTTTTTGATAACGGGCCATGGTATCACAGGCTATTGTAGTGTATGCGTGTCCTATATGCGGATGGGAGTTAACATAATAAATGGGTGTGCTAATATAATATTTTTCTTTATTTTTACTCATAATTTTTGTTGTTTGTTATATGATATAAGGTTTTTTATAATTTCGGCGTCAATGATAATTTTTGATTTGCCTAAAAACAAAATTGTATTACTTTAATGTTTGACAGTTTGTCTCTTTTTTAAAAAAAAACCTCATATAAATCATAGGAGAACTAAATGAAAGAAAAAGTATATTGCGCGAACTGTGATCATTGTCTTGTTGTAAGAGTTTTTGAGCCAGATAACGTAAAATATGTATTAAGAGTAAAGTGTGAAAAAAAACGATGGGCCAAAAGATCTGGTGAAGAAAAGCAATACAAATACTTTACGGTAGCAAGAAGAGTTCAAACAGAATGTCCTGATTATAATCCTATGGGTGAGGCAAACCCGTTTATAAAAAACTTAAGACGAGAACTTCCTGTTAAAGACGAAATCTATACAATAAAAGAAGCTGATTAAAAGAATGGGGGTAACATGAAGCTTTTTCAACTTCTTACCCCCGAAACCATAATTACAAACTGGCCAGATACCGTATCTGTAAAAAATAAATGGAAAATAATTGAGTATTTGGTAGATCTTTTAGTATTAAACAAAAATATTCCAAAAGATAAAAAATCTGAAATTATACGTCTTGTTAAAGAACGTGAAATTTCAATGACAACGGGTATTGGCGATGGTATAGCAATACCTCATGCTTCAGCTGATTTTATAGAAGAAGAAACAGCTTCTATGGCTGTTTTACCCTCTGGCATAAACTTTGAAGCGATAGATCATAAAAAAGTATATATTATTGTTCTTGTTTTAATTCCTAAGAATGATTTTCAAAGGCATATACGCGTTTTATCGGGTATAACCAGAGCGCTCCATTATGAAGATATGATTAAAACCCTGCTTAGCGCGAAGAATTCAAAAGAAGCATTGAATATAATTAAAAAAAATGATGAGGACTATTGATGGTTTTCATTTTGAAGCCATACGTTTATACGGGCAATTTTTTCGATTGCGTCAGATGCCCAAATGCCGCTGGGATCGCTTTTTATGACCTTCGCTAACAGGTCTTTACAGTATTTAAGTTTTTCTTTTAATTTAAGGTAGTTCTCGTCATTGGCGTTTAAATTTACCTGCTTTGTTTTATCAAAATATTCTTCCAGAGCTTTAGAATAATGTGCCGCTGCTTTTTTATAAATTTGAAAAATTTCTTCTGACTCATCTTTATTATTTTGTTTTTCTTCGTCAGAGGGCGCTTGAGCTTTTTTTTCTGAAAAAATCTCATTGAAAACATGAGAATTTTTATTGTAATTTTCAACTAAAAAGTCATATGCGTTTCTTAAATTTATAAATTCTTCTTTACTTCCTTTTTTATCGGGATGCAGATGAAATGCCATTTCATAGTATCTTTTTTTTACCACAGACAAAGAAAAGCCGGTGTCAAGCGGCCATGGCCAGAGGTTCATTTGTAAAAGAGCGTTTCGCATGTCTTTTTGCTGCCGATTGATATCTTTCATATTTTATAATTTATGAAACTGAAATGTAACTGATTTTTTTTAAGATTTGATTTATCATATGTCAAATCTTTTTTTTATTGACAATTTATTAAAGGTAAAGTATAAAAAAGGCTGAAAATGAATACAAAAAAGAATAACAAAGGTTATCTGGTTTTAATGCTTACTATCACAGTGGTTACTTTAATGTTTTCAAGCATGATGGTCTTTTTTTCTTCAGCAATGGAAGAGTATAAATCGGCTTCTCATGAAGCGGGGCATACAAAAGCGCGGTATTTAGCGCAGGGGGGGATGGATGTAGTTCGTATGGTTTTGCAGCAGATCGATTTGAATATTCTATATGATTATGGTATTATGGAAGGTCTGCCTCCCGTTAATTTTGGGGGGGGGATGATTTCTTTTCGAATTGAAGAAGAAAGCGGTAAATTAAATATAAACAGACTGGTAAACTTTTACAGCGATGAAGAAGATCAAAGCGTTAGAGATTTATTTAACCGTCTTTCTGAGAGATTGGGTATTTCATATGAAATATGGGATGCCGTGGTCGACTGGATTGATGAAAATGATGATTCAATGCCCAGAGGTTTTGAAAAAAATGATTATGAAAGAATGAATCCGCCCCGAAGAATAAAAAACGGCAGAATTCACTCTGTTGAAGAGCTGTTGTTAATTCCCGGATTTACACAGTCGATAATATATGAAGACTTGCGAACAGAAGAAGAAAAAGAGCTTTATTCAGACGATTTTCTTACAGAAGAAGAACAAGTGACTATAACAGATGAAGATTTTATATTAGCGAACAATATTACGGTTTACCTTCCTGTTGAACCGGATAAGGTAGGTAAAGCTGGCAAAAAGGCGAATGAAATAAACATTAACAGCGCTCCTTATCACGTATTATTGTCACTTTCTGAGTTTATGACCCCCGAAGCCGCTAAAGCAATTATTATGAAAAGAGATGAAGTGGGTAGGTTTAAAGATATAAACGAAATAAAAAATATAAGTGAGTTAAATGTTCCTTCAATTGGCGGTAAATCTTTAGTTCAAGAATTATTAGATTTAGGCTTAGTTACAACCGAAGAAACCGTATATAAGATAGTTGTCGAGGCGTCTCTGGACTCACAAACTGCCCATGTAATGGGTATTTATGATGCGTCGGCAAAAAAATTCGCATTATATTTGGAATAAAACAAATGGCAAAAAATCCCGTAATATTAGAAATAAGCCATAAAGAAGTAAAAGGCGTATACTATAAGAATTCTCTTAAGGGAAAAACATTTTTAGAAGCAAATACCCATGCGTTCACTACTGAAGATAACGCGGGACGCACAGATGAGCTTATAGACTTTGTTAAAAATAATTTTAAAGAAAATAACGGTATTTATTTTAATCTGCCGGTTGAAAATATTTTTTTTAGAGAGCTGTCACTGCCTTTTATTGATAAGAAAAAAGTTAAAGAAATACTGCCATTTGAACTAGAATCTTTAATCTCTTATGATATTCATGATATTGTTTATGATTATTATTCATACCTTGATATTGATAATAATAAAACAAATATTTTAGCGGCATGTGCCAAGAAAGAAAGCGTTCTTTCATATATTAAATTATTTCAAAAAAATATGTTTCATATAAAAGGTATTTACGCTCCGCATGATTCTTTATTTCACCTTTTCCCTAGTACCGAAAAAACATCAGGAATTATTGTGCATATTTCTTCATTAATGACTTATATTCTTGTAATTGAAAATAATAAATGGATCTTTTCAAGAATATTACCAGCCGGCTATGATGTACTGGTAGGATGGCTGGCTCAAAAATGGAAAAAAAATCTCGCTGAAAGTGAAAATCTTCTTTTAAGCATGCCAAAATCAGATGGCCAGAATCCTGATTACAATTTTTACAAAAAACATTTTCAGGTAACAAGGGCCCAGGCTAAACTTTTTATGCAGACCATTGATGAATTTGGCGAAGATATAGCTAACGAGCTTTTATCGAGTGAAAGAAATGCTTCTTATAAACGTGAAAAACCAGAAGAAGAATTGCCTATATTTTTAAGCACAGAGCTTAAAAACCAGATTTTTCTTGAGAATATACTTTCTAATAAACTTAAAAAAACCGTATCACCGTTTCCTTATCAAAAAACACCTGTTTCTATCTTTTCACGAAATTATGCTATTGCGATAGGCGCTGGTATGGCACAGGCGTCTTCTAAAAAACTTGATTTTTTTAAAGGTGATATTAAAAAAGCAGGATCACTTGAAAGCAAAAAAAGCCTTGGTATGCTGATAAGTATATCTCTTGGTGTTTTATTTTTTATTGTATCGATTTTTTTAGAGTATAATCAAAAGGCTTATAAAATAGACTTGTATCAAGAAAACCAAAAAAATATTTTTCAAAAATATTTTAATAAAAAAAATATTAAAACAGACAGAACTTTAATTTCTCAAGCAACCGAAATTGTAAAAAAAGAAAAACAAAATACAGAAATATTTAGAATTATTCAAGAAACTCCCATGGTATCTAAAGTATTAGTCGATTTACATCAATTTATTCCGGCTGATTCTGGTTTAGATATAGAAAATATAAATTATGATGGTAAAAAAATAACATTAACAGGGTCAATTGCCGATTTTCAGGCATTAACAGATTTTGAAAAATCTCTGACAGATTCGGGTAATTATCAAAAAGTGGAAACTAAAAATAAAAGGTCAATGCCGGCTGCCGAGGGCAAAACCGTTGTAAAATTTACATTGATTTTAGAGCCAACAGCAGAAAAAAAAGAAATGGGTTAAGATGCAGCTTACGACAAGAGAAAAAATTTTTATCATCGCCGGAGGAGGAATTTTATTTCTTCTGCTAAGTTTTTTAGGAATAAAAGCAATAAGACAGAATATTTTAGATATTGATGTTCAAATAGAAGCTTTAAAAAAAGAAGAAAAAATTTTAGAAGATTTAGGTTTAGAGTATCAAAAACTTCAAGGTTTTAAAAGTGATTCGCCCGCAAATATAGACAATATGGTACCTAGAATTGAAGGTATATTAACGAATCTTGGTTTAAAGCCTATAGCGACATTAAGTTCTTCTGACAACCCTATTGAAAATAAATTTATTAAAAGACAGCTGAATATAACATTTCGAGAAACCGAGGCTGAACAGATAATGCAGTTTATAAAACAAATCGAAAATGATCCGTCATCACCTTATAAAATTGAAGAATTTACCGCCAGAAAAATAGGAAGAAAGCCGGGGATGTATTATTTTAATATAAAAGTAGCGGGTTATAAGAAGAAATAAAATATGGAAGAAAAAATAGAAAATCAAACTGAAACCGTAGAGCCGGTCTTATATTCACCTGTTTTTGATGCTCAGGAAAATGATGGAGAAGAAATTGTAAAAAAGAAATCGTGGTATAAAAAACTGGGCCCTCTTTTTGCTGGTATTGTAAGTTTTTTATTTGGGATGCTGTATTTTCTTCCTTTAGATTCAATTGCGGAACAAGGCTTAAATAATATAAATAAAACAGGTACCGATATAAGTGTCTCAAATATTGCTTTAACTTTAGGCGGTAACTTTAATATTGAAAATATAGAAATTCCTTTAGATAAAGGAGCTTCTGAAGATATAAATGAAATTAAAGTAAAAGATATATCGGGTGATATATCGGTATTGAAATTTCTTTTTTCAGATAAATTATCCCTTGAAGCCCAAATAAACGGATTAATATTTCAAATGGCCAGTTTAATAATAAAAGGAGGCGCTTGGGATATCGAAAGCATGCTTGAAAATGTAACTAAAAAGCAAGATTTATGGCTTGGTGAAATAAGGTTAAATGGTTCTCAAGTACAGGCATCATATAAAGAACTGCCCATGATTGGCAAAGAGTTCGAAACTTTGTTTGATAAAGTATATCTAGATGGCATCTTAAAAGACAATATATTTCAAATAAAAAAAGCATTAATTGAAGGCGCTGACGCAAAAATAAATATAACGGGAAATATAAAATTTACTTCGCAGGGTGCCGTAAACTGTATGGTAACAATAATGCCAGCGCCCGCTTTATTTGAAAGGTATAAAGAAGATGGCATTAAAGAATTAATTCAGGCAATGGGATATTTACAGCCAGATGGTTCTATACAAATTACGCTTACCGGCACCTTGAAAAACCCAAGACCTATGTTAAAACGGTCATCTGGAGCAAGGCAGGGGCCAATGAGTAATCCCATGGATGAAAATTCTGAAATGTCAAGACCGCGGCCTCCTCTTGGCGCTAGGACTCCCTCTATGCAAAACGTAAATCCCGCGCAGGATAACTTGAGGCAGCAGCGTGAAAAAATAAAATCTCAAATAGAAGAAAGAAATTCTGACAATACAGATGAGAACTCATCTATGGATAATAATAGCTCTGATGTAAATAGTAGTTCTTCAGATATAAACAGCAGTCCTGATAACAGTTCGCAGGCAGAAAATAGTTCAAATGGTACTTCTCCTGAAAGAAAAAAAAGAAGCTGGGTTCCTTCTTTAAATGATATTAAAGATAAAGCAAAACCCGGCTCTAAATATTGGTAAGTACAATAAACTAATGAAAAAAATTGAATTTCATGACAGGGCTCAATATAATTTAGAACAGATACTAGGTAGGCTTTATAGTATTCTAGAAAATAAAAAAAAGAATACATCTGTAACTTTTCATGAGCTTGAAAAACAGGTTTCAGAGAATACAAATTTATCATCATTTATAAATGAACTTGAAAAGAAAAACTATATTAAAATTTCATCAAATAAAATTCAATTGACAAAAAGCGGTTTTAAACTTGGTGAAACAATAGTTAGAGCTTATAGAATTGGTATGAGATTTATGGCCGATGTATTAAGTCTATCGCATAAAAACGCTCAAAAAGCGGCTGGACTTATTGAACATTTAATAGAATCTGAGACATTAGACTCTTTATGTACCTTTTTGGGTCATCCGGGGCGTTCTTTATCAGGAGAAAAAATTCCTCCGGGAAGCTGCTGTAAAAGAAAACTTACATCCGTAAAGCCTGTTTTACTAAAACTTACCGATCTTTCTTTAAGTGAAAAAGGAGTTATTAAATATATTCAAAATATAGATGCTTCTTTAACGCATTTAGGTATTATTCCGGGAGAAGTGGTTACGCTAATAGAAAAAAGACCATCCGTAGTTATTAATATAGGAAGCACTACATTAGCTTTAGATAAGCATATTGCTGAAGATATTTATGTTAAACCCGATATGAAAAAGAATCAGACATTATGATGTTATTTTTCTTGACGAGGGGTTTAAAAAAAAAAAATTGTTTGCCTGTTCGTATGCTAGTCAAGAAAGGCTAGTTGCTAAAACAAATTGAGATACTTATATATAAATTATTAAGTATAAGTGACAAGGTTACGTATAAAAAACGAAACTAAGTGAGAGATGCTAGCTCAGTCGGTAGAGCAACTGCCTTTTAAGCAGTGGGTCCCGGGTTCGAGTCCCGGGCGTCTCAAATTTACAGAAGATAAGACAATGTAAATAAAATTGTCCCCTTCGTCTAGTGGTTAGGACTCGGGATTTTCATTCCCGCAACAGGGGTTCGACTCCCCTAGGGGACGCAGTTAAAAAGGGAGGCCTTGTGCCTCCCTTTTTTTGTGTTCCCGTGGACGTCGAACCCCGTAAAAAGGGGTTCTTTAAGCGAGCTTGCGTTACAAGGTATTGCGCTAGCGCAATTGCTGGGCGAAGCACTCCCCTAGGTGATGCAGTTATAGGTAATGCCAAACTTTTTCTTCTTTTCCCTAAGAGAATTTTGGAAAAAAATGTCTGTCTATGGTGCGAAAAGCGGCAGAATCAAGATAATTTTTCTTAGTATCCATAACTATTTTTATTGCCATTGCCGGGATATGCTTTGATGCCAGTTGTATTCTGACTGGAAGATATATAGCTGTCAATTGCTTCTTTTAAACCTTTCTGATATGCATCAGCTGCAAAATTGTTATTTGTACCTTCAAGTATAATAGTATTTGAAAAAGATTTGCCATCAAAGGTACAGTCTTCATTATCTAAAGCGAAGGCCTTTACAACAGAAATTGTATTTTTCGCTCCATTTATTTTCGCGTATTCTGAAAAGCCAGCCTGAATAAGCGCATACTTTGATTCTTGTTTTGTAGCATCTAAATTTCCTTTAAATGGATTTTCAGGCGTCATTGTAATATTAGAAAGACCAAACTTTTGGGCAATATCATTATAAGCATATTCTAACGCGTTGTTGATACTTAAGCCAGATTGTACTTTTGTTAAAGAGCAGCTTGTCGCAATTTCGGTAAGCGCAGTTATTGAAATTTCTTGTTCGGTAGAAATAGAGGGAAGATAAGTACGCAAATTTTCTTCTTTCTCAAAATATACATTATTAGAAGTAGCTTCGTCTTTAAATAAACCTTCGGTAAGTATGAACGCTACCGGGTTTTTAAAACTTTCTGAATATAGAAAAGAAAATTCTCCGTTTTCGTTGGTTGTTGTACTGTCAATTTTTACGCCTAAAGTACCATCAGCCTTAAGAGAGTACGCTGTAACAATACCATTTGAAATTGGTCCTTTTGTTGCGGTTCCTGAAATGCTGTATTCTGGCTCGGGGTTGCCAACTTCTGTAAAACATGAATGAATAGAAAATAATACTGAATATAGAAAAATAATTTTGATAAATATTTTTAATAAGATTTGCTTTATGTATATATTAAATTTCATTGATTTATTTTCTCCAGTAAATTTTTGATGTATTAAATAATTGCATATTTAGATTGTATAGAGTTTTTTCTGTTCCTGTAATATCGTCAGGAAATATTTTAGATTCTCTGTCTTTTAAGTACTGACCTATTTCTCTTCTAAATTCAATAATTTTATGCTTAATATAGGTATATTCTTCTTTGTTAACCAGAAATGATAATGATGAAATATCTCTCCAGTCTTTGCTTGTTTCTCTCATTGACAATGAGGCAAGTTTAAGAAGATTATCATGATAATTGATAATGTGAAATGACTTTACTTCACTGCCGGTTGTTATGAATTTATCGTTTTGTTCTAGCTTGCCGTTCTTGTCCCGTATCACGTGTTTAAGGCGAAGTAATAAATCGATAGTTTCTTTTGCTTCCTTTCTTGTAATGTTGGGGATGATATTTTTAGAGATCCACGAATAATCTTCTTTAAATTCAGGCAGAGCAATCATTTCTCTTATAGCAATGACATACCAATTTGAAAAAAGAATATAGTGATCTTTTTCAATTTGTGTGAATTCACTCTTAGGCCTTTTTTTCATTATCTTTTTGTAGATATCATTTTTTTCTTCAGTACTTTCGGCCTGAGAAAAACGAACTAGATTCTCTAGAAACTCTGTTTCATCATCTGGTAAATCAAATCCTTTCGCAATTTTCCAAACAGAAGATATTGAGACAGATTTTTTACCTTCTAAAATATGTTTAAAATATGAATGAGAATTAAACCCCGATTTTCGGGCAAGAAGTCTTAATGTGAGATTATTTGTTTTTTTTTCATGTTCATATCGGTCAGACAAATATTCTCTATAATCAATATATTCATAGATATTAATTTTTGATGATTCCATTTTATTTGTATTATCTTAAAAAAATAAATTCAACACATTCTTTTATGGCATTACTTCTCATGCGCGCAAAACAATACCGGACCTTTTATGAAAAGGTCCGGTAAACAATGGTTTACAGAGAGTTGTTAAAATCGTTCATATTTTTCACTGAGAAACCTGATTTGTTCTCTGTACTTCCCATAAAGCTGTTCATATATGTATTCATATTTGGAATACATTCTTCAGCGGTCAAGGCAATTGTAGATTCAATTGCCAGTCCTTGGGCATTTTTGTTGTCAAACACACCATCCTGAAAATCTTCAGCCATAATTGCTATTAGGGCCGGTACATCTTCAGCAGACTGTCCCGTATCTTCAGCATATTGACTTAAGGCCGCTAAAACAGCGCCATATTTTTCAGCATGCTGAAAAGTGTTCCCCTTTGCTTCAGCTGATGTCAAATCTGTCGGTTCTACTTCTGTTATATCTGTGCCCTCTAAGCCGAATGCCGTTGCAACCTTTGCGTTGGCATCTGATATTGCTAATGACAAACTATTTGTGTTCGCATAGGCATAAGCATACGCGTTTTCAGCTGCAATAGTCGTTAAAGCTGTTACTGAAGCCTTTGTTTGTGTCGAGACTTGGGCAATAAAAGCTTTCATCTCATAGCCTGCCTGCAATGTAATTGTTTGGCCGGTTGCTTCATCACTGTAAGTACCGCCGGTAACAACTACTTCTATTGCCCCTTCGTATTGAGTTGCAATTGAATAAGAGCCGTCTGCGGCTGAAACTGTTGTTCCTAGAAGCTCGCCGCGGCTGGCATTTTCATTAAGCTTGTAAACGCTTACAGTGCCGCCATTAATTGGCCCTTTTGAGACAATTCCTGATATTGTATTCTGAGCATCTTCAATAGTCTCATCGTCAGTGGTTGTGCTTGTGCAATTATTCATGCTTGTTATGAGTAACAAGATGAATATCATCATCATTATTTTTTCTAAATTTTTCATTTTTTTTCCTTGTTTTTAATTTATTTGTTATAGGTTTTCTATAACTATATTATAAAGACTAATCTTTTACGATTTTTTAGACAGTTTAAAGACAAAATATTGTTCTCTTTAGAGAACGGCGTTTATGCAAGAGGCCAGAGTTTTTCTAAAAAAAATAAAAAATATTCATTTTTTTTGGCCAGTCGGCATGTGATATACGTATAATAAGTACGTATGCATGTACTTACAGGTGACAACACTGAAACTCTGACCATCCGCCAGAAAGAAATAATCTTTGAATCAATTAAACTTATTTCTGAAAAAGGAGTTCAGGCTTTGACGATTAAAAATATCGCTTCGGCAATCAGTGTCACCGAAAGAGCGATTTACCGTCACTTTAAGTCAAAAAATGAAATCATTAAAACTATCATTTGTGAATTTCGAAACACAATGTTTCAAATGAAAAAAAAACTTGAAGAAGAAGAAAATACGCCTCTAAGATCTGTTATTCGGTTTATAGAAATTCATTTTGAAGGATTCATGAAACAGCCCTATATGACATCATTACTATTTTCAGAAGAGATGTTTCGAAACGAAGACAGTCTTCCTGAATACATGAAATCAATGTTTCAAATGGCCAAAAAACAACTTGCCGAATTGATAAAAAAAGGGCAAGGTATCGATGAGATAAGAAAAGATATCCCAGCTGAGAACATGGCACCCATTATCTTAGGAACAATCCGGTTTCAAATTTTACAATGGCATCTGAATAGATACCAAACAAATTTAAGCAAAGACGCAAAACCAATAAAGGAAGCCATTAAAGATTTACTGAAAAAATAATTTTTTATTTTTTAAAATGGGTAGTATGTATGTGTATACTGACATACCAAATAAAACAAAAAAGAGGAAAAAAATATGATTAAAATTATAAGTAAACTACTTAAGTATCCTAAAAGTCTATTACTGGGCCTGTTTATGATAACGGTAGTTTTTTTTGTGTTTCTTAGGGCCAACGGCCGAATGGAAACGGACCTGGACAAATATATGCCTCAGGAACATCCGGCATTTGTGTATAGCGATAAGGCCGAAAAGTGGTTTGATATAAAAGATGGTATTATTATTGCCGTTGAGAATAAACAAGGCATATACAATTCTGGTACGCTATCGAAGGTCAAAGAATTGACAAAAGAATTGCAGAAGATGAAAGAGATAGAACCAAGAGACGTGACATCTCTTTATACTGCCGATAACATCTTAGGAACAGATGAAGGTCTAGATGTAAAAGCTTTTTATAAGAGAGTTCCCGAAACAGAGACTGAACTTAAAGAGCTTCAAGAAAATATCAAAGGTAATGACATGGTTTTCGGACGTTTGGTTTCTACAGACGAAACCGTTACAGTTATTGTCGCGCGTATTGATGACGATGTTTTCTCGCAAGAATTTTATCATCGAATACTTGAAACAGTCAAAAAATATAATGAACCCGAAATACTTCATGTGGCCGGCAGACCTATTGTAGAAGGTACAATGGCATATCTCGGACCAAAAGATATGAAGAAGATGATACCGGTTGTTCTTGTTGTGATTGTTCTAGTTCTTTTCTTGCTTTTGCGTAATTTTAAGAGTACGTTACTAACAGTTCTGGTTGTTTTTTTTAGCGTTATTTGGGCTTTCGGTTTGATGGCCGCGCTTAATGTTCCCGCATATGCCGTATCATCAATGATTCCGGTAATGCTTATTGCTATAGGCGTCGCCGATGGAATTCATATGTACAGCCATTTGCATATTTATCTTAAAGATAATACACAAGCTACGAAATCTGAAGCCGTGTTTGATATGGTTAAAGAAATGTGGAAACCTGTTGTCATGACTTCGGTTACAACAGCAGTCGGATTTATTTCGCTTCTAAGCTCAGAAGTTTATCCCATAAAATATTTTGGTTTATTTACGGCATTCGGAGTTTTAACCGCCATGGCTGTTTCTCTTCTTTTGATACCGGCAGGTATTCTTGTTTTCGGATTACCAAAAGTCAAAGAGAGAAAGTCAACTGATGAAACAAAAACGAAAAAATGGGAAAGCGACTTTCACGGTATTATCTCGAAATTCTTAATACGCAATAAAACAATTACCTTAGCGGCTACAATATTAATTCTTATTGTATCAGCTTACGGGATGAGCAAGATATGGATAAATTCAAGCTTTCTCGATAAATTTGAAAGAAACAGCGATATTGTTCTTACAGATAAATTTATCAACGAACATTTCGGCGGAACAAGCACATTAAATGTAATTCTTGAGGCTAAAAAAGAAAACGCTTTTAAAAATCCAGATGTACTTCTTCAAATGTCGAAAATTCAGATTGATCTTGAAGAAAATCTCAGCGAAGTAGGGGGATCATTTTCTTTAAGCGATTACATTCAAAGAATGAACCAGGTAATGAACAGTGACAAAAAAGAATTTAATACAATACCCGATTCTGAAACTTTAATCGCGCAGTATCTTCTTCTTTATGAAATGTCAGGAGACCCGAATAATCTATGGGAAGTCGTAAGCGAAGATTATAAAAAAGCAAATTTAACGTTTCAACTAAAAAACGATAACTCAAAGGCATTGAATGCCGCGATCGGGCGCATTGAAAAAAGTAGAGAGTTTTTTGAATCGCGGGGTATAACCATGAAATACGCGGGTTCAGGGTATAAAGGTCTGGTATTTACCGATTTAATTCTAGAGGGACAAATAAAAAGTGTTATTATTTCGCTTTTTATTGTCATAGGCCTGCTTGCTCTAATGTTTAAAAATATTACAATTGGTTTGATAGGTTCTATACCCATTGTAATTACCACTGTAATTAGCTTTGGTATAATGGGGCTATTAGATATTCCTTTGAGTACCACTACTGCTTTACTTGCAAGTATCGCGATAGGTATTGGCATCGATTATGCGGTACACTTTATTGAAAGGTATAAGATTTACGCCAGAGAAACCGAAAACCGCGAAAAAACCATCCGATTAACCATGTTACATTCAGGCAGGGCCATTATGTTTAATGCGTTTGTGGTAATAATGGGCTTTCTTGTGCTTACTGTTTCGGTTTTTCCGCCTAACCGCGCCTTGGGAGGTCTTGTTTCGCTTGGTATGTTTACCAGTTTTATAGGAACTTTAACTGTTATGTTTCTGGTTCTATATCTATCAGGGATTTATTTTAGAAAATCGAAAAAGTGAAAAATAATAAGGAGACAATTATGAAAATATTAAAATATATAGCGGTTTTGTTTATAGCTGCCGTTATAACACAAACAGCAATGGCCAATTCGCTCACTGGATATCAGATTATAGAAAAGGCCGTCAACCGTCCTGCTCCTAAAACGCAGAAGGCGACATTGACAATGACGCTTGTGAGCTCTTCAGGCAGTAAGCGGGTAAGGGAAATAGACCAGTTTACCAATGATGATAGCAAAGTTGAAAAGAAAATAATGTTCTTTCAGAAGCCGGCAGATGTGCGCGGCACTTCGTTTATGAACTTTAGCTATAGCGGCGACAAGGCCGATGATCAGTGGATATATCTGCCCGCTCTGAAAAAAGTAAAAAGAATATCAAGCGACAGCAAGGGAGATTATTTCATGGGTTCTGATTTTACCTATGATGACTTGGGAGATCGCAACCCCAAAGATGACAACCATGAAATACTTAGGGAAGAAACCTTAAACGGAGAAGAGTGTTACGTAGTATCAAGTACGCCTAAAGATAAAGATTACATGTATTCAAAAACCATTACATGGGTAATCAAAAACAAATGGATTGGTCTGAAAAAAATATTCTACGATGAAAATGGAGATCTCTTAAAAACTCTAAATGTTATCGATTACAAAAATATCGATGGATATTGGATTCAAACAATAGTTAAAATGATTAATGAGAAGACAAAACATGAAACAATCATGAATCTTTCAAATATCAAGGTAAATGATTCAGTACCAAATTCTTATTTTAGCGAAAGAATAATGAAAAGAGGTATAAAATAATGAAGTTGAAAAATTTTATTATGGCAGTCATATTTTTTATGACTGCCAATTATACCGGCTTATTCGCGCAGGAAGATGAGATGAATAGTGAACCTGGCAGTGAGCCTGAAATTGAAGAAAGAGTTGAAAAAGCGCTTCTTTCTGGCTATATTCGAAACTATATGGGCGTTTTGACAAACGGCGATAACAACTACGCCATAATTCAAAATACTTTTGATACTAAGATAGAAAAACAAACAAAAAATGTCGGTTTTAAAGCTAATTCTGTTTTGTATCATTATCCTGAAAAAGATATTGAGCTGACGCTTCGCGAAGCCTATGTTGATATGTATTTTAAAAATATGGATATTCGTATTGGCAAACAACAAATTATCTGGGGAAAGGCCGATGGAGTATTTATTACCGATATTGTTTCACCAAAAGATATGCGAGAATTTCTTCTTCCCGATTTTGAAGAAATCAGAATTGGCGTTACAGGAGTAAAAAGCGATTTATACTGGGAAGACCATACTTTACAGTTTATTTGGCTTCCGGTTTTTTCGGGTACGAGACCGCCTGAAATTAATTCGATTTGGCGTCCAGAAGCTTCTTTTCCTGTTATGCCCGTTTTTCATGAAGATAATGAAAAAGTAGAAAATTCTTTGAAAAACAGTGAAGCGTTCGCGAAATATTCTCTTATGACATCGCAGATAGATTTTGAATTGATGGGTGGATACACATGGGACGATGATCCGGTAATGCATGTATATAAAACGATAAATCCGGTTACAAAACAAATTACCGCTTTAGATGTTTATCCTGAATATCACCGGCTGGCCGCAGCCGGCGGAAGTTTTACTTTTACGCTGGGTCCATTTGTACTTAGAGGCGAAGGCGCATATTATTCAGGAAAATATTTTAACTCTACAGCGTCTGAATTAAAAGACTCTGTTATCGAAAAAAATTATGTTAACTATATGACTGGCGTTGATTTTACGATATGGGATATTAAAAACAGCACGCAATTTATTCAAAAAATCATTTTAGATCACACCAGCGATTTAAATGATGATAAATTTCAGAATCTGGCAACTTATCTAATTTCCCGGGATTTTTTAAATGAGACTCTTAATATACAATTTTTTGTGTATTATGATATCGATAATAAGTCATCTTTAATGCGTCCGAAAATTACATATAAATATGCTGATGGTTTTGATATTCTTTTGGCCGCCAATATTTTTACTGGCTCACAGGGCAAGTTTGGTCAATATAATGACAATGATATGGTATACTCAAAAATTTCATATCATTTTTAATAAAATAAAAGGGGTAGACGAATGAAAAATTTTTATATAATTATTTTTCAGAAGTTAAATACTAAAATATCATATTGTTTTTATAAACAATATGATATTGTTAATTTTAATTATTGTATCAATTAAAATCATGACTGTTAATCATAATTTTCTTTTTTAATAATTTTTCAATCTGATAGATTGCTTTCATTTCAGTTCTATCTGCAAATGTATATGCAATGCCTGTTTTTGCTGCGCGTCCCGTGCGCCCGATTCTATGGATATAGGTTTCAGGTGTATCAGGAACGTCAAAATTAACGACATGCGAAATTGACGAAATATCTATACCGCGAGCCGCAATATCCGTTGCTACCATTATCTGGTATTTCCCTTTTTTAAAACCATCTACGGCATTTCGCCTTTGGTTAATCGAAAGGTTCCCATGAAGAGCTGTTGCATTTAAGCCGCCCTTTGCTAGTTTTGAAGCAAGAATTTTAGCTCTATATTTTGTTCGGGTAAATACCAGCGTAGAAAATGAATTTTCATTTGTAATAATATGTTTAAGTAATTCAGGTTTTCGGTTCTGATCTATTGTATACATTGAATGGGTCACTTGAGTTGCAGCTTCAGATTTTCTTATCTCTATCTGTTTTGGATCTATTTGAATAGTCTTTGTCAGTTTTTGTATCTGAGTTGGCATAGTCGCCGAAAAAAGAAGAGTTTGCCTTTTATGCGGTAATCTTGAAGTAATTTTCTTTATATCGGGTAAAAATCCCATATCAAGCATTTGGTCGGCCTCATCAAGAACGTAAGTTTCTACTTTTGATAAATCAATTGTTTTTCTTGCTAGATGATCGAGTAATCTGCCGGGGCAGCCAACGACGATATCAACGCCTTTATTAAGTTCTTTAATCTGGTTGTTTATATTCATTCCGCCGAAAATTGCGGAACTACGAATACCTAAACCGCTGCCAAAAGTAATAATAACTTCATGAATTTGTTCCGCAAGCTCTCTGGTTGGGGCTACAATTAAAGCTTTTATGACCTTTTTTTCACCTTTGTTTTGTAAAATAATATTTTTATGCAAAATAGGTAAAATAAAAGCTGCTGTTTTCCCTGTTCCTGTTTGAGCAATACCTGTAATATCTCTTCCTTGTAAAATAACAGGAATAGCTTGTTTTTGAATAGGGGTGGGATGAACAAACCCGAGTTTTTCAACCCGGGTTAAAAGTTCATTGTGTAATTCTAATGAGAAAAAACTCATAATTGAATTACCACCGGCGATTTTGGTTCGAGCCGCCGGAAGGTTTTTGCTGAGCTTCATTTACTTTAATTTCTCGCCCATTTACTTCTTTTCCGTTAAGTTTAGAAATTGCTTTAATTCCTTCGCTTTTTTCACTCATTTCAACAAATCCGAATCCTTTAGATCGGCCTGAGTCACGGTCAGTGATAACATTTGCATTAACTACATTGCCAAATTCGGCAAAAAGATTGTGCAAAGATTGGTTTGTGGTCTCGTAATCGAGATTTCCTACGTATATATTCATTATATACTCCTTGTTTTTAAAAATTAGTTAAATGAAATTAAAGTTGAAAGGAATAAATAACGAGCCAGTCAAAAGCGATGTAAACAGTTAATCAGAAAGTTTTATATTCAAGAAAATTCAAAGTCATCTAATCTGTAACAGTAAAACGCGCAGGAGATATCCTGTCAAGTACAATTTATAAATTTATTGGAAAAGATAGGGATGATGGTACCCCCCTGAAGCGATTGAAACGTCACAAACAGTTTGGCAATTTAGGAATATTTTTACCTATAGACTTAAAAAACTTATTGGAGGTTATTGAAGAATTAATTA
>JAOUOS010000049.1 GCA_029880285.1 Spirochaetia bacterium
AATTTGCAAATGCTTTTTGCTTAACCGTTTTACTCGCGCATGAATTGAGGTTAATTCGCGCTCGTAAAACTGACAAAAAGCATTTGCAAACTTCGGGGTAGCCGCAAAACGTTAGGGGTAATGCCAGAATTATATTTCTAAAGCCCGACATCGTGTCGGGTATAAAGTATAATATTTATGATATTATTCCTTGTCACTATATATTACAAAATATAACATAGCTATTATGGGTAATGATTCAGTTTTTAAGAACTTCAAGAAAGATTTCAAGGATAATTTATACAAAGACTATAAAGGTAAATACCACAATCCTGATATGATTATTATCAAGGGTAAGTGTCATTTTCTTTTTGAACATTCTTCAACTGGCGATAGGAAAGTTCATATCGGTGAATTATTACAATCATATGTTTATAGTATCATAAATGAATGCAATACATTTTTTATCCTTTTATTAGACAACAGATCCAAAAATGGTCCTTCAAAAGAATATGAGACCGAAAGGCTAAAATACTACATGGATTATTTGATAAATTTCCCAAAAGATACTAACTATTATTTTAATTTTCGAGTAGAATATTTTAGTGATTATTCTTCACCTGAAAAAATAAATAAATTGATCACAAAAATTCAATCAGAATATTCAGACATATGTAATATGCAAAC
Organism: Spirochaetia bacterium; assembly: GCA_029880285.1. Taxonomy (GTDB): domain Bacteria; phylum Spirochaetota; class Leptospiria; order Turneriellales; family JAOUOS01; genus JAOUOS01. Next base: position 667 of record JAOUOS010000049.1, read on the forward strand.
ATGAAGTTTTTCGAGTTATTTTTATTTAATTTTATATCGATATCGAATTTATTATAAACCGCTATTGATATAACAGCTAGGCCAATCAGTCCCAGACCATTTCTTAAATGGGATATTTATTGTAATGTTAGATAATGAATTTAATTTATCTTTATTCCTAAAAAGATAAAGATAAATCGATGAACATCCGATCGTAATATTTATTGCTTGTTGCAAGTAAATAAATGGTGGCAATGTATCGCTACCTCGTGATTGGTTCGTCACATTACTTATTTCATTCCATAAAGAAATAAGTAATGATTCAGATGTATCTAAAGTATTTTTATCTAAATAATAATATTTATCAGCTTGCGGTACTAATAATATCCACCAATTAACACCTTTTTTAAAATGGTCATCCGTTCTGGTATAGAACTCAGAAGTTTGACCAATATATATTGCTTCATTATTATTTTTTCCTAAATAGTAAAGTCCTCTTCCTTCTTCTATATCCTTATTTTGCTTATCTGGCCTTTCCATACCTATATATACATTAAATTTTGGAATTCCTGGATTTCTTAACTGGATTTCAAATTTATGTAAGTTATTTTCTTTTGATTCTTCGATTATAATTGGGTCAAAAGATAATTCTCGGACAAGATTATGTGGCGGCAAGTAAAGTAATCGCCATTCCTTCTCCCATTCTTTTTCTTTAGGCTTAGGATTTGTGCCTGACGGGCTTATCAAATCATCCTGCCTTAGTTTATTTATAATTGTTTGCGCATAGCCACCTTTTGTTTCTTTTAAACCTAATTCTATTCTACTATTCTGTATAAAATTCTGAGTTAAATCCTTTACTTTTAATTCTTTATTTTTTGCTATGAAAACCTCATAAGCAAGATTTCTTAAAAAAACCCCAATATCCGGTCTGTCATATGTTAAATTCATTTTATCAGATTATAATGATCATATCACTTGTCAATTACATTATATTTTATAAATATTATTAATTCATTTTCAACCTCCATGTTGAAAATGATATTTGATCCAACTGGCACTACCCCTAACTAATCTTAAAAGCTGCGCTCCCGTTGGTCGCTCGGTTTTGCGACAGATAAAATCCAAGAAAAAGATTTACTGCTGAAAGTTGAATTATAAAAAGGGTAGGGTGGCTTGTCGCAAAACTCATTGCAAATCATTTTTGTTTAACGGCCTTCTTCGGGCAGGAATTGAGGTTAATTCGCCCTCATCAGGCCTACAAAAATGATTTGCAACGACTTTTAAGATTTTTCGTTATGCGAAATATGAGGATATTATTGTTTGACGGTTGGGTTGTTGTGATAAATTTATATTCTCTGTATTCAATTTAATTCAGAAATCTCCTTAAATCACTCCAGTTAAAAATCCATTCCGGAGTAATTAGCTTCCCTTCTTTCTTTACAGTATACCAAGGGCTGATTTTTTTTTCTTCAAAATTTTTAAGTATATGAATTTCTTGAGCCGGCATAAAACTTTGAGCCAAAAGAACAATGGTTTCTTTTGTATTTTTATTATAAGCTTTATCAATCACAAAAACAGCATGTCCCGGAAAACCTCCTTGTATAAATACATCCCCTATCTCTATTTTAGAAGTATTTTTTATTTTTACCAATTCTTTTTCAAGAGAATATGTTCCAGCATAATAAAATACTGTTTCCAGATATTCTCGAAAGTTTTCATACGAATAATCTTTTTCTTCTATTTTTCGCCATACTGTCTTTCTGCCTTTTACAATAGGCCTGTAGCCTTCAGCCCACTTCTTAAACTTCGCAGGCTGGCCAGAGGTAAAATTAAATTTGATTTTATCATAATGCTTTACGCTAAAATAATATTCGGAAACTAGCCTAATTATAGCATCGGCACACTGTTGAAGATCCTTATTTCCTGTATCAATATCCATTACTCTGTAATGAGCATTTTGATTATTTTTTTGTTTATTATTAAATAACCTTACTTTTTTACCTTTTTCATGTAATGGCAAATTTCTTAGCCAGCTTTCATAAGTACCTTCTTTTGCAATAGTTCTTTTAAAGTCTTCAGGTATTCTTATATTTTTTACTTTTTCTATTGAATGACTCTTTTTCACCCATAAATAAGAAGGTTCTCCAAAAAATGAAAAGGGAATTATAAAAATATAGCTAAATATGGTAATTTTTTTAAACATCTTTTATTATTAATACCAAGGCCATTAAAGATCATTATAAATTTTCTAATAATTTCATATATTTATTCTCATCTTCAACGCTAAGTTTTGTATTCATATTTAAATCATAATATAAAAAATAATTTTTATTAATTTTAATATCGGTTTTTACAATATCATCCTCCATTACAATATAGATATTATTTTTATTATCTATACCATAAATATTATCATTATCAGAATAAAAAGGAGTACTATAAAGGTAATAATCTCCACAATTATATTTCTTAATTTCGCCACTATTTATATCGAGCCTTCGTATACAATGCTCAGTTTTATCTCTTGATAAATAAATATAATTTTTATATTTTATTAAACCATCAATAATACCCATTTTAGTATCATATTCATAAAACTTCTTTTTTTTAAAATCATAATTTATTAATAAAGAATCCATTGTAAAAATAAAACCATTCTTATAAAAATACATATTATAACCTGATGAATAAGAATGCTTTATTATTGAGTTTTGAACATTATTTTTAGTATCAAGCACTAAAACTAATATATCTATAGCATAATTTTTATCTTTATTTTTAACAATGAATATTCTCTTATCATTAAGATTAAATATCTTAACAATCTGGTTATATTCATTATTTATAATATATTTTCTTATTCTTGCTTTATGAGTGTTATATGCACAGGCAAAAATAAGAAATGATAAATAAACAATTATATATTGAATTTTTTTCATCTTCAAAATATACATTCTATTAAATATTCATGAATTATATCATATATACTTCTGCAACATTTTTTTATAGAATTATATTTGCCTTTTCGAAAAATATATTTTTCAACAACCCAACCGCCACTTGCTCTAATATGTTTTTATGCAATTCAAAAAAATAATTATCTCATACTTCGCATAACTAATCTTAAAAGCTGCGCTCCCGTTGGTCGCTCGGTTTTGCGACAGATTTTCACCACAGAAAAGCTTTACTGTTTATAGATAAATTGTAAAGTAGTATTTGTGGCTTGTCACAAAACTCATTGCAAATCGTTTTTGCTTAACGGCCTTCTTCGGGCAAGAATTGAGGTTAATTCGCCCTCATCAGGCCTACAAAAACGATTTGCAACGACTTTTAAGATTTTTCGTTAGTAGAAATTGGCTGTTTGATTTCTCTTCTTATTATTTTTTCAATTCAAAAATAAACCTATGCGCTCAGCCTTTTTTGTGGTTTAACATCAAATGAATATTCTAATGCATTAAGTACTTTCATATACGTTAATATATTGCTATTAATCGCATTTTCTATTTTTGAAAGTTGTTGCTGAGTTATCCCTGATAATTTAGCTAATTCTACCTGAGACATGCCTTTTTTTTGTCTAGCTTGCTGTATTTTTAACGCCAAATCAGATAATTGCTTCTGCCTAAAATATTCTGATTTAAATTCAGGGTTTTTTAATTTTTCATTTAAATGTTTTATAAATTTAGTCATTTATAAATCCTCCTTAGATTTTATCCTTCCTGTATAATCATTCATGCATTTTTTTGCTTTTTCTATTTGTTTATTATATTCCATTTTTGATTTCGCCTTGTTTTTCTTATTCCAAGCATTTGTTAATATGATACAGTTCTTAAAAATATAAAAATACAATATTCTTGATTCAGTATCAGATAATTTTATTCTTAACTCATATATATTATCACCTAAGTAATCCACCAAAGGTCTATTAGCTTTTGGGCCAAGCTTCCCTAATCTTTCAATCCAATCAAATAATTTAACCTGATCTTTTATTCTATGGCTCTCTACAAATTCGTGTACTGGCACATTTCCCTTCTTGTCCTTATAATAAAATATTTCCCATTCGGACATTAATCAATATACATCATATATGACGTAGTGTCAATTATTTTTTATTTACTTCGGTGGCCAACTTCTGCTAACTAATTTTACAAGCTGCGCAACCCCTTCGGGGTTGCTCGGGTCGGCGCTTTTATTTTAACCAAGAAAAGTATTTACGTATTATGCTTTATTCTCTCAATTGAAATTAGCCTGACGCTTGACCTCATTTTTGACTGCTTCTTGCTTAACCGTTTTGCTCGCGCACGAATTGAGGTTAATTCGCGCTCGCAAAACTGGCAAGAATCAGTCAAAAACGACTTGTAAAATCTCGCGTTAGGCAATATAACGTGATTTTTTCTTAATTACAGATATATTTTATCACATGTCATAATATCAATACCTAAAAAACAAAAAAGTTATATCGTTATTATTTAATATTATAATAGAAATGGTCAAATTTCATAAAAATAATTTCTATTAGCCTGAGGAAAATATAGAGATTACAGAAAAGTCTTCTCTTAATCCTCTTTCATCTCTTCTTCTTTTAGAAATTTAATTTTACCGCTTTCTTCAAATGTATAGTAACTAATAAATTCTTTGCCATTTGTCATAAGACGACACTCGAAAATCAACAAATTTTGGTCAAATTTCCCCCAACATATAGATTCATACAGCTCCATTCCAGGCAAAACTAAATCTGATTCTGTACTATTTCCATCTGAATCGCCAATTGGCTCAGAAAACTTATCAAAATAAGGCATTAATATTCCTGAATCATTTATCAAAAAAAGAAAAACTGAATATTTATAACCGTCCGTTACACTGTGTTCGGGATCTAACAGTTCATCGTTTCTTTCAAGCAGAAGAATATTTTTATATCTTACTGCTTGATATTCTTTATCCATATAATTATAATTTTTTTCATTTATTTTTATTGGGAGTTCCTTTTTTGACCTCTTTATATTTTTTTTTGTTTTTGCTTCAGATTCAATTTCTTCTTTTAAAGAAGATATTAAAAATCCGCCAAATACCCACCCCTCTGTATTATTATATAAGACTTTTGTCCATTTCCCTTCTTTGCCAGATATATTTATATTCTTAGTTTTTTCTTCTAATACAAATATTTTCATTTTATCAGGAATAACTGTAATTTTTTCTCCTTTTAATGAAGGGCTTGTTCTCAATATTAATCCATTTTCAGCATTGATAAACATATTTTTCGCATTTTTTTCACCGCATTCAAAATGAAATAATATTGATAAAAATAAGATCAGACTCCATAACCATTTATTCATTTAATTTCTCCTTTTTGATACAATTTCTTTTTTTATCAAATTGCACAAGAATATTTCCAATTTTCTTTATAATTTTATGAAAAAAATCACGTTACATCGCCTAACTAATCTTTTAAGCTGCGCGCCCGCATTCGCGGGCTGCTCGGTTTTGCGTTTTATGGGCATCAAGAAAAGCTTTACTTTTTGTAGATAAATTGTAAAGTTGTTTTTAAGGCGAAACGCAAAACTCATCGTAAATCGTTTTTGCTTTACGGCCATCTTCGCGCATGAATTGAGGTTAATTCGCCCTCATCAGGCCTACAAAAACGATTTACGACGACTTAAAAGATCGAACGTTAGCAGAAATGCGATGTTTGCACCTATTTCTTTCCTATATGTTTTTATTTATCTTTATTTTGATTTATTAACTGATTTAATATTTTTAATAAATTATGAATCTCTTTTTTTCCGTATTTTTTATAGATTTCATTCTGGGCTTTTACCCATAAGTGAATACTTTTATTAATCACCCCTATTCCTTTATTTGTTAAGTTGAGATTTTTTTTTCTTTTGTCATCCGTACTTGTAACTATAATATATTTTTTTCTTAATAAGGGTTTTAGATTTTTGGAAAGTGTTGTTCTATCCATAAATAGCTTATTTGCTAATAATCCCATTGTAATTTTATCATAATATGCAATATAGCAAAGAATTGAAAATTGGTTGTTAGTTATATTTTGAATTTTTAATTTCCTATTATACATTAATTCAATAGTTCTGGAAATTTTTTTCAGATTTTGATTAACACATAATATATTGATTTTTTCTAGTTTGCCTTTACTTATTTTCATATTATTATTTATTTTTTTTGAACTCTATTTTAATTTCCTTTACCGTTTTATCAAAATCATAATTATCTATTTTTTTGTTTTTATATTTATTTAATATAATATTTCCAAGTAAATCTCGAATACTATCCTCATGTTTTGCGGGTCTACCAGAATTAATATTAATATAAATAAACTCAGACCATAATATAGCATGTATATATTCTTTATGCTCTGAAAACATAATTCCTTGAAATATAATTCTTCTTTGATCTGCATAGATCAATTGAGTTTCAATTAATACTTTTTTATTAAATAATACTTGAATTAAATAATTTATTTTATTTTTACTAACCACCCAAGTATTTTGTGTTTCTTCAGTATGTTCGTAAATATCCAAATTATAATAATCTCTCAAATGTTCTGCTCTTGCATTATGGAAATAATCTATATACTTTCCATTGCTTAAGTGCCCAAAAGGATCACAATCTTGAAAATCAATTCTTATCGTCGAATTTGGATATTTTTCAAACATAACCATCTCCCATTACGTGTATATCCACGTATTTACGTGGATATACACGTAGTCAAGCAAATTATTTTAATATTTCGCACTTCTGCTAACTAATTTTACAAGCTGCGCGCCCTGAACGGGCTGCTCGGGTCGGCGCTTTTATTTTTTCCAAGAAAAGTATTTACGTATTATGCTTTATTCTCTAAATAGAAATTAACCTGACGCTTGACCTCATTTTTGACTGTTTCTTGCTTAACCGTTTTGCTCGCGCATGAATTGAGGTTAATTCGCGCTCGCAAAACTTGCAAGAACCAGTCAAAAACGACTTGTAAAATCTCGCGTTAGCCGAAATAGCATTGATTTATTTAGCTTTGTTAATTGTGCCATAATCTATGGTATCTAATAGATTTATTTTAGATCTATTTTACCCTTTAGATACATATAAAACCCATTGCCTGTTGTAGCATATGAAAGGATACTAATTTTTTCCAAAACTTCTCTAATCTTATTATTATCATTATTCTCAATTTCTTTGATTAGTTGATCGTAATAATTAAATAATGCATCTATCATTTCATCAGGCACACTTGCTGATACAACATTTGGATTTCGAACCGCAGCTAATCGTTCAGTAATACTTTTATGCATAATCTGCAATATTTGTTGAATAAATATGAGCGTGGGATCGCTATAAAGATTCATAATACGATTTATAATGCCATAACTAGCACTAAAATAATACATTTTATCTTCCAGTGTTTCAGTCGATTCACATAAGCCTTTAACGCTTTTTAATTCAGATACTATTATATCATGATACTGTTCTGGTATATTCATATATTCTCCTCACTTAAGCAATTGATCTAAGATTATCATTTTCGTCACTATCACTTGCTGATAAAAAATAATTTTTTGATGTTGTATCATAGTTTTCAAAGCCAACGACATCTGCAGCATTTGGGAACTTTGTAAGCAAATTAAATTTCTTTTCTTTCATTTCAATTGCATATTCTAATAATGCTTGTAAAAATTCTTTAGGTGATGTATCTTCAAGCTTTGCCATTTTATTAACTATTTCTTGCTTCTCTATTGGGACGACTGCCATATAATCACCACACAATGTCATTCCCAGTTTTTGCTCAAGTGCTAAAGATAATCTAGAAATAAAATCATAATTAGGTACTCTACCCATGTTTTCAAATCTTGAAATTACAGATTGTTTAGTTTCCATTTTTTTAGCCAAGTCACCTTGAGATAAGTTTTTATTATCTCTTAATTGGACACTTTCTAAAATTATTTCATTTAGCGCATCCCAATATTCAATTTCTTTTTCCATATATTTCCTCATATTAATTGCATTCAGTATAATATTTACTCTCTGCTTTTTTAATTTGATTTGAATTTGCTTCAGTTTTTCGCTTAAATTCAAAAGTTAAAAGTACTATCGTATTTTTAACTTTTTTTTTATAACCAAAATATATCCGAACAACTCCTTCTTTTCTTTTACCAGGTGGTATCCTAAACTCATAAATTGGTACACTTACTTTTTTTAATCTTGAAATCCACTTTTGCCTAGTATAAATCGAAATATCATTGGCTTTCTTAATTTTTTTTAAAAATGTTAATACCATTGAATAAAGTTGAGTATCATTTTTAAGATCCTTTTTCAATGCATTACATATTTCATCATAATTAATTATCGTCAACTATATCTCCAAATTATAGCCATTTGGCTATATCGTCAAGTGAAAAAGTATAAATTTTTACTTTTTCACGATATTAAGTCACATTTATATGAAAAAATACTTAGTCAATCTATAAAAACATAGATTTTTTATATTCTCTCAAAAAAAATGATTGCTTAACTTAAATGCTACTTCGGCTAACAGCGGCTATAAGCTGCGCTCCCTACGGTCGCTCGGCTCGGCGCTATATTTTAATTCAAGAAAAGTATTTACGTATTATGATTTATTCTCCAAATAGATATTGGCTTTACGCTTGAGCATATTTTTGATTGCCTCTTGCTTAACCGTTTTGCTCGCAGGCGAATTGAGGTTAATTCGTGCTCGCAAAACTGGCAAGAGGCAATCAAAAACATCTTATAGCCGCACAACGTTAGCTGAAATTAAGGCTTTATATATTTTTTATTAATAGATAATCTTTTAATTCATAAATCACTTAAATATGTACTCTCTAATTCATCAAGTTTTATAGTTTGCTCAGTAGCTAAATTGTATAAACTAAGTAATTCTGCCGGTAGATATTCTATTGTATTTAATTCTTTTATTTCAGAATTTACATCATGCTGTAAGCCAATAATTAAAACTATATTATTTAATCGAAAATTAGGCTCACTTAAATATCGCCTAATTGAATCATATTTTCTTGGTTTATAATAATAAAATAAATATATATACCCGTCACGATACTCAGTATAAAGAGAGCCTGCTACTTTTAATTGCAATTTTTCAAAATATGATCTATATTTTTCTATTTTCATACCTTCTGTGACATTATAATTTATATGTTGATTTAAATATGCACTTAATGGTTTATTCAAAACTTCATACCTATCTATACTTTTCCATTTATATTTATTTTCTTTTGTACCTTCTATTAATTTTCTAATTACTTCTTCTAAAACCATGTTAAATCACTCCTCGGCAACCGGTACTACAATAATTTGCTTTAATTGATATAATAAACGTATACCCTTTTCATCTATTTCGGCCATTTTTTTATTAAAATATTTCCATGTATTTATAATTCTAAATTTATTTATTGCAGGTAAAATATCTTTATAACTATATAGTTTACTTAAAAATTCCCTACATTCAGGTAATTTCTCCACTTCTTTTTGATTGTCAACTGAAAATAACAATAAATCTAGCTCATTATTAAAATCTTCAAGATTGCGGTTGTAATCAACAATCAAATAATACCTTTTTTTTAAATTCTTAATATCTTTTGTTAAAAATATTAATATTATTGTTAAAAATGTACTTATGGTAGCGAAAAAAAAGTTATAATTATCTATTTTACTTTCAGTAATAATACTTTTTAACTGAAAATCGATAGAACTTATCCAAAATAAACCCAAAAAGAAAATTGCTACGACTAACCATGAAATAACATTTAATAATTTTGAATATAACATTTCTATTAATTATATTTAATTCATCTAGCCTTAACTTCAGCTAACTAATCTTACAAGCTGCGCGCCCTGATCGGGCTGCTCGGTTTTGCTCTTTATCAAAGCCACAGAAAAGCTTTACGGTTTATAGATAAATTGTAAAGAAGTATTTTGCACCTTGCCGCAAAACTCATTGCAAATCGTTTTTGCTTAACGGCCTTCTTCGGGCATGAATTGAGGTTAATTCGCCCTCATCAGGCCTACAAAAACGATTTGCAACGACTTGTAAGACTCCCGTTATACAACATTTTATTTTATAAATATGTTCAATAATAATAGTTTACACCATTTTTCAAGATAAGTTTATACCCTATTGTGTCTGAAAAAATTAAACCAGATGATATTGGCTTTGAGAATTTAATGCAGGATTTGAAAAATGGTCAAATAAAAATACCGGATTTCCAAAGGGATTTTGTCTGGACAAGTCAACAAATTGTAAATTTATTAGATAGTATATATAATCATTACCCTATCGGTAGTTTTTTATTCTGGCAGACTATTGAAAAATTACATTATCAAAGGAATATTGGCAATATTAACCTGCCAGAAGCAAAAGAAGGTAATACTATTAATTATGTTTTAGATGGGCAGCAAAGGATTACTTCATTATTTTCTAGTCTGGAAGATGCTGAAATTAAAATTCGGGAAAACGGGAAAATACGGAAAAGAAAATTAGAAATATATTTTGATCTAGAAAATGAGGAGTTCGTTTATAATCCATCAAGTGAAGCCAAAGATGTACTTAGCAAAATAAGGGGCTGGTGGCCATTGCCGGGTGGCACAAGAAATTATGTTAAATCATTACTTGAGATTTTAGAAGCAATTAAAAATAATAACTTTAATAATACTACTTTATCAGCTTGGATAATAAATAAATATTCGTCAGTCTCAAGTAAAAAAACTACTTCGGGTTATATTGATATTGTTAGAAAAACTGGCTTTATTAAAATCGACAAAAACTTAATAAAACTAACTGATATAGGTATTAAAATATTAGAGACTAAATCAAATGAACTAATATTAATAAATCTAATTGAAAATGTTGATTTTTTTGACGAGCTAATTTTTGAAATAAATAATAAGGTTTCTGCAGATATCAAAGAATTGCATCAGTTTTTGGAAGAAAAGTTTACTCTTGACTGGCAAAGCCACGCCCAAGTTCAATGGCGGATCTATTGGCTACTTAGTCTAGGTTTTGTTGATCTAAAAGATAAAAAGTACTTTTTGTCTGACACCGGTAAAAAATTTATCGAAAAATATATTATACAAAAAAACGAGGAGGCCACTGAAGCGCAATCAGCAGATGTTCGTTTCATATCAGTCAAAAAACTATTAGGCTATGAAAACTTAATGGATATAATTCCGAAAATAAAAACTGAAAATCGTAAAAAGTCTTATAATAATGTAGTTAATGCATTCAACAAATATAAATTTTCTGTTATTTATGTTAAAAATCAACCTATCGAAACTGTATGTAATATATTTGAACGTATTAATAACTCTGGTACTATTTTAAATGTTGTTGATTTAATGACAGCAAAAACATGGTCTGAGGATTTTAATTTGAAAAATAAATTATACGATTTTAAAAAAGAATTGAAAGATTATAGTTATGACTCTATACCAGATATTGTTCTCCTTCAAGCTATTTCTCTACATTTGACAAAATATTGCAATAAAAAAGCAATACTTTCTTTAACAAAAGAACAACTATGTGATACATGGCTTCTATCTATAGAAGCGATTAAAAAATCAGTAGATTTCTTACGAGTTGATTTAAACATTTATAGTGCTGCCATAATACCATTCAATGCTTTATTGATTCCTATTTCCTATTTCTTTTATCATATTGGTAATAAGTCACCATCGAAAAACCAATTTGATATACTTAAAAATTGGTTTTGGCAAGCATCAATTTCAAATCGGTATGATTCTGGCCTAGAAGGAAAATTATCAGAGGACGCTCATATTATTGATAATCTCATAGTGATGAAGCCTACTACGTTTAACTATAAAATCCCTATTCTTAATGTCGAAGTTATTAAAAATCAAAATTATTCAATAGGAAATGCTTTTGCTAAAACTATTCTATCATTATTCGCTTATAATAGACCAAGAGATCTAAAAAATAATAGTGAGATAAACCTCTCAAAAAGTTTTTCTAAATATAACTCAAAAGAATTTCATCATATATTTCCAGTAAGTTACTTAAAGCAAAATGATATAGAGATGTTTGACTTTGTGAATAGTATTGTCAATATCGCTTTCTTACCATCAAACCTTAACAAAGAAATAAAAAATGATGCCCCATCAACATACATTCCAAAATTGGGTAATGCAAATATCAATGAAACTTTAGTTTCGCATTTAATAGATACTCAAACTGAGTCAGGGTTAATTGAAGATGATTTTGAAAAATTTTTAGATTATAGAGCAGGTCAAATAATAACACAATTATTATCTCTATCGGGTTTTACTACAGAATCTTCTCAAAAAGATTATTTAATAACTCCATCAACACCTTTCAGCAATAAAATAACTATGCTTAAAACTCTTCGAAAATGTTCTGAATATATCTACTGGTTTGATCCATATTTTGCAAAAAATGGTTTCGAATTATTAGCAGAAGAAATTGATTCTAGTAATATTCAGTATATTAAAATTCTGTCTGGCACAAAACAAACAAATATTAAATTGAAAGATTTATTTAAAAAATTTAGAAAGGAAATGGAAAATCAAGGTATCAAAGTTGAATTTAACGTTATTACTGATAACTCCATTTCAAATATTCATGACCGATGGATTTTATCATCTAATATCAATTTTAATATACCCTCTATTAATACGATTGACAGGGGGCAGTTCTCTGAAATAAAAGAAACTCAAAATAGGCCTCCTTTCGAATTGTGGTGGGATAACTCAAAAAAGTTGGTTGAAGATTGGTCAGAAATAGAAAAGTCTTTAACTTAACCTTTATAAAATAAAACGTTGTATAACTAATCTTTTAAGCTGCGCGCCCTGATCGGGCTGCTCGGTTTTGCGTTTTAATTGTTGCTAAAAATGATTTACTTTTTATAGATAAATTGTAAAGTTGTTTTTAAGGCGAACCGCAAAACTCATCGTAAATCGTTTTTGCTTTACGGCCATCTTCGCGCATGAATTGAGGTTAATTCGCACTCATCAGGCCTACAAAAACGATTTACGACGACTTAAAAGATCGAACGTTATGTGCCAGATTGATTATATTATTCTAATATTATTTAGCACTATTCAGTAAATAAACTCATATCACCTGTTTTAAATATATTTTCTGCCAATTCGATATCTTCACTCATAAGTTCGTATAGTTTATTAACATAATATCTTAAAGCATACACGAACTCATATGAGTCTCCAATTTCATATGATAAATTAATTTGCCTATTCCATTGACCATTGTGATCTTCATCGTCTTCATATTCAATAATTATACCAAAATCCCTAAATTGGTTAGCAATTCTTTGCCCTCGTGTCTCAGCCCATGCATATTGTTTAAAAATATCATTATTTAAACTTATGGATTGGGTTTCTAATTCTCCCTTTAAACCAATTATAAATAGAGTATGGAACTTTTCTTCTTTTTTAGAGATTGGCGATTCCTGTATTTTCTTTATAAGCGAATGTAAGTCTTTGAGACCACTTATAACACTATTTGCACCATCGATATCTTCATATTCATCATTTATTTTATTAAAATTTGCAGGCAAAACCTTTGTAGTTACTCTTGTTGCTTTCAATTTATTCGGTGTCCTCTCTTCAATTAATCTTTTAGAAAATAATAATGCAATATATGCTATTTGATGAGTAATTGCATTTTTTATATCAATTACTGTATCAAATTTTCTGATCCAATTATCTTCTGTTTGTGCATTAATTGTCTCAATGAACTGAAAAATTCGAATATCATCAACGATTGGTTTAAAATTTGCTCCCGGGTTTTTTTTATATATAGTTAATGCATTATACACAGCCTCTTTAACAAAGATAAATACTGGAAGTTTCTTTTTTATTGCTGAAATATATTCTTGATTTGTAATCGATTTCTTACTATCAACATAGTTAGAACCTATTTTTCCACCAATTATTAATAAAAAATAATCTGCATTATCAATTTGATCCAATGCCGCGTGCTGAGCGTGCTTGCCTGGTGTTACACCAAAATCATTTGATTCAAAATTTAATGGTTCAAAACCAAGTGAAATAAAATGTTCACGAAGCGCCATTCTAGCATCGGATAAATCATAAAATGTAGAACTAATAAAAATTCTAGGTTTTGCCATATTAAATTTCCTAATTAATACTTATCAATCCAGCACATAACTAATCTTAAAAGCTGCGCGCCCTGATCGGGCTGCTCGGTTTTGCGACAGATTTTTACCACAGAAAAGCTTTACTTTATGTAGATAAATTGTAAAGTAGTATTTGTGCCTTGCCGCAAAACTCATTGCAAATCGTTTTTGCTTAACGGCCTTCTTCAGGCAAGAATTGAGGTTAATTCGCCCTCATCAGGCCTACAAAAACGATTTGCAACGACTTTTAAGATTTATCGTTAGAGGCCATAACAGGATTTTCTTATTTAAATAAATATAAATTTCAAGAAAGAATAATATTTTCTAATCCTCATATAATATGAATAAGCATTATACATTAGTCCTTACATAAATCTTCTCTTTACAATCTATTATTAAATCATAAGTATGGATTATTCTTATATTTCATAATTAAAATGCTAAATTATATGTTTAGTCGCGTCTATAAATTAATATGGTTTACTCAGAAGATTGAATATTCATATAATAATTCAAAAGAAATTGTATTGCATAATATATCTAAACTTGTATCTAAATCAATATCTGAAAATATTTTTGGTGAAGCTATTATAGGTTCCGTCAATCCTGATAAAATTGTTATGTATCGCAAAAGGTCACTTTTTAGCTATGGCAATATGATTAAATCAGTATTTAATGGCAAATTGATAAATAAAAATGGTAAAACTCTACTAATTGGACAATTTAGCTATGATTTATTTTATAAAATATGTTTCACAATATTCTATTCCATATTTTTGATCATGCTTCTTTCTATAAGTATAATCTTTTTACTCCATTTCATAGATGGTAAATTAGATTTATGGAAATTTTTAATCATCATCATTTTTATTTTCTCCTTTACATTTTTTATTAATTATTTTGTAAATTTTTTAATTCGAACTTACAAAAATAATTATTCAAATTATGATATTGATTTTATGGCTTCATGCTTAAAAAAATGTGATCATAATGATTGATATTTTATTATGGTTTAAGCATATTTAATATCCATATTATTAAGCTGAATAGAATATTATTCAGGTTAGGAATGAAAAATATAGTTATTGATAAATCGCTCAATATCCATTAAGGATAATACAAGAATATTAGAAAATATCATTTTAACTTTCTGGTAAGTATATATATATAGACTTAATTCATATATTTATTATACTTTTCCGATTCTAATTCCTAATCTGGGTATTATGTTGACAGTATTTTCCCCCACTCCCATTTGAATTTTACAATAAAATTAATATAATATTCTATCCTGTAACGGCCTCTAACAGCGGCTATAAGCTGCGCTCCCTGCGGTCGCTCGGCTCGGCGCTGTATTTTAATTCAAGAAAAGTATTTACGTTTTACTATCAATCCTCAAAAGAGATATTGGCTTTACGCTTGAGCATATTTTTGATTGCTTCTTGCTTAACCGTTTTGTTCGCACACGAATTGAGGTTAATTCGCGCTCACAAAACTGGCAAGAAGCAATCAAAAACATCTTATAGCCGCA
>JAOUOS010000065.1 GCA_029880285.1 Spirochaetia bacterium
TTTATGGCTTCTAATGCCACTCGTGCCTTAAACGCTGAATCGTATCTTTTTCTCTGTTTCATATTTACTCCTTTCCAGAGTAAAAATCCACCTTAGCCTGTGGTCTATTTTTTGGGGAGTAGTTCATAAAGCCTGATCAAAACATTCTCTTGCATTAAAATAAATGTAAGATGCCAATCGATCTTTTATACAGTCTGTTGGGCTTAAGATTTTTATGATTGTACCTTCAATTTTTATCTCTTCAGGCTTAATATTATAATCTTCTCCGATAGAAACTGGTGGTGATAAAAATTCTAAAAATATATGATCGCATTTTGGATGCTTATAATAATTTCTTGTTGAATATTTTTCGAAACCAATATTTTTCAATATCTTTTGAAAGATATCCTCATCGATTAAATAGTTTTGTAAAACTAAATCTAAATCTCCAGACACATATATACCTTTCGTATAAATCGATACAACAGCTCCACCAACAAGTACAGTTTTTATTCCTGCCAATGATAAATGAAACGCTACATACTCCCAAAGTTCTCTTTCGGAACATGATTCCCATTTTGGCTCTTTCATATGACTAATTTTTCTTTTCGCCTTGGTCTTCTTCTCGCTTTAAATATATTCTCTTTTTCTTCAATACTTATTGACTCATAAACAATTCTGAGTAAATCTAGTATTGGTTTTAGAAACGGTGTTTTTTTATTAAAAAAATATACTCGAGCTTTACCGATCGTCTTTGATACTAAAATATTTGCTTTTTCAAACCTTTCAAGTTGCTTTCTTACTTGACTTTCAGAAATATTATAATCTGTTGCAATTGCTGCTGCATGAATTTCCCCATAATGAAAAATATGCAAAAGTATTTTTTCAGCTGTTTTATTTCCAAATATACCTTCTAGCATAATAATTTTAAAATATATAATATTATACATATCGGCTACATAATAGTCGTTATAAACTATATTATAGTTGATATTAATCTCTTTTTCAAAACTTCGCCTAACTAATTTTACAAGCTACGCAACCCCTTCGGGGTTGCTCGGGTCGGCGCTTTTATTTTAACCAAGAAAAGTATTTACGTATTATGCTTTATTCTCTAAATTGAATTCAGCCTGACGCTTGACCTCATTTTTGACTGCTTCTTGCTTAACCGTTTTGTTCACGCACGAATTGAGGTTAATTCGCGCTCGCAAAACTCGCAAGAATCAGTCAAAAACGACTTGTAAAATCTCGCGTTATGCGGCCATAATTATTTATTATTGTTCAATCAGGCTCAGAATATTGGCAATACTATTTTTTTTGAATGTTGTTAGTAATATATATATAATAAAACATAGCTCATGAACAGATTATTAACACTTATTATTCATTTCATCACTTTACCCAGTCTTCTTTTGTTTTCACATATTGTTGAATCTCAAGAAAATGATGAAACCATTTGGCTTGGCAGAATTACAGCATCATCTCTTATTATACGCTCCGAACCAAATAAAGATGGGAAAATTCTTGGTAAAGTAGCCAAAGGTCATCGTGTAGAAATTTTAAAGGAAACAAATAACATTGATACCATTAATGATATCAAATCTACATGGTTTAGAGTGAAAACTTCAAATAATATAATCGGCTTTATGTTCGGTGGTTATATTGAAAAAGCTAATAATAAGATACCCGACCGTGATTTATCAGTTCATTCAAATCTCTTAAAAGCATGCTCTAAAGAAAAAAAAGATTGTGAGAAATTAATACTTAATGATTTTTCAGATAAAATAAAAAGAAATGAGAACACTCTAATAATAAAAACTTCAAAAGGTACTGTTAAGTTTAAAGATAATGATGATACAAATCTCAAACACAATATTTTTCAATATTATCCTGAATTAAAAATATTTGTTATCGAAGTTTGGGAGTATTTTGAAGTGAATTGGTTTTATATCGTAAATGAGATTGATGGCAACTTTGTTTCTATAGTTGGTCAGCCCGTTGTTTCAGCAGATAAAAAAAGAATAGTTTCCATACAAAACTATGGTGTAACAGGTTATGGCGATAATCAAATTCAAGTATTTAATATACAAAATAATATTTTCAAAAAAGAATTTGAAATTATAATAAATTGGGGTCCAAAATATCCTTTATGGCTAGGTGAAAAGAAGATAAGCATTGTTAGAGATGATCTTGAACTTCCTAGCTATAAATCACGGTATTCTTTGGTTGAATTAGACTATATAAATAGAAAATGGATTCTTAATGAGTAATAAATATATTTTCCTAAATTACGGCGCATAACTAATTTTACAAGCTGCGCGCCCTTGCGGGCTGCTCGGGTCGGCGCTATTAATTATACCAAGAAAAGTATTTACATATTATGCCTTATTCTCTAAATAGAAATTAGTATTACGCTTGACCTCATTTTTGACTACTTCTTGCTTAACCGTTTTGCTCGCGCACGAATTGAGGTTAATTCGCACTCGCAAAACTGGCAAGAATCAGTCAAAAACGACTTGTAAAATCTCGCGTTATGCGTTATGGCAAAAGTATATTATTTCTATAAGCTCCAATAATATTATATTCTATTTATAATCTAAATATTCTTGCCAAAATGAATGTTTGCTACAAATTGGGTTTATGACTAATAAATTTCTATTTATTATGCTTCTTTTGTTTGCATGTGGTAACCATGTAACTACTGAAGATTTATTAAACGGCAATTTTGACGCAGTTGACAAAGTTCCACCCCACAGCCTTGTCATTTCTGAACCAATAGATGGCGCGATTAACCTATATAGCGAATCACCTACTGATAAAATCTTTATGCGCGGTAGCGCCTCCGATGATAGACAGTTAGATCGCATTGAGCTTTCCTTTGATAACGGCCCCTTTCAGGTAATTCAGGGTACTGACATCTGGCAGTATGAATTTAGCTCTTATGATCTTCAAAGCAGTAGGGGCATAGCCGATAAAAAAGTAATTGTACGCGCCTATGATCAGAATAATAATTTTACAGAAGCCTCAATTACAATTGGCACCTCGCATCCTCTATATGTGACAAAGGGCACGAATGCCGCCGATACAAATGATGGCACTATCGCATCCCCTCTATTAACGATAAATGAAGCTGCAACGCGCGCAACATTAGAGGGTGTTAAAACGATATATGTGGCAGGTTATACTGACGCCAATTCTGTACCGGCCAAACAATATCAAGAGAGTGTATATATTAATTCAGGCGTTCATTTACTTGGTGGTTATAATGAAACATTTACGGCAAGAGATTGGAAAACGAATATAAGTTATATATATGGAAATAACATAGTTCGTCGTAATGGAATTAATATTAGTTCAACTGCACATGATGATACAATCATTATTGAAGGTTTTTCCATAAGCACAAATTCTCCCGATGGTGATTGTAATGAATGGAAAGGTATTTATATTGGGTCATCTGATATTTTAATTAAACACAATAAAATTTATGCCGGTAAAAATAATATTTCCCCTTGCTCTGGTAGTAGCGCTAGAGTTTATGCTATTTATATTAATGCCAAAGATGATATTATTATTGAAAATAATTATATAAGCGCAGAGAATGGCAATGTTATAAGCGCTACTCTACGCGCTATTAATGCAAATAATGTTTTAATAAAAAATAATATACTAGAGTCATTAACTAGTGAACAAAGTACGGGTATACAATTAGATAGCTACAGCAAGGCAAAAGTATTCAATAATATTATTCGCGTAGATTCTGGTACAACATTAAGTAATGTTATTACAACAATAGGCGGCAGTCGGTCATTCTTTGTGAATAATATCTTGATTGGCAGTAATGAAGCGAACTCTGCCTGCTTTAATATACCTAAAGATACTAGTTACCTATGGGTTCGCGCGCCTTATTATTTTCAAAATAATCTTTTGGCACATTGTCCCCTTCTGTTTTATGATGCTGAAACCGATTTCAATAATACAGTGCCTGGGCCGGCCAATACCATTGATTATTTAACCGGGCTTTTTGACCCAACATTACAAACCGATATTGACAATATGACCTTAAATACAACTAGCGGTTTAAATGAGAAATTGAATATTAACGATGTGACAGGCAATTTATGTCTAAGCGGCGAAAACCCATGTGATATTACAGGTTCACTCGATTTAATCTTTACTACAGCAACCCCCTCGGTGCCGAATGATTACATATTAAACCCGACATCCAAGGCCATCGACGCGGGTTTATCATCTTATGATTACGGTAGTTTTAAATTAGAAGATACTATTATAGAAGACTTCGATGGTACTTCAAGGGGTTATGATGATGCCAGTTCTGCCGATTATGACATAGGCGCATTCGATATAGGGCCTTTTGAATATATGCCTTGATAGTCGGTGAATACATTTTTTTGTGTTAATTATACATTTCTTTTTCCCAAAATATTTTTCTCTATTGCCACAAACGCATAACTAATCTTTTAAGCTGCGCGCCCTGATCGGGCTGCTCGGTTTTGCGACAGATTTATTCCAAAAATAGATTTACTGTATAAAGATTAATTGTAAAATTGGTTTTTATGCCTTGCCGCAAAACTCATTGCAAATCGTTTTTGCTTAACGGCCTTCTTCGGGCAAGAATTGAGGTTAATTCGCCCTCATCAGGCCTACAAAAACGATTTGCAACGACTTAAAAGACTTTCGTTATCGGGCATTTGCGTTTAACAATTTCGTATAAGCCTATTTTTTTGAATTTAATATTTTTTTTGAAAACCACTGTTTGCCCACTTCCCCATCAGTAAATAAATCCTAAAATTTTCATAATTAAAGTACGCCCGCTAACGACCGTAATAGTTAGGTTTTTTACGTAATAGCTTGTTTTAGAAAGTCATTTTTTTAAAAAATGCCAACTCTCCTGTAAGCTAAACTCTCTTTTATATTCTGACTAAAAATAAAAAAATACTACATTTTATTTAAGTCGTTTGCTAACGAGCGTAATAGTTAGAGGCTTACGTAATAGCTTGTTTTAGAAATTCAAAAAACAGGCTCTTTTCGGCCCTGGTTTGAATATAATTTATTTATATTTTTATCCAAGCGAAACGCCCTATAACAGCGGCTACCCGCTGCGCGCCGCAT
>JAOUOS010000018.1 GCA_029880285.1 Spirochaetia bacterium
CAATGTAACGGAACTTGAAAGTATTGTAGATAGAACAGTTTTTAACCCTGCTATTGATACTCTATTTTTCCCGGGTACAGTTGCCAACTATTACTGGTCGTCGTCTACGTATGTTGGTAATACTTCTAACGCGTGGTACGTCTACTTCGCCAATGGTAACGTGTCCAACAGCCCTAAGTCGAATAGCTACTATGTGCGTTGTGTCGCCAACTAACAAAACGAAGTTTTGTTAGTTGAAATGTTGAATGTTGAATTTTTAGTGTTGAATTTTGAATTTGTGCCCGTGAAGGTGACGATCCGGATCGTCACCTTCACGGGGTGTGAATCAGGCTCAAAGAGCAGATGGGGTTTGAGGGGCTGGTTTCAAAAAAGCCAACCATATAAAAAAAGATTCAGTTGTCATAAGAGTTTACGTTGACGAAGAACTGGGTTCCGGTTTCTTTGTAGAATATACTGGCAATCAAAAAGCAGAAGCCTCATGGGCATTTGTTCTTGAAGAAACACCCAAGAAATAAAACCTGTAAAAGACGCTTTGCCCCCGCTTCCTTTTGAAAAAAATATTAGAGTATTTAAGATATTATTTTGCAAAATGATAAATTATTTATTATAATAAGAATTAAAAGTTAAAATGCGCAATCTGTCGCGGGATTATTTAAAATATAAAGAGGTAAAACATGCACGAAAAAAGTATTGAACTATTAAATAAAGCGGTAGCTGACGAACTTATGGCCGTACATCAGTATATGTATTTTCATTTTCACTGTGATGATCAAGGGTTGGACCTTTTGTCAGGATTATTTAAAAGAACAGCGATAGAAGAAATGATGCATATTGAAAAAATTGCTGATAGAATACTTTTCTTAAAAGGCGATGTTGACATGAAGCCATCTTCTGAAATTGAAAAAGTTAAAGACGTAAAAAAAATGTTAGAAATAGCCAGAAACATGGAAGAAGGCAGTATTAAAGATTACAATGAATGCGCGAATGAATGTCAGAAAGTATCTGATTCGGCTTCAAAAAAACTTTTTGAAGAATTGGTGCTTGATGAAGAAAGGCATTATGGCCAATATGATAACGAACTGGGCCATTTAGAAAAATACGGCTCTCAGTATTTAGCTCTTCAGTCGATAGAAAGAAGTAAAAATATTTCAACGGGTAAAACTGAATAGAAGAGGTGCAAATTTTATTAAAAATTTATTCGTATAAAAAATAAATTGGCTTCAAAATATGTCTCTTAAATCTTAGTTTTTACCAAAAATAATCCGATAAAAATATATTGACATATTGAAAAAAGTATGTATATTATCCTGTTAAGGGTTTAATTAAAGAGGCTATGATTAAAAAATATCAAATCAACAAAAAAATTAAAAAAGAAAATAAAAAACATATTTATGATATTGACGCAGGTTTTGAAAATCTGGTAAAAAAAAATATAATTATAAGGTTTTTTCAAAGTATAACTAATCCTATAATAAATTTGTATGTGTCAATAATAAAATATTTGAATAAAAAGCACAAAGAAAAATTAACTTTGATGTTTATTCCTCATAATGAGAAAAAGACTAGAAATTTTCATATATCTAACCTTACCTTAACTGTAATTAGCAGTGTTTTTTTTATTGTTGTGCTGGCAAGTTCAGTTCTTATTGTTAATCATAATAGTACTGTGCAAGAAGTTGATAAGTTAAAAGTTTCACAAAAAGAAGCTAAAATTCAATTTTCAAAAATTCGTGATGAAATAAAATCTATAACCGGAGCCTATGAAGAAATAAGACAAAATATTGGGGCTCTTTATTCTATGTCAAATAGCAAAAAAACTGATAACGAAGATAATTTGTGGTTTGCGCAGGGCGGTGTTTCTGTTCCTATTGATGCAGAAAACAATAGTTCAGAAAAAAATGACGATATGCCTATTGAAGTGAATATATTAAACCGCATTCTTCAAGATATGAAAATATCTGAAAAACCTCTTGAAGAAATAGAAGAATTTATAGGTAAAAGAGAAAAGATAATAAAAAGCACGCCTACACTATGGCCGGTGAAAGGCTATATTGTAAATCCGTATGGTTTCATACGTCATTCAGACAAAATGAATGTATTTTTTAACAATGGTGTAGATATCGCGTCTAGTCCCGGAGCTGAAGTCGTAAGCTCTGCCCCGGGAATAGTTACTTCAGTTAAAAAAGAACAAGATACATACTGGTCGGTTACAGTAAGGCATAATTATGGGTATGAAACCATATACAAAGGGATGGAACGCGTTATTGTCAGTGAAGATGAAAAAATGAATAAAGGTGAAACCATAGGATTTATGGGGTATCCTCAAAATAGTATTGAGAGTATTTTACATTATCAAATTAAAGTAGGTGTTGAATCTCAAAACCCTATCCCTTATTTAAGTTTTATTAAAAATTAAGTAAATTAATCAATGAAAGATTCTCAAGAATCGCTACATGAGCCTATAAGTTCTTTTATAGGAGAAAAAGCGAGCTTTACGGGTGAATTCGTGCTTGAAGGCTCAATAAGAATAGATGGGGTTTTCTCAGGTAAAATACTTTCTGAAAGTAAGGTTATAGTTGGTAAGACAGGACATGTTAAAACCAACATTCAAGCTAAAATAGTTGTTGTCGCCGGTAAAGTAGACGGAAATATTTACGCTTTAGAAAGCGTTCATCTGCTTGAATCGGCTAAAGTTTATGGCGATATTATAAGCGCTAATCTTACAATGGACGATGGAGTTGTCTTTGAGGGCAGGGCCAGAATAAATAAACAGATAACCTCACCGGAATTTTTTTCATCTGGGGCATGATATAACCCGATAATAAAACAATGTTTGGCGCTTCTAGACCAGTAAATTTAAAATTTCGAAAAGACGAGCAATATAATAAAAGCAGACGTAAGGTTGATCATAATAATTCGAAAGAAGGCATCTTTCAAAGGATGATGACATCTCATGTTGAAAGTATTCATTCTGTTGAAAAAAACACAGAAAATAAAAACATTGAAGAGATGCTTACAAAATTAGAAGAATACGAAGAAAAATTAATTAATACACCTGATATCGCGAACTTTCAAAGATATAAAAATTATATTAAAAAAGTTGCAGATTTTGCTCTTGAGCAGGGTTTTACGTTAAAAAGTTTTAAAGATAGAACAAATAAGAAGTATGAATTTATTACAGTTGTTGATAGTAAATTACAAGAAATATTAATTAATATTACAAGAAGAAATAAAGATGTTTCAATAATGCTTCATATAATGGGACAAATTAGAGGTCTTATTTTAGATGTTGCTGTATGAATTGTATTCATTTGAATTATTTTATCTATTTTATATAATTTTCTATTTGACATATTTAAGCTTGAATAAATCAATAAAGTACTTTATAATAATATTATAAATGAGTAAGTACAAAAGAAAACATAAGATATCACTAAATCTTGGCGGAGGAGCTGCCCGTGGTTTAGCCCATATAGGGGTTATTCGTGCTTTAAATGAAGAGAAGATTCCATATGATATTGTTATTGGTATTTCAATGGGAGCCATTATTGGTTCTATATATTGCGCTAATCCAGATGTAAATTTTTTAGAAGAGAAATCTATTGAGCTCATTAAGTCTGAAAAATTTAAAGAATCTGTTATAGGCAGCTGGCATAACGATTATCAAAAAAGCGCGAATAATATAATAAAAGTTATTAATAAATTTTATAAACAGACAGGAATTATAAGCAAAATACTGCTAAGTACCGGCATTTTAGATTATGATGAAATAGATAATTTATTAAGCGATTATATCCCTGATATTAATATTGAAGAAACTGATTTTCCTTTTGTGTGTGTAGCGGTAGATTTAAATAAGGGTCAGTCAGATTTATTTCAAGAGGGTTCTATAAGAGACGCGGTTTATGCTTCATCAAGTATGCCGCTAGTGTTTGCTCCTAGGGTAATTGGCAATGCAGAATATATTGATGGCGGCGTATTAGATAAATTAGGTATTGATGCTTCAGAACGATTAGGTATTCCTTATACAATAGTTTCTGATGTTTCAAATGAAAAGATAGAAAAGAAAATTATAAGAAATGGTCTTGATGTGATGTTTTATATGGAAGAAATAGCATCACGATACCGCCGAAAAAAACAACTCGAAAGGGCGACAGTTGTATTAAATCCTATTCATAAAGATATTCACTGGTCAGATTATTCTTCTTACAGAGAAATGATTGATTCTGGTTATGAAACAACAAAAGATAAAATTGGCGAAATTAGGCATAAATTAAAAACAGTTCATCCCTTTAAAAAATGGTTTTTTTTTGAACATCGAAAACTCAAAAAATAGATTTTCAAATTAAAATTATTTTTATCAAATTTTAAGTACACGTCTTTCAAAAGCGATAATATATAAAAGACATACTATTGGAATTTAATAATGATTGAATTATTAGAAAATAATATTTATCGCGGTTATAGAGTTAAGCTAATAGTGGCCGTAGAGCGTGATAATATGATTAAAACAAGAAATCAAATTATAGTACCTAAGGTATATGATACTCTTGAAGAAGCTCAAGCGCATGTAGAGATGGATTTGAAGTATAGATTGTCTGATAGTTTATATTTTAGATCGCAAAAATTAGGATATGCTTTAGTTCGATATAGCCGTGAAGCTTCTTTAAATACATACATCTCATATAGAATTGTTCCATTAATGCTTGAAAAAAACCAGTTTTCAGCGGGCTTATATATTAAGCCAATAGATACACAAAAAATCTAACAATAAACTGCGAAATTAATTTAAAAGGATTCTTCCAGTTTAAATTTTGATAAAAAAATGGAATTGAAATTATAAGAAAAAAGAATAAAATGTAAACAGCCTTTGCGGAACTTGTACATAAAAGAATAATTAAGATTATTTGCGAAATTTGAATTACCGGTATAAGAAAATGTGTATTTAGAAGGCTGGGCATTTTTTTTTGAAAATAAAAACCCTGCTGCCATATATTAAAAATTTGTCTGTAAATATTGAATATGGGATATTTAGATAATAAAAGTCTGCTCTTTATTTTTTCTGACTTTGCTATTTTCTTTTTATATTTTGTAGATAAAAAATATAAAAAGAACTTATAATCCATTTTCTTATTATTAAAATAATTTTTTAAGGTTTTTGCCACTGATTTTTTTTCTTTTATATTTAGGTTAAGCCACAGTTTTTTACATTCATTTAAATTCAGGGCGAGAAAATTAGAATTTGTTGAAAACATTTTTAAATAAAAAGAGTTATAAAAAAACATTTGCTCTTTTCGCCATATAGAAAAAATATATGAGAGAGTAGAATATGTTTTTTTATAAATAAAATTTACAACTAAATTGTCAGAATATTTATTTATA
The DNA here is from genome assembly GCA_029880285.1 of Spirochaetia bacterium. Taxonomy (GTDB): domain Bacteria; phylum Spirochaetota; class Leptospiria; order Turneriellales; family JAOUOS01; genus JAOUOS01. The sequence continues at coordinate 5,383 of JAOUOS010000018.1, forward strand.
AATTTTTTATCATTTATAAAAAGTGAATTTTGAAAACTGGGAAAGCTGGCTATATGATTTTCAGATGATACATGGTTTGCTAAATGAAGAATGTCTCTAGGGTATATAATAATTTCATTGGGAACAAAAATTAATATATTTGAACGGCACTTGCTGTAGATAGTTTTAAATATCCGCAGAGAATTTTTATAAGCGTGCTCGGGTAGTCTCCAGAATCTAAATTCAGGATATTTTATTGTATTTTTTAAGAATAAAATTGGACCATGATAAAAAATTAAAACTTCAAGGTTTAGCTTTTTATTTTTTTTCTGCCATAACGATAATATCTCTAAATTTTTAAAAAATACAGGGTTATCTTTTTGCCAGAGTAAAAGAACGGTTATACTGTTTACGTTATTAGCCATTTTAATTAATACACAAAAAAGTCATGTCATCTTCAGATTGTGTGCGCAAACCCTTATAATTTTTTATACTTTTTGTTAATAACGGTATTAAGTTTTTTTTCTTTCCATTCTCTTTGATAAATGTTTTTAGACGATGAAGGCCAAAAGTTTCAGTATTATCATTTTGTGATGGTCTGGCTTCAATAATTCCATCGGTGTATAAAAATAATTTCCAGCTTGTTTCATTAAGTTTTACCTCATCATTCTTCCAAAAATTTCCCTGAAAAGCCCCTAAAAGCCTGCCTTTATTTGTAATTTCTGTTAATTTATCTTTATTAAAAAGAATAGCGGGTAAATGACCGGCATTTGAAAAGGTAATTAGTTTTTTATCAGCAGCTACATGAAAAGCAAATGCTGTTGCAAAGTATTTAGAAAAAGTTTTGTAAATTTGTTCATTTAGTAAGCTTAAGAGTAAAGCAGGGTTTTGACCAGTTTCATACATTGAATTTTCAAGAAAGGCCCTTGACATAAGCGTTATAATCGCCGGTGCTACGCCATGACCAGATACATCAAAAATAATACCAGATAAAGAATTATCTTTTAATTTCACAAGATGAAAAAAGTCTCCACCAAGCTGATGCATAGGATCAAAATGATATTTAAAATTCCACTGGGGCCTTAATTCAATTGGTTTAGGTAAAAAATTTTCCTGTAGTTTTTTAGTTAAATTAAGCTGGTTATTGAGTTCCTGATATTTCTTTTTTAATTCAAGTCTCAACTCTTTTTGTTCAATAAGATTTTGCATTTTTATTGTTAGTTCTTCGGGGTGAAATGGTATTGTAATAAATTCATCAATACCCATTGAAAGTGTATTTCTTGTTGAGATACTTTTAGTGTCTGGTGATATAACTATAAAGGGCATATATTTTAAATCGGGATTATTTTTTAGTTTAGATATAAGTAGCAGAGATTTATTTTCAATTTTTTCAAAATAAAGCAATATTATATCGGGCAGACGCGTTTTTGAAAGGCTATAATATTTTTTTTCTTCTTTAATAAATGTAAGTGAATAATAATTTACTAAAACTTTTTCTAACAAAATTTTAATTTCTGAGGTTGAATTTAAAACAAATATTTTATGTAATATTGATGTGGTAACAATACTGGTTTTTTTTTGTTTTAAATTAAGTTCATTTTTAATATCTGCGTATAATTTTTCTTTTTGCTGATAAGAAAGATAAAAATTATTAGGCGCTTGTACCATGTTGTAATTTGTTTTTTCTTTTTTTAAGACAGGCATTTTTAAAATAAACCGGGTATATTTATTTACTTCACTTTCTACCGTTATTTTCCCTTTGTGAAGCTTAGTAAATTCTTTTACAATAGAAAGACCAAGTCCGCTGCCTGTTTGTGATATACCTTTGTCGTCTAGAAATTGCCAGAATTTATGAAATATATTTGAAAGATATTTTTTGGGTATGCCATTGCCAAAATCTTTTACTTCAATCTCATAATGATTTTTATCTGTCTCTTCAAGGCGAATGATAATTGCTTTATTGGGCAAATTATGCTTTATGGCGTTGCTGATTAAATTATTTATAATTTTTTCTATTTTTTCAGGATCAAATAGCGTGTGTATGGGAGTTTCAGGTATATTTAAAATAAATTTCATATTTTTTTTAAGTATAATATCTCTGAAAATTTCAGATATTCTTTTTATAAACTGTGCTATATCATCAAATACAAAATTTACATCTGTTTTTTTTGATTCAAGCTTGGCCGCATCAAGAAGAGAGTTTATCATAGTTATAATCTTATAGGTGTTGTATTTAATGTTTTCAATTGATCTTTTTTGTTCTTCATTAATATTATCACCCTGGTTTAACAAAGAATCGAGAGGTATTGTCATAAGCGATAAAGGAGTTTTTATGTCATGGCTAATATTCGTAAAAAAGTTAGTTTTCATTTCATTTAAGCGTTTTAATTCAAGATTTTTTTGTTGAATTTCTTTCGTCCTTTCTTTTACCCGTTGTTCAAGTTCTGCATTTATTTGTTCTAAATTAACTTTATAATCTAATCTTGTTATATGTGAACCTATTTCTATTTTCAATATTCGAAGTATGTGCAGTATATATTCTTCATCATCTTTAGGCTTCCAGCTTATTAATATATATCCTCTTTTGATGTTTTCAGATATAAGAGGAAAAAATAAAATTTTTTCTTGTTTTAAAGACAATTCTTGAAAGTTATTTTCTTTTGTTATGATAAGTTCATTGTTTTCTATATAAATATTTTGTATTTTTGGGGCCATCATCATCCATTTTTCTTCAGTAAAAAAATTATAATTGTTACCATGAGCATCAGAAACAGAAACACAGAATTTTTTTAACCTTAAACGGGTTAATAAATAATTATAATAATTTTTGCCAAGCTGTAAAAAATCTATTATTTCAAATTGAGATTCAGTAAGGTATACGAGATTTTTATACTGATTTGAGATAAAAGTATTAATATTTTTTAACCGGTAATTAATTACAATAGTTATTACAAATGTATAAAAAGCGGTTCCATAGGGCAGTAATTTAGGCAGATTATGCAAGTGTAAGGTCCCTCCAACGTCAATAAAGCTAAAAATAGTTAAAAGGATATTGGCGCCCAATAAAAATATAGTATCTTTTTTTTCTTTATTAAAATTGTAAATGTGATTTAAAAAGCCGTAAATAAAAGCTATAAATAAATAAACTTGCCATACACGAAGAACTCCAACCATATAATAAGTTGCAGGAGATAGAAAAACAGCGATATGTAGTAAAATACCTGCAAAAACATAAATTTTAATATATAGATTGTGCTTCAATGAAAATAATCGGTATACAAATAGGGTATAAAAGATAGGCACATTAAATAGAAAAAAATACTCTATTTTTTTTAAGAGTATAAAATCAAAACTATTAAGATCGAAAAATAAATATTTTGTATTTTCATAGAAGAAAATGTACAAACCAATTGCACATGAAGTTAAGCCAAAATAAAGTGTTTCTTTATATTTTCTAAAACTTTTATAGAGAATAAGAAAATATGTGCCTACCACAAACGAGGCTAAGGCAATTAGTCCGTCTATAAAATTTTTAACAAAATCTGCTTTTTGTATTTGTTGAAAATCGCTTATATAAATATCTGCCGCTTCAATACCAGCATGGTTTTGCGGCGGCGGTTCATAAATTCGAATAGAAATAAGGTTTTCCCCCTTTTTAAGAAACGAGGGTGGAATAAGATAGTTTCTTCTTACGTCATATGCCTGGTTTTCTTCAGGAGGCATTTTACCTGTTTTGCCTATTAAAAATCCATTTATATATGTTTCATCTATTGATTTAATTTCTCCTAAATAAATGCCTAAAACTTCCTGAGGTATTCTATCAAGATAAAAAATTTTTCTAAGCCATAAAAATCCTGTATGTTCAATTTTCTTTTGTTTAAAAAGTCTTCCCGGCATTTGAAGATAATTTATATTATTCTGCGGTATAAAGTCAGGGTTAGATAAATCTTTATTATCAAGATTAAAGAATTCCCATTTTCCATTTAAGTTCAGATAAAAATTTTCATTTAATTGATTTTTGGCCTGAGAAAAAGTATTTGATACAATAGTAAAAAAGAAAAAAGCATATAAAAAAAATTTTATTTGTTTTTTTTTGATTGTTATAGGGTTACAGCATTTAATCATAGTGATTAGCTTACAGTTTCTTAAAAATAAGTTTCTATTTTATTCAAATAAAAACTTATTTTTGTTTAGTATTCAAATAAAAACATAAGCAGTCAAGTTGATTTTATGTTTTTATAGAACATTAAAAAGGGACATAATGACGAATTATGTCCCATGGGTATGTGTTTCGTATTTTATAATATTTTTCTTTCACTCTAAAAAATATTGACGATGAGTTTATATTTTTTTTTGTACCGAAAAGTTATGCCAATAGGTAGCGCTGATAAATTTAAAATTATAAGGATGGTGTAAAATGCAGTTAACAGGACTAAAATACGGTAAAAAAATCTTAGATATGGTTGAATTTCCCGTTGCTTCTATGTTAGATGAAGAGGCTTCTCATGATGAGATAAAAAAACTTATAGACGCTCACGGCGGTAAATGCGTAGTCAAACCAGTTTTTCAAGGCGGTGTCGGTAAAAAAGGTAAAGCAGGCTTAGTTAGAATTGTTTCTAGTGTTTTTGAGGCAATTGAAGCAAAAAAAGATTTATTTTTTGCGAAGCATTCCACTGCGGGTAGAACAGTTCAGGCAAACGGCGTTACTTTTGAAGGATTCATTCCATCTGATGCAGAGATTTACGTAAGTATTACTTCATCTACTATTTTAAGGGCGCCGGTGATGACAATTATTGTTGAGGGCGGTGTGGATGTCGAAGAAGTTGATGAAGATAAAAAAAGAGTCATTCCTTTTAATCCTATTACCGGTATAAAAACTTTTCATTTGGTAAACGCTTTAAATGAATTAAATTGTCCGGCAAAATACATCAGTCCTCTGGTTCAGCAGCTGCCTAAATTGTGGCAGGCCTATGACAACTATGGTCTTTTAACCTTAGAGTTAAACCCTATAAGAATGGCTAACATGGGCGGAAGATTTGTACCCATGGCATGTGATATAAAAGTTGGTTTTGACCAAGATAATCCGGCGCATAAAAGATTAGGTTATGCTGAAGAAACATTTTCATCTGATATTACGCAGTTTGAGGCAGAGGTCAATATGTTAAGAACATACCAGGGACAGTCTGACGTAACAGAGTTAAATAAAGAGGGTAGTATACTTCCTTTTATTTTTGGCGGCGGGGCAAACAGTGCGGCTACTGAAGTCTTGGGAGATAAAGCTATTATTTCTTCAGATTTTGGCGGTAATCCTCCCTATGAAAAAATGAAGGCAATAAGTGATATTTGTTTTAAACACTGGTTAAAAAAAGCAAATATTCTTTTAGTTATAGGCGGTAAGGCCAATAATACTGATATATTTGTGACTTTTAAGGCAATTTTCGATTCATTAAAAGAAAATATAAAACTTAATCCAGATATCCAGATTGTAATTGGCCGCGGCGGTCCAAATCTTATAAAAGGTATGGTTTATGCCAGAGATATCATGGATACATTAAAAGTACCGTATAGAGTTTTCGGGTTTGATTCAAGTATGGTAGGTGTGTTGCAGTATACATTACAGTTAGATGACTGGGTTATTGAAAACAAAAACAAGTTGCAGAAAAAAGCGGCTAGTTAAAAAATATTTAATAAAGAAGAAGGAGAATAAAATGTCAAAAAAAGAATTTAAATTACCATTTCCATATTATGTTGGAATCAAATCTTTAGATGAAATAGTAAATAAAAAAACTCGTGTATGTATTATGAATATACTAGGCGGTGAGAGTTCAACAGTTACTCCTGTTTCTCACCGATACAGCGGAGGTAATGTGGTAGCCGGTGTTCAATATGGCCGTTCAGGATCTAAGCTAGAGACTCCGGCAGGAGATATTCCTGTTTATGGCAGCATTAAAGAAGTAATCTCGGCAGGTCATCATTTTGATACAGGTGTTGTTTACTTGCCTCCAACAGCTGTAAATCATGCTGTTTCAGAATTATGTTCTCAAAATGATGATCTTAAAAAAATTGTAATAGTTACAGAAAAAATAGCCGTAAGAGACGCGCGTTATATTCGGTGGGGCTGCCAGCAAAGAGGCGTTGACGTATTCGGAGCAAATTCACTGGGCATAGCAAATGCCTGGGATAGAGTACGTGTTGGCGGCGCTCTGGGCGGCGATAAACCAGAAGAAAGTCTGGTTAAAGGCAGTGTTGCCATTTACAGCAACTCTGGAAATTTTTGTACCACGATATCTGAATATATTAAAACAGCGGGCTTTGGCACTTCTACTATATTAAGTTCAGGCAAAGATATTTATATTCACTTCGCGCTGCCAGAGTTTTTATACGCGGCGGAAAACGATCCGCGAACAAAAGTAGCGGTTGTTTATATTGAGCCGGGCGGCTATTATGAAAAAATGGCTCTTGACTGGATAAAAGATGGTACGATTCCTTTCTCTAAACCGATTGTGGCTGTTGTTACGGGACGGTGGAAAAAGAATCTGGCCAGAGCGGTGGGGCACGCGGGCGCCATAGCCGGCGGCGGTGATGATGCAGAAGCCAAAGAAAAGTGGTTTGATACTTATTTTGGGGTATCTGAATTCAATGAGCAAAAACCTACCAATGTTTCTGAAAAAGGGGTTCGCGTAAGTACCATTCAAGATATTCCAGCGGCTGTTGCTTCTGTTATGAAAAAAATAGGTCAAAAATCAGATTTTGAACCTATTGGCGATTTAAGCCTTAAACCTTGGTTTGTAAATGATCAGAAAATAGAATATTCTCCTAAACTTATAATAAAGCCTGTTGAAGCAATGTCTCCATATAATATTGAGATTAAAGAGGCCAACAAGCAAGTAGGGGGGCAGTTTATTCGTGAAAGTATGAGAAACCGCTCAGGCGTATCTTACATGGATTCTAAAAGTCAGATAACTTATATCCATAATCATTCTCTGCTTCATATCGTTAAGTATCCTTTTGCGGCTACATCGATATTTGCTGTTACGAGCCAAATTCCAGATGAGACTGAGACAAAAGTACTTACGCCTGTAATTAATTATTTTGCGGCAAAAGGCAGTAAATATATTAATCAAGCCATTGAAGCAAGAAAAAATGGAGCTTCGCCAAACGCCTATCTGGCGGCATCAGTACTAACATCAGGCAATAATGAAATGTATCAGCTTTTAACAGAATATACTTCAAAACTAATAGATATGTTTTATCTGGATATTAAAGGTGATTTACATATTAAAGATAAACTTATTGCCGAAAAATTAAAAGAAAAATCGATTTTTTCAACTTCAAAAATTACAGAAGAAGATGAAAGAGTATCTGAATATTTAAATTCTATTGTTAAAAAATATGGTTTAGAAACCATTTTTACACGATACGCGGCTGAATATAATTTAAAAAATAAGGCAGACGCTAAAAGAGCAAATCCGGTTCTTTTAACTATTGCCTGTATTTTGCTTAGCTCTGCGTGGAAGCCATTAGCTGAAAAACAAATAACCAGAAAAAACGCCGAAGATTTGCCCACATACTTGGCTTTAAATGGCGTTATTGTTTCATGTGCCGCTCTAAATTCTGATAAAAATAGCTTTTATCAAGAATTAACCGCATTGAAAAAATTAGATATACTAGAGACTGAATTTACGTCAACCTGCTTTCAGGTTTTGTTTAACCGCGTTCCTGAAGAAAAAGAGCTTTTTGAATTAAACGCTTTATTGAATTTAACTATTACAAACGGCGCGGGAACAATTAGCGCGAAGGGTTCAAAAGAAAGCGTAAGCGCCGGAAACTATATATCAACAGCATACGCCGGATTTATGATGAATACTGGGTTTGTTCATGGCGGTAACGGCTATGAAGCTGTAGATTTTTTAATTAATGAACTGGGTGATTACGATCCGTATACTCAAAAACAAGCTTCCTGGGATAAAAATTTAGAAGGCATGGCCGATAAAGTTGCCAATGCGTATAATGAATATAAAAAACAGGAAAAAGCAAAAGGAAATAATGATTATAAAAAAATTCCCTGTACAAACCATCCGGTATTTAAAGGAAAACCTGTAAATATTGACCCAAGAGAAGATTACGTAAGAGGTTTATTTAAAGAAAAATCTCTGGTAAATCCTTTCCTTGAGTTTTATCATCATCTGGTAGTAAAACTTCACGAAGTAGGCGCCACAAAAAATGTATTCTGTGTAAATATTGATGCTGTTATAGCGACAGTTTCATTGGGATTATTCTGGAAGCAGTTTAAGAAAAATGAAATAAGCGAGCAAGAAATGCAGGATATTGTTTTTACACTGTTTTTATTTGCCCGTATGGTTGGTTGTTCAGCAGAAATTGCTGATCATAGAAACCGCGGTACTAATATGGACTGTAGAACACCGGCGAGTGAAATGACTTACGCACGCTAAGTCAGTTGCCTTGTTAAACAGTTTTTTGTTGAATGTGAATAATTTTAACCGGGCATTCAGATTGAGCCTTTAGGTTCTCTGAAAGCTCGGTTTCTAATATTTGGCCAACCGACCATTCTTTTTTGTTAATCGAATCTATAATTTCAGATTTACCGTCTGCTTCATTCATGTGCCATGTGTCAGGAGCCAACTGACAGCATACCCCGCAGCCTATGCATTTACTTCTTTGTTGAGATATTGTGTATTTATTTTGTTTTATCATGTTGTACGCTTAGCGGGGCTTTGTTTTGATAGGGGTTGTGTAAGAAGACAAGCCACAGAGCTATGGAGTACACAGAGAAGCTAATAAATTCAATGTTTCTTCTCTGTGCTCTCTGCGTTCTCTGTGGCAAGATTCTTACTTGTTGCACAGCCCCTATCAAAATGAGAATGTAATTATTCAATTAGTTTACGACCTTTTCAAGAATATACACCTTATCTCCGGGTCTTACTCTTTTAGATACAGGAAAAGTAGCTATAGATTTTTGAACACCTAATTGAATATTGTTTTTATTTTCATCTCTAAGTTCTGTAACATTTTCCCATAATACTCCGGTGGTTGTGCCTGTAATTAAAACTTTATTATTTACGGGAAAATCGGCCGCTTCAATAAAAATTTGCGCTATACCTGCTTTTTGAAAATACTTTTGAATTTTACCAATAAAAACCTTTGTTTCTTTGGCCACGGAGCCCTCGGCTTTACTCCATATCTCTTTCTTGCCGCCTAAATAATAGCCGTCAAAAAATCCGCGGTTATAAACTGTTTTTAGTTTTTTAAGCCATTCATTTATCTTTTCTTTTGAATAAGTTTTGTTTTGTAAAGCCTGTAAAGCTTCTTTATAGCAACGAATAGTAATATCCACATAATCGGGCGATCTACCGCGTCCCTCTATTTTTAAAACAGAAACTCCCGACTCAACAACGTTATCCAGAAAATCAATGGTACATATGTCTTTAGGTGACATTACATATTCATTATCAATTTCAAGAGGCATACCTGATTCTTTATCAATAATTTCATAAGCCCTGCGGCATGGCTGTTTGCAGGCTCCTCTATTTGCCGATGAATTGTCTGTGTACAAACTCATTCCGCATCTCCCTGAGATTGCGATACAGAGCGCGCCATGCGCGAAAATTTCTATTTTAATTTTTTCGCCTGATGGACCTTTGATATTTTGCTTCTCAATTTCTGAAGTAATATTTTTAATCATTTTTAAATCAAGTTCACGCGCTAAGACAATTGTATCTGCGTAGGCAGACCAAAATTTTACTGTTTCAATATTTGAAACAGAGAGCTGCGTAGAAATATGGACGGGAATTTTTTGTTTTATGGCTTCGGTTATAGCGGCAGTATCAGCTGCAATAACCGCGCTTACCTGAATTTCTTTTGCTTTTTTTAATATGTTTTTAGTTAATATTAAATCGTGATCATAAAGAAGAGTGTTTAAAGTTAAGTAGTATTTTATATTATTTTTTTGACATATCTCGGATATAGTTTTCATGTCGTCAAAATTAAAATTTGCTGAAGAGCGAGCTCTCATATTTAAATGATGAACTCCAAAATAAATAGAATCACATCCCGCGTTTATGGCAGCTTGTAATGATTCAAAAGTTCCGGCTGGCGCTAATAACTCAATATTCTTCATTCATTTGAGATTATTTTAATATTTTTAATTTGTCAAGCAAGAAAAAATAAACGATACGAGTAATAAAAAACCGGCGGATTGCCGCCGGTTTTATTTTGATTAGTTTACTTTATCAATTTTGATTCTATTATATAATATTATAAAAAAATCGTCAAAAAAATTGAATCATTTTTTAATAATAAATTATATTTTAGACATGGCTTTGTTACAGCTATCATCAGAGCCTCTTAGAGACCTTCACTGCTTTGCTTAAAAAGGCTGCATTACATACAAGCTGAGCTTATTGTATGAAAAGTATCATTTTCTTAGTCACTGCAACATTCGGATTCTTTTGTATAGGCAGTGTCATTTGAAGTATTGAAATTTATAGAACCTATAATTTCAATAGGATTTTTAACTTCAAAGTAAAATGAAAATAATATATATTTACCTGTAAATACTTGTTGAACAGAAATCAAATGTACCAAAAAAACTGTATTTAAATACAGTTTCTATTTATTTTAAAGCTGAAGAAGCATTTCTCTATATTTTGGCACCGGCCATAGACTATGTGGTATTAAGGTCTCAAGCATATCTACAATATCTCTTATTTTTTGTGTTTCGTTAAGCAAATTCTTATATGCTTCACCTGATTTTTTAATATCTGATATATTTTCAGCTTTTATTCGGGCAGTTTCAATATTTTCAGATTCAATTTTTAATTTATTGCAAAAATCTGTTATTGTAAGCGCTAAGTCTTTTATTTCTTTTGACTTTTCTTTACCTAAAACAGACTCACTTAATTGAATATTTGTTAAAAGCGTATTTAAATATTCAATTGCTGCAGGTAAAAATCGGGTCATTGCCATACTATAAAACACACGAGCTTCTATATCAATCTGTTTTGTATAATTATGCATATTGATAATATAACGTGATTCAAGTTCCCGTTTATTGTAAACCTTGGTTTTCTCAAAAAGCTCAATCGTATTTTTTTCAATAATAGCCGCTAACGCGTCAGGAGTTTTTTTAAAGTTAGGCAGTCCTCTTTTTTCAGCTTCTTTTTCCCACTCTTTTGAATAATTGTCACCTTCAAAGCATACTTTTTTAGAAGCAGAATACATTTCTCTAATTGTGTCAACAGCGGCAGAATTAAAGTCACTTCCATTTTTCATTTTTTTATCAATTGCTTCTTTAGCCTCAATTAAAGCGGCCGCCATGGCACTATTTAAAACCGTAATTGCAGTAGAAGGAGTTTGATTTGATCCTACGGCTCTAAATTCAAATTTATTGCCAGTAAAAGCAAAAGGTGAAGTTCGGTTTCTATCGGTGTTGTCTCGTGGTATGGTAGGAATTTTATCAATACCGATAGAAAGCCATGCTTTTTCTGTAGTTTCAGTAATTTTACCCTTTTCTAAATCATTTAATACTCTGGTTAAAAGTTCTCCTAAAAAAACAGAAATAATAGCCGGTGGAGCTTCATTGGCTCCTAAACGATGGTCGTTACCGGCAGAGGCAATAGAAATTCTTAATTCTTTTGAATGGTCATATACCGCTTTAATGGCGCATACTAAAAATACCAAAAATTGCAAATTAGACTGTGGAGTGTTACCTGGCTCTAACAGATTTTCATTTTTATCGGTTGACATGCTCCAGTTATTATGTTTGCCTGAACCATTTACTCCCGCAAAAGGTTTTTCATGAAATAAGCAGGCTAGATCCATCCTTTTGGCGATTCTATCCATTAAATCCATTAAAATCTGGTTGTGATCAACAGCTACGTTTGCTTCTTCAAAAATAGGCGCGAGCTCAAATTGATTAGGGGCCACTTCATTGTGTCTCGTTTTTAACGGAATACCCAGTTTATATGCTTCTGTTTCTACATTGGTCATAAATTCAAATGCTTTCTCGCAAATATTACCAAAATACTGATCTTCAAGTTGCTGGTGTTTTCCCGGAGGATTACCGAATAATGTTCTGCCTGTTTGAATAATATCAGGACGGCTTTCATAGAATTTTCTTTGTATAAGAAAAAACTCTTGTTCACTGCCAAGTGTTGAAAATACTTTTTTAGCCGGACTTTTAAATAGCTTTAAAATATCTAAAGCAGCTTTATTTAATGCTTCAACAGATCGTAAAAGAGGCGCTTTTTTATCTAGTATTTCGCCGGTATAAGATATAAAAATACTGGGTATGCAAAGTGTATTGCCGTGTGGATATTCAATAACAAAAGCGGGGCTTGTGGGATCCCAAATAGTATAGCCTCTGGCTTCAAATGTAGATCGAATACCCCCAGAAGGAAAGGATGAAGCATCTGGTTCACCCTGAATTAACTGCTTTCCTGAAAATGATTCAATAACTTCACCGCTTTTAGAATGAGAAATAAAAGAGTCGTGTTTTTCTGCCGTATAACCAGTCATAGGCTGAAACCAGTGTGTATAGTGAGTGCAGTTCCTCGAAATGGCCCAGTCTCTCATTGCCGTGGCAGCTATATTAGCTGTTGGTATATCTAATTTTTCATTGCTTTCAATAGCGTTTATTAGTTTTTCATATGCTTCTTGAGGAAGCGCCCTTTCCATTTTTTCAAGATCAAATACGTTGATGGCAAATATTTCAGATGCCTGTTGAATTTTTTTTTCGTTACTCATATGGTGCAGGAAAAAAAATGAATTTGGGTAGTCAATTTATATATTGGGTTTTATATAAAAATTACATTGAAAAAGTATATATTCTATATGCAATAGATTATATTATCTCAATAATTATTTTTTCTTTATTGTTTTTTTCTGCCGGTAGAACCTCGCCAATAATCTGAAAGTCTTTGATATTTTTTTCTTTTATTTTTAATTTTAAATCATTTAACGCGTATGGATTTATGGCCGCTAAAAGTCCGCCGGATGTCTGCGGATCAAATACGATATACGGCGCCAGTTTATTATTTGTTTTAAAGTGAATAAAATTTTCAACGTACTTTTTATTTTTATTGGTCCCCCCCGGATATATGTTTTGTTCTAAAAGCTTCTCTGTTCCTTCAAAAACTTTTAGTTCTTTCATGTTAATAGCGGCTCTTGTTTTTGACGCTTTCATCATCTCAAATAAATGACCAGCCAGGCCAAACCCTGTTATATCGGTTACCGAATGAACGGCATTGCCTATTTCATAAAGAGCATCTTTCGCGTTTTTATTAAGAGAGCTCATGCTTTTGTAAACTGCTTCTTCAAGGGGCGCGGGGCATAAATCTTTTTTTACGGCGGTTGTCGCTATTCCCGTGCCAAGAGGTTTTGTTAATATTAAAATATCTCCCGGTTTTGCGCCTTCATTTAGCCATATTTTTTGGGGGTCAGCAATACCTGTCACGCTTAATCCGAATTTTGGTTCGTTATCTTCTATAGAATGTCCGCCTAAAATTTGAATACCGGCTTCGGCGCATTTATCTACGGCGCCCTGTAATATTTTTTGAATTATTTTATGCCCTAGTGTTTCAATAGAAAAAGCCGAAACAGAAAGCGCCGATATAGGTTCCGCGCCCATAGCATAAACATCAGAAAGCGCGTTGGCCGCGGCTGTCTCGCCAAAACGGTATGGGTCGTTTAGTATGGGGGTAAAAAAATCAACGGTATTGACAATAGCTGTATCTTTATTTATTAAAATAACAGACGCGTCATCATAGGTTTCAAAACCTCTGATAATTTTAGGATAACCCGATTGTTTCTTTAGTTTTGGTTGTTTAATATTTTTAAGAAGATTTTTTAAATCACTTGCGGCCATTTTACATCCGCATCCCGCGCCGTGACTATATTGCATTAGAGGTTTCATTATGACAAAATATTTGAAGAATTTCACAAGTCTATATTTTTTTATTTACTTCTTTTAAAAATCATATTTTCATAATGAGAAAGCCGCGCGAACTGAACAATACTTAAATATAAAGCCATTTCAAATTATTATTGACAAAACAAATAAATGTAATTACATTGTAGTTATGAAAACAAAGCTTGTTGACATTGGTAATTCAAAAGGTATTCGTATTCCTAAATCTTTTATTGAAAAGTGCCAATTGAAAAATGAACTAGAACTTGACCTTGTAGATGATACAATTATAATAAAGAAATATAGCGGTAAAATAAGAAGCGGCTGGCGTGAGGCATTCGAAAAAATGAATAAAAACAATGAAGATGTTTTAATCGCAGGTAACATTACTGATAGTTTTGAAAAAGATTGGGAATGGTAATTCTTCAATACGAAATTTGGATGGTTCGTTTAGATCCTACGCTAGGTCATGAAATAAAGAAAACCAGACCAGCTTTGGTAATATCTCCTGATGAAATAAATTTAACTATAAATACAATCATGATTGCGCCAATGACGACAAAATCAAAAATATATCCTACTAGAATCGCATGTAAATTATTAAATAAAAAAGGTTATATTGTTTTAGACCAAATAAGAACTATTGATAAAGTACGCTTCATTAAAAAACTTGGCAGATTAGATTTCGGCAAAATTAAACTAGTTAAACAAATTATAAAAGAAATGCTGGTTGACTAAGTTATAAAAGATATTCACAAAATCTTATTTACTTTAAATACTAACCTCATATTGTCCCAGTCGGCTTTTTCAAGAACAACCGAAAGCGAAGCTCCAAGAGCAATAACTTTTTGAAACTTATCGAGAACAACCCGAAAGTCGTCAAGTGATGTAAGTTCTCTTTTTCGGCTTACGGACTCTGCCGGTATGAAGCCCTCTAACTGGGGGTCTTGCAGTTGAATGAAAAGACCATAAGAGTTAAAACCGGTAAAATAAGCCTTAAACTCTGCTCCTTCTTTGCCTTGAAAAAAACGTACTGACATTAACTTAATCGTAGTTCTTTCGGCTTCCATCGCCAGTTTTTCAAGCCGGTTTATTTCTTTTGCGACTGATTTAAGTTCAATTTCTTTATAAGAGAAAGGTTTATGTTCTAAAAAGTCGCTTAACTGCCGGTGAACTACAAGGTCGCTGAATCTTCTGATAGGCGAGGTAAAGTGTGTGTATTTATTAAAACCTAGTGCCCAGTGACCAAGAGATTCTTTTGAATATTCGGCTTTGCAAAAACAGCGCAGCAATAAATAATTAAATACGCTTTCTTCAGTTGAGCCTTCAACTTTTTTTAAAGCTTTTTTTATTTCATATTCACTGGTTGATGATAAAATTATTTTATGCCCGAATAACGATAAGAATTCATTTATTTTTTGAAGATTTTCAGATGGAATGGGTTCATGAATACGGTGTAATATGGGTATTTTATTTTCATCAGCAAAAGCAGCGGCACAGGTATTCGCGCTTAACATAAATTCTTCAATAAGCCGGTGAGATTTTAATCTTTCTTTATGAAGCACAGCAGTCATTCGGCCGTGTGCGTCTGTAACAGGTTCCTGCTCTGGAATATTTAAGTCAATTCTGCCGTGTGAAAGTCTTTTGTTCAAGAGAATTTCTGCTATATTCCAAAAAGGTTTTATTGAAGAGTTCTTTCTTGACAGATCTTTTTCTGCCTCTTTATAGGTAAATCTTTTGTTAATAAAAATAATTGATTTGTAAAAATGAAAACTTTCTATATCGCCTTGATTGTTGATTTTCATTTCGCAGGTAAAAGCCAATCTTTTTGTTTTTGGTTTTAAGCTGCAGTAATCTTCAGAAAGAACAAAAGGCAGCATGGGTATTACCGTGTTAATTAAATAATATGAATTGCCGCGGCTTAAGGCTTCTTGGTCAAGAGGGTTGTTTTTTTCTGTATAAAAAGAAACATCGGCAATGTGTACATACGCTGTATATCCATTCAAGGTTTTTTCAAGAGAAATAGCGTCATCAAAGTCTTTGGCATCATCGCCGTCAATAGTAATTGTATAAAGCGTAGATAAGTTTTTTCTTAATTTATTTTTAAATTCTTTCGCGGCTTTTTCTTTTAGTTTTTTTCTCGAAGGAACAACCGATTCGGGATATTTTTCAGGCAGTGAATACTTAAGCGCGATTCTTTTTATGTCTGAGGCAAGAGTATTAGAGTCACAAATTTCAATATGATGAAAAACTTCAAGATTGCGAACCGAGGCTTTATCATTTATAGTTTTGTCTGAAAAATTTAATGATTTTAAGACACTTAAAGGTATACCACTTTTTAAAAAAGTATCCGCGGGTTTTACAATAATATAGCTATTTTTTTCAAGCTCCCATTTCGTCTGTAAAATGCCAAAAGAAGAATCTGGTGTATCGGGTAAAAAAATTAAATAACCGTTTGTTTTTTTCTCAATTACTTTCGCGAAAAATTTATTTTGAAACAAGTTGAGAATTTTAACTATGTTTCCTTCATAGCGATTTTTTTTCTTTGATGAAATTTCTAGAAGAACCTTGTCGTAATTTCTTGCCTGATTTCTGTTTTCAGGATAAATAATAATATCTTTGTTAAAACCTGTCGTAAAGGCGCTTCCTGTTGATGAAACTGTTACGGTCGATTCAACAAGAAAGGGCTTTTTAATCATTATTTTATTATCGCTGAGTTTTAAAAGATTAAAATCAGCAAGTTCAACAAGAGTATCGTAAACTTCTGATTCAAAAGAGTAATCACGATGATGAGTTTTTTCTTTTTTATCCATTTGTTTTTCTTTTTTTAAAACTTGTATAAGTTCTTTGTATTTACAGGTTTTTCCCTCGTTTTGCTTTAGGGTTTTTATTAGTATTTTAAAATTCATGTTCATTTTTATTTTTTTGTATACTCCAGTTTATGTCCGTATTTAGGTTGAGCGTTTTTCCATACATATTTTTCAGGTTCTGTATCAAGAATTTCTAGTGAAGATACAGGCAATTTAATTTTTTTTAAAGAAGGCTTATTTAGTAAATTAATATTTTCTAAAGATAAAATTTCATCATCATATTGATGATTTGTTAATAAGGCGTGCGGCCAAAAATAAAATTTATTTTTTTTGCTATGCAAATACGTTTTTAAATTTTCTTTGATTACGGCGTATGATTTTTTCTTCTTTAAATCGTACATATAAAAAACATTCTTATTGGCTGGTATTATAAAAAAGTCATTTTTTGATATATTAAAAGCGCTTTGCCACAGCTCAAGCGAATGAAAAGGTATAATGGGAATATCCCATTTCATGCCTAAAATACGCGCGTATGTATAAGAAATTCTTAAACCCGTAAAAGAACCTGGTCCTTCGCCTATCGCGATAGCATTGGGCCTAAATGATTTTAGTTTTTCTTCAAGAAGTTCGTAAAACCATGTATCTGTATTTTTAGGTATTTTTTTTATTTCATGATGTTTTAGTATTAGTTTTTTTTCTTTATCTTCTTTTAAGCGGGTTATATAAACCCATTTTGTGGATGTATCAAAAGCTATTATGTTTCTCATTTAAATTTTATTTGCTTCGTTTGCTTATTTTAATTGTTCTGGGCATCTCTGAAATATTATTACCATATTTTTTTTTATTAAAGTCTATTTTAAAAAAAAACTGATATAAATTTGCATTATAAATAAACCAGTCGTACCTCACTTTTTCGGACCACTCAATAAAAGCAAGAAATTTGAGGTTCTTAGACGCGTCCAGCAAATTTAAATCAGAAATATCAGAATCATTTGCCAAACGGTAAAGATCAAGATGAATAAATGCGATTTTATCTTTTTTAAAACGGCAAGAGTATGTGTTCATTAAGTTAAAAGTAGGGGATGTAATAGTCTCTTTTATTTTTAAGGCTTTACCCATAGCTTTTACAAAAGCCGTTTTGCCGGCACCCAAGTCTCCTGAAAGTAAAACTATAGCGGGAAGATGTAATTTTTTTAGGAGCTCTTGCGCGAGTTTTTCTAGTTCTTCAAGGTTATTTATTTTGTATACCTTCGAATTCATTTTTTATTGCTTTAAGATACTTAGTGTAGGTTTTCAGTAAAAAAATATTACACAAGTTTTGTCTATTCTTTTTTATTATTCAACTAGAATAATATATATACATGCTTTAGCGGTCGCAATAAAAAATAATTCACTTCAAGGAGAGTATATATTTATTGTCTAAATGAGGAATATTGACGCCATGTCCTAGCTTATATGAATACATTCTAACTTATATGAATATTCAGTGGAATGAAAACTATTCAAGTGGCATTAATCTTCTAGATTTACAGCATAAAGAGTTAGTTAAAAATATAAATAATTTCTTATGCTTAGATATCAAGAAAAAGAAAATAACAGAGTGCAAAAAACTTATTAAGCTTGTAGATCAATTTATAAAAGTACATTTTAAAGATGAAGAAGATATAATGAAAAAAATAAAATATGATGATATAAAAACTCATGAGAAAAGACATAATATGCTTAAAGCAGAATTGAATCTTTTTAAATCACAGTTTAAAAGAAAACCATTGGATAAAATAGTTGTCTTAGAATTTAGTAGTTTTTTGTCATCATGGTTAAATGATCATCTTTATACAGAAGATATGAAACTAATTAAATATATACGAGAAAATTATATAAATGTTTAAATTTTAAAGTTATAACAAAATATACAGTGCCTAAGGGAAAAAATATAAAAAAAGCTTGCCTGTATATGCTTTTTTAAGCATATTGGTAAATATTCAAAATATCGGAGGGATATTAAAATGATAAAACTAAACATTAACGTTCTTTTATTTTTATTTGTTTTTACGGGAGTTGTTTTCGCTCAAAAAGCAAACGCAGATTATATTAAAGATTTAAAATCTGACAAAGAAGCTGTTGTTATAGAAGCATGCAAAGGGCTTAGAACAGCTGCCGCGAAAGAAGCAATTGAACCTTTAATTGAAGTATTAAAAAATAATGAAAGCATAAAAGCAAGAATTGCCGCGGCTAACGCTCTGGGCGTAATGCAAGAAAAAGGCAAACCAACCACTGCCCTTAAAGAAGCAATTGAAAAAGATGTTAGTAATGATGTAATATACGCTTCATTGTTAAGTATATTAAATTTAAAAGATTTTGAAAATCCTGACGCGAAAAAAGCTCTTGAGTTTTGTAATGAAAATAAAATGGATGATAAATTAATAAAAGATATTGTTGATAGAATAAATAAAGCGATGGGTAAGTCGTAATAAAAAAAACTATTTAATATATTTTTGAATTAATTCTCTTTTTTCGCCTACAAGACTTATAAATTCAGTTTCCCATTTTGTAACAAAAGTAGAAAACCTGAATTTATCGAACTGTCCGGGAAAGAACGCTTCAACAAGAACATCTAAATCTCTATCAACGTAGTATCTTATGGCGACAGCATCAAGATTAAAATCATTGACCAGAGAATAAATTTCTTCTGTTTTTGATTTTTGATTATCTTTTATATTTAATACAGAAGTAAAAAGAATTCCATCATTTAAAAATTTAATATGAATATTAAGCACGGGTCTTTTTGTGCGCGCGTTTATGCCGGCAGGATCTGAATTGCATTCATAGCCGTTTTCATTAAGATATTTTACAATATCTTTTGTGGTAGATTTTTCTGCGGGAAAAACAGGCATTGTATTGGCAAAGATAATACATAAAAAAAATAATTTGAGTTTTATTAAGTTCATAAAAAATCCTTTCAATTTTAATTTATAGTATATATACAATATAAAATTGCAATGTCAATCTATTCTTTTTTCATTGACAAGCGATATATATATTACGTTCTGATTTATTATTCAGTATATATATAATCGAATTTTTAGATAGCTAAATTAATAAATGATACTAAAATATTAAAAGAATAATAAATTTAAAAATACAGTATAATGAGACATAATTCTAGCATGAAACTAAAGATAAATTAAAATGAAAAATGCTGCCTTAAAATACGAAGTAAAAAAACCAAAAGCCAGGCCTTTTTTAAAATGGGTTGGCGGCAAAAGACAGCTTCTGCCCGAAATAGAACGCTTAATGCCATGCAAGCCAGAAGAAATTAATTGTTATTATGAACCTTTTTTAGGCGGCGGTGCCGTATTTTTTTCTTTTAATTTTAATAAAGCGGTATTAGCTGATAATAACAGTGATTTAATAAATGTTTATAAAACGGTACAAAATAATTTAAATCCCTTAATAAAAGATTTAAAAAAACATAAGTATGAAAAAGAGTATTATTATGGGATAAGAGATTGCAATTTAAAAAATTTATCAGCGGTTAAAAAGGCAAGTCGTCTTATTTATTTAAATAAAACCTGCTACAATGGATTGTATAGGGTAAACAGCAGGGGGGTATTTAATGTTCCTTTTGGTTCTTATAAAAAACCGCTAATATGTGACGAAGAAAATCTTATTCTCGCGAAAGAAAAATTAAAAAACGCGAAAATTATGTGCGCTGAATATCATAAAACAGTAAAAACAGCGCGTAAAAACGATTTTGTCTACTTCGATCCGCCTTATGAACCTATATCATCATCTTCAAATTTTGTAAGCTACGTTAAAGAAGGCTTTTCAAGTAAAGATCAAGAAATGTTATCTGAAACATTTAAAGAGCTTACCTTAAAAGGGGTTAAATGTATGCTGTCTAATTCAAATTCATCATTTGTAAGAAAACTTTATAAAGGCTTTAATATAAATAAAGTTAAAGCGGCACGGTTTATAAATTCAGCTGCCTCTAAAAGAGGTAAAATTGAAGAGCTGATTATTACTAATTATTAATATAATGAAAAAATTTATTAAACTAAACGCAGAAGAACTTAAAAAAACGGTTTGTGATATATTAGACAAATTAAACATAAAATATAAAACAGAAGTAAATTCTGCCGTGGGTAGTTCTATTATAGGTAAAGGTCGAAGGGTTGATGTAGTTTTATATGATAATAAGGGATCGGTTGTTATGCACATTGAATGTAAAAGCCAGAATGTGCCCGGTACGGCTGAAGATAAGTTATTTAAAGCTGTAGTGGAATCTAACAGAGATAAATCATTGGGTATACCTTCTATAATTGT
Organism: Spirochaetia bacterium; assembly: GCA_029880285.1. Taxonomy (GTDB): domain Bacteria; phylum Spirochaetota; class Leptospiria; order Turneriellales; family JAOUOS01; genus JAOUOS01. Next base: position 26,425 of record JAOUOS010000018.1, read on the forward strand.
ATTCAGCGGTTTTGGATGGAACAGCGCCGATGTAAGGCACGCTCTTTTAAATGGTTCGGTTCGTATTGAAATGTTTGAAGAATGGATAAATTTTTATTTGAAGTATCAAAAAATGCGTCCAGAAATTCTTGATACTGAAATTATCGATTTAGGTTTATTTGCTTCAGAAAATATGCCAGAATAATTTAAAAGAAGCCAGAAAAATATGATGAATTTTTTCTTGTATTTGCCCGGCTTCTTTAATATCAAGAATATTAAAAAAAATTAAAGTTGAACATCAACTGATTGGCCATCGGGATGATAAAGCTTTATAGTTTTGGTGCTTTTATCGGTTACTTCAACCATTTTGCGGTAGCTGTCACCTTCTTCTAAATACCACGATTCATCAACAGGCGAGAAAACCATAGTAGTAACCTTGCCTTTGTTATCTCCGCTTAGGCTTTTAATTACCATTTTGTTTTGGGTTGCGGTAATTTCAAGTTCCTGACCTTCTTTTTTTACAATTTTAGTTTCGCTGTCATCAGGGCCCATCGCTAAAGGGTTTGAACCTGTCCAAAATTCAATTGTATTTAATAGTACAAAATCTAAAGTCCCACAAGCTTGATAAATTGGCAAAATAAAAAGTACCCACATGACAGCTGTATTTACAAACTTATCACCAACTGTACCGTTCCAATTGTATATTTTTTTGGTTAATACAAAACGGCCATAGCAGTTCATCGATGTTCCCATAGCAAAAGTAAATAATGCTAAAAAGCTTACCATTTTAATATATTTTTTCATATAAATCTCCTTTATTTAAAAACTTTTAAAAACAAATCTATTCGTATTTTATATTTTCTTAGATACAAGAAAATATTTATTTGTATTTTGTATATAATTTTTTTACTATTTTTATTTAATACAAATTAGTAATTTAAATACTATTTCTTGATCCTTATGGTTTTATACAAAATTATTGGCAGAGATATCATCTTTTACGTAATATTCTATTATAAACCGTATTTTTATTGAAAAAAATTAAAAAATACCGAAAATATTCTTATAACAAAATAAAATGATTAATATTGAAAAAAACAGAAAATCACAGGCGAGAAATGCTTTTTTTGAACAGGCACTAAGAGAAGAAAAAAACAAAGATTTTAAGAAAGCTCTTCATATGTATAAACTTTCTTTAAAAATAGATATTAATTTTTTTGATTCGTGGTTAAATTCAGGAGCAATATATTCAAGAATGGGAAAAAATAACAAAGCAATTACCTGCTATAAAAAGGCAGCTTCTATAAAAAAAGATAAAAGAGCTTATTATAATTTGGCGGTAGAGTTTTTTAGAGTTGATAAGTTTAAAGAAACAGAAGAAAATTTAATGGAATCATTAAAGCAGGATGATTCATTTTTTCAGGCATATCTTTTATTAGGTTACTCTTATGGCAAAACGGGCGAACATGAAAAATCAGAAGAGGCGATTAAAAAAGCATTAAAAATAAATCCCCAAAGCAAACCCGCCTTAACGGCTCTTTCTCTCTTATATTATCATACGAATCGTTATAATTTAAGTCTTAAATATGTAGAAAGACTTTTAAAAAATTCACCGGAAGATTCGGTTTTACAAAAATTATACGGTAAGTTAAATTTAGAAAATGGTAATTTAACAGAATCTATTGAGGCATTTAAGAAATCTGCAGAGAATGATACAACAATTAAGAAATTATATGAAACTCTTGAAAAAGAGCAGACAGAAAGGCAAAAACAAAAAATAATAGTTAAAAAACGTTTTTATGAAAAAAAATCGCAAAAGACTTCAAAAGACTGGCTTGATTTATCGTTGTTAACTTTTTTTAGCGGAGAGCCTTCGAAAGCAATGGAATATTTATCGCGAGCGCAGCAAAGTAAGATGTTGAATAAATCTCTGAACTAAACTGGCAGGCAATATTACCCTTATTTTCTCTTTTCCATATATCACAAAAATATTACTTGTCAGACCGTTTTAATCTTATTTTCAGGTATAGAGTAAAATTATGATTTTTAATTGGATTCATGAACTTTTTTCAAATGATATGGGTATAGACCTTGGTACGGCCAATACTTTGGTTTATGTTAAGGGACAGGGTATTGTTCTTTCAGAGCCGTCTGTTGTGGCTGTTCAGGCAAGTACGGGCAAGATACTCGCGGTAGGTCAAGAAGCAAAACGAATGATGGGACGCACACCGGGAGAAATTGTCGCCATACGTCCCATGAAAGACGGGGTTATTGCCGATTTTGAAACAGTTGAAAAAATGATACGGTATTTTATTAATAAAGTTCATAACAGAACAACATTAGTTAAACCCAGAGTTGTTATAGGTGTACCGGCAGGTATTACAGAAGTTGAAAAGAGAGCGGTAAGAGAATCTGCTGAACAGGCGGGAGCGCGTGAAATTTATCTTATTGAAGAGGCTTTAGCCGCAGCCATAGGCGCCAGTATACCTATTCATGAACCGGCCGGTAATATGGTTATTGATATAGGTGGTGGTACTACTGAAATTGCGGTAATTTCTCTTGGCGGTATGGTTATTTCAGATTCAATAAGGGTAGGCGGTGATGAATTTGATGAAGCTATCATGAAACACATGCGAACCCAGTATAATCTGGTTATAGGCGAAAGAACCTCTGAAGAAGTAAAATTAGCCATAGGAAACGCTTTTCCTGAAAAAAAACTAGAAACATTTGAACTTAAAGGCAGGGACGCCATGTCTGGGCTTCCCAGAACATTGCAGTTAGATTCGGCAGAGATAAGAAAATCTTTAAGAGAGCCAATAGACGCAATTTTAGAGGGCACTGTTAGAGCGTTAGAGAGAACTCCGCCTGAATTAGCCGCCGATATTGTTGAACGCGGTATTGTTATGACGGGGGGCGGTTCTTTACTAAAAGGTTTAGATAAATTTTTATCAAAAGAGACCGGTGTTCCTGTTATTCGCGCTGAAAATCCATTAAATTGTGTCGCTCTTGGTACAGGTAAATATCTTGAAGAACTCAAATATATAAGAGCCTCAATTAATAAATAAATACTTAAAAAAACTTTTTTGTTTATTGTTCGCCAGGGTAAGTTTTTTCAATAAATTATTGGCGTCATATATTCAAAATAATTTTTGATTATAAAAATGTTTTTAGAAATCTTTAAGAAATATAAATCTGGATTTTCATTGATTTTTAATATCGCCTTTTGCTTTATCAGTATGTTTTCTCAGGCTAAGTTTATTGTCAGCGGTACAAAAAGCGCAATACGGGTATTAGATTTTTTTACCGAAACCCTACATACTGTAGGTACCGATATCACAGAATTAATAGACAGCTATCGAAGTTATCAAACATTAAAAACAGAAAGAGACGCGCTTAGAAAAGAAATGGAGCAGACAAAAAACTTACGGCTTCGAATTGCTCAGTTAGAGTCTGAAAATTTTGGTCTTAGAAACCAGTTAGGGCTTTCTTTGCCTAAAGATTATCCTTATATTCCGGCTGAGGTTATATCTCAGGATCCTGATAACTGGTTTCGTACTATTATTATTAATAAGGGTACGGAAGATGGAATTTTACCATACATGCCTGTTATTGCTGTTCAAACAAAAAATCCAATAAAAAAAATTCAAAATAATTTTGAGGAAAACGAGTTAACAGAAAGTGATTTAAATCAGGGGGTAATAGGAAAAGTAATACAGGTAAGCAAAAGTTCTGCCCGTATTTTACCTCTTGTTGATAAATATTCAAGAATAGGTATTCAAATAGAAAAATCAGGATTCTGGGCGCTTCTCATAGGCAGGAATCCATATCATAAAAATCCTATTCTAGAGTATCTAAGTTTAAATTCAGTGATTGAAAAAGGAGATCAAATTGTAACTTCAGGTGGAGATGGTATTTTTCCTAAAGGCTTACCCATTGGCAGGGTGGGAGATTTTATTGAAAGAGGGGCAAATTTTCAAAAGGCAGAAATTGTTCCCCTAATTGATTTACATAGACTTGAATATGTATTTGTTATAAAAAAAGAATTAAAAGAAATGGAGCAAAAATTTAAGCCGCTTACGGCTGAAAATATAGAATCACCATGATTATCGATAAAGCCGCATTAATATTAGCATTATTGTTATCTTATTTTATTCAGTCGAGTGTTGACTTTTTTAAACTAGGAGAAATAAAGCCTGATTTTTTATTAATATTAACACTATATTATTCAATTTACAAAGGTGAGTTTTCGGCTTTATGGATTGGTTTTTGGGGTGGAATATTACAGGATATAAATTTAGGAGGCATTGACATTACAGAAACAGGAAAAGCTAAATATTTTTTAGGAACACATGCTTTACCAAAAACAATTATTGGCTATACCGCGGGAAAATTAAGTAAAGGTATTAATAAAGATAGTAATTTTGTTATTTTTATTATTATTTTTTTTGCCAGTATTATAAAAGGACTAATAATATTTTTTTTAGTTGCTGTTTTTCATGGGAATATCGCGGCAAAAGCGCTAATTACCATAGCTTTGCCAGAAGCTTTGTATAATTCTGTTTTAGGCATTTTTTGGTTTAAGCTTTTAAGATGGGCTCTCCCTCAAGTAGAAAATGAAAAAACTTCTAATTAATTATGTCACTAACCACGCAACAATATAAAATTTGGCAAAGACTAAGAAAACGGCTTATAGGTTTTATTGTTGTTATCGCCTTGTCTTTTTTTATATTATCTTTTCGTACTTTTCAAATTCAGGTTTTACAGGGAGAAAAGTACTATGAACAATCGCAAAGAGTTATTAGAAAAGTTGTAGCTTTACCTTCTCCCAGAGGAGAAATGTTCGATAGAAATCATGAAAGTATTGAAAACCGTATACCTATAGTTACAAATATTATAAACAGAAATCTTGTCGCAATACCTTCTCATTTTACTTCAGAAGAATTAATGACAAGAGTTACTCAGCTTGAATCTTTATTAAATAAAGAACCCGGAGAATTAAAGAAAAAAGTAACCGCTCAAAAATTAAGAATGAATGAAGAAATTGTTTTAATTGAAAATTTAGATCATAACAGTCATACTCTTCTCGCCGACTATTACATTACGTTTTCAAAATTTATTATCAGACAAAGCAGCCAGCGTTATTATAATTTAGAAGAGAATGCTTCACATATTACAGGATACATTGGACCGCCTTCTGAGAGAGATTTAGAAGAAGGAATAAAAAGCTATCAATTGGTGGGAAAAAATGGATTAGAATTACAATATGACTCAATTTTAAGAGGCGAAGACGGTGAAATTATTCAAATTAAAACAGCAAGAGGGGATATTGAAGAACAAAAAGTTTTTAAAGAGGCTATCGCGGGAAATAATCTTATTTTAACAATAGATGCAGAAATTCAAAAAATAGCATCAAAAAGTTTAGAGGGAAAATCTGGAGCCGTAATTGTTCTTAAACCTGATTCTGGAGAAATATTGGCTTTGGCGAGTATGCCTAACTATAATCCTAATATTCTTGTTTCATCAGATCAAAATGAAAGAAAAAATCATATTAAAATAATGCAAAAAGAAAGGTCAGAGTTAAATAGAGCGATTGCTACAAAATATCCTCCTGCGTCTACTTTTAAACCTCTTGTGGCATTTGCCGCTCTTGAAGAGCATAGGCTTTCATCAGCCAAACCCTATTTTTGTACGGGTAAGTTTATATTAAAAAGTACTTATGAAGGTCTGCCAGATACAACATTTCATTGCTGGGGAGTTCATGGGTCCGTAAATTTAATTAGCGCTTTGGCGCAAAGCTGTTCAACATATTTTTATCAGTTAGGTTATGATATAGGAGCTGAACCAATTATTAAGTATTCCCGGTATTTCAAACTTCATGAATTAACAGGTGTTGATATTCCTGGTGAAATAGAGGGCTTTATTCCCTCGCCTCTATGGAAAGAGAAAACCTTTAACCAAAGATGGTTCGATGGAGATACAGTTAATTTAACCATTGGTCAGGGATTTATTGAAACAACTCTAATTGGTATGATGAATTTTTTTTCAGCTCTTATCACAAATGGAATAGTTTATAAACCTCATTTTATAAAAGAAATAAGATTTGCTGAAAACAATAAACTGAAAAAACAAATAGATAAAGAAATTATGTTTGAGCTTCCTTTTTCTAAAGCAAGTTTTAACTATATTCATAAAGGCTTGAGAGAGGCAGTCATTTCTGGAACTGCTAGTAAAGTTTTAAATGCGAAAGGTTTAATGCCAATTGCCGGTAAGACCGGAACTGTTCAAACCAGAACAGGGGAGCGATTCGCGCATAAAAGCCAACATGCCTGGTTTATAGGTTATGGACCCTATATGCAGGATATCAATAAAGTTATTTTAGTGGGTGTTTTTATTGAGAAAGGAATAGGTGGAGCCGTAGGGGCGGCCCCTATCGCCAGAGATATTTTCTACGAATGGAGCAGAAGATATCATATTACTAAAAAGGAAAGCTTGTGAATTTTTATCGTATAGATTGGTTAAGTGTAACTTGTGCTTCTGCGGCTGCTATAATAGGTATTCTTGTGTTATACGGGGGGGGAACTTATGGACAAAGTCTTGCTGTTAAAAAAATGATTTGGTTTACCATTGGTATTATTATTATGCTTGTATTATCTCAGGTAAATTATCAAATAATAGGAGCGTATGCCGCAATTATATATGGTATTGGTATATTTCTTTTATTAATTACATTAGTTCCTTTTATTGGAACAAAAATAAAAGGAGCCCGTTCATGGATTCGTTTTTATGATTTCGGGTTTCAGCCGACCGAAATCATGAAATTAGCTTTTGTAATATTTTTAAGCAAATATTTAGTTTTAAAAGAAACAGAGATTGACAAACTAAAAGAATTAATTATTCCTTTTTTACTTACAGCTATTCCCGTGCTATTGATAGCTTTACAGCCAGATCTTGGCTCTGCGGTCATATTCTTGCCTTTACTTCTTATATTGTTGTTTATAGGAGGAGCAAATGTTAGTGTAATTATAGGTCTTGTTTTAATTGGATTTTTTACACTTTTTATACCTATGTTTTTAGAATATCATAAGTTTATAATGGTAGATGATATTGTAAGACACTTAAAAGATATAGATTATAAACTAGCCGACGCTGTACGAGTATTAAATTTTGAAGTATGGCAGTATATTGAAAATCCTTTGCTGGCAAAAGGTTCCAAAGATCTTTCGGCTTTAATACAGTGGTCGGCTGAAACGGTTTCTTCTGAAGAAAATATTGTTCTTTTCAATAACGTGGTAGAAAAGATAAAAATCGAAAATCCAAGTTTTTTAAGAGATTTTTTAAGTAATAATACAACAATTTTAGTTATAATGTTGATTTTAGTTTTAATATATGGAGTATCATATTTTGCTCATTTCTTAACAAGAAAAAAGTGGATAAAAAAATTATCTACTGTTTCGTTAATTGTTTTTCTTTGTCTTTCATTTCCTTTTGTTTTTCGGCAAGTATTTAAATTTAAACCCCATCAGGTTGTACGAATTGTTTCTTTCGCGAATCCTGAGAAGTTTCCTAAAGGAGCGGGATACCAGCTTAGACACTCTCTTATAACAATCGGTTCTGGTCAAATATCAGGAAAAGGTTTATTTAAGGGTGATATGACGAAAGGTGATACTCCATATTTACCTGAATGGTATAACGATTTTATTTTTTCTGTGGTTGGTGAGCAGTTGGGTTTTATAGGAACATCTTTAACCATTCTTTTCCTTTTTACTTTAGTGTTGAGGGGGGTTATTATTGCTATTCAATCAAAAGATGATTACGGAGCGGTTTTAGCGGGAGGGTTAACAGCTATTTTTTTCTTTCATATTTTGGTTAACTTAGGAATTACAATAGGTCTTTTTCCTGTAACGGGACTGCCTTTGATTTTTGTAAGTTATGGAGGTTCAAATATGATTTCAAGTTTTATTGCCTTAGGAATATTGCTAAATATAAATATGAGACGGCATATAAATGTTTAAGAGAATAGATTAAAATGTTTGACTCATTTTTAATTGAAGATTAGAGTTTTTGATTTCATTCTTTTTTATTTTTTTATCCAAATTTAATCTATAATCATGATATGTTATTGCCGCACTTACCATAAAGGTTGAAAGTAATCCAAAAGTTACGGTATTTCCCGGTATTTTCAATAATTTATCTTTTGTTGCCGCGTAATATAGCCCTCCTATGATAAGAAAATGTGAGAGAGCGGTAAAAGGTATTGAGATTAAGAAAATAATTTCAGCTCTTCTTAAAGCGCTTTCTTCTTCTTCATTCATTATTTCTATATTTTCTAAAACATTATATTGTTCATACAAAATTCCTTTTTTTACCATTGTAGAAGTCTCGTTTAAAAATGGAAAAGAAAAAGTATTTGTATAAGAAGAGATGTTAAATAGGGGGTTATTTTGATTCTGTGAGAAAAATGGCTCAAATGAATAAAGAAAAGACGGTAAAGAGAAAATACATATTAATAAAATATTTTTTATGAAGGAATTTCTCATTATTTTAGTTTTCAGAATTATCTTTTGAAAATAGTTCCTTTTGAATGTTTTGATGAGAGAAAAGAGACGTATTTGTAATACCTATATGATGAAATCCTTCTTTCGTTAGTATTCTGCCTCTTGCTGTTTTTTGCAGAAGACCTTTTTTAAGTAAAAAAGGTTCTATGAAATCTTCAAGCGTAATTAAATCTTCAGATAAAACAGAAGCTATTGGTTTTAATCCCACTGGGCCGCCTTTGTAGTTTTTAGCTATAATATTAAGAAAGCTAATATCAAGCGAGGTTAATCCGAGGTTATCAATTCCCATTTTTTCAAAACTTTTTATTGTGTTTTCTTCATCTATTTCAAGTAATTTTTCTTTTTTATCTGAAAGCATATGATTATGAACAATCGCGTGATCCCATACTCTTCTTAAGAGTCTCAAAGCCACACGAGGTGTTTGACGGCTTCTTTTAGCTATTTTTTCTATGGCTTTGCTATTAATCATAATATTCCAAAGCTTAGCGCTTCTTTTTATTATTTTTTCTATATCAGTAATTTCATAATAATCTAACCGTAAATGAATTCCAAACCTATCTCTTAAAGGTGCTGTAATGGCACCGGGTTTGGTTGTTGCTCCCACAAGCGTAAAAGGCGGCAAATCAAGAGTTATGCTAGAAGCAGCCATGCCTTCACTGATAGTAATATCAATATGCCCATCTTCCATCGCGGGATATAGTATCTCTTCTACGGGTGCGGGCAGACGGTGTATTTCATCTATAAATAGAATATCATATTTTTGTAAGGTAGTTAATATCTTAGCTATATCTCCCGGTCTTTTTATATTAGGGGCAGATATTTGATGAAACATACCATTTTGAGAATTTGCTAAAATTCGGGCAAGTGTTGTTTTGCCCAAGCCCGGCGGTCCTGAAAATAAAATATGATCTAAAGATTCATTTCGCAATGAAGCGGCTTTTAAATAAATTTCAAGATTTTGAACAACCTCTTTTTGTCCAATGAAATCTTTTAAATATTTAGGCCGTATTTGAATATCACCATTTTGTTTTTCAGGAAGAACTAATTTTAATTTATTTTCAGTCATAATTAATTATTTTTCAAGAATTACATACGCGATGGAATTGTTTTTTGAGTGAGAGATACTGAAAAATGTTTTTTTTGCTCCTGTTTGTTGATACAATTGAAATAGTTTTCCTTTTATAATTAAATCTTTTTTCCCCTCGTTGCCCTTTAATCCTACTTGATTAAATGATAGGTATACTCTTTTTTTTAAAGATAAAGCTTTAATAAAGGCTTCTTTAAGGGCGAATCTAGCTGAAAGATGCGGTATGGGATCTTTTTTTTTCAAACAATAAGCTAATTCTTCATCAGTAAAAATATGCGTTAAAAGGCGGTGTTGGTATTTATTAACTATTTTTTGAATACGGTAGTTCTCGCATATATCTGTGCCAACGCCGATTATCATAAAATGCCTCTGTGTTTTTCAATTATATTTTTCATTTCTCTTACCGCTGACGTAAGCCCTGTTTTTAATGAGCGGGCGATAATTGAATGGCCAATATTAACTTCCGTTAAATTTTCGATAGATATTAAAGGCTCAATATTTTGATAATTTAAACCATGTCCCGCGTGAAAAATTAAATTGTTTTCATGACAGTATTCTGCTGCTTTTTTTATTTTTTCTATTTCAAAATTTCTTTTTATATTGTTATTTATATTTTGAGCGTAAGTTCCGGTATGCACTTCAACACCTGAGGCTTTCAAATCGCCGCATAATTTTAATATATTGATATCAGCCTCTACAAATAAATATACTTCTATTTCATTTTTAATAAGTAAAGGTATAAATTCATGAAGATTTTTCAGATTTGATTTTACGTTTAAGCCGCCTTCTGTTGTTAATTCTTCCCTTTTTTCGGGGACAATGCAAACACTTTTGGGATGTAGTTTTAAAGCAATATCCAGCATCTCTTTTGTTAGGGCCATTTCTAAATTAATAGGTAATTTGCAGTGTTCTTTAATTGAAAATATATCGTCGTCTTTAATATGTCTTCTGTCTTCCCTTAAGTGCATTGTTATTGTATCGGCGCCGCCGTCCTGCACACAAAAAGCCATTTCAAGCAACGATGGGTCTTTTTCTGCTCTCGCGTTTCTTAGAGTTGCTATATGGTCTATATTTATTCCCAGATCAATTTTTTTCATTAACAGCCTCTGTGTCTTCATTATTATCTTCTGTTTTTTCTTCTATTATATCAAATGTTTCAGTATCTATTTTATTTTTAATCTTTTTATCGGGTTTTATTTTGTTTTTTTCGATGTCTTTATTTTTATCAATTATCTGCGATTCTTTCTCGATAATTTCAGTTTTCTGTTCAAATTCAGGCATTATTTTATATCTTACTGATACCATATCAGGTATTATATTTAATATTTGAAGTTTCTCTTCAAATTTAAGAAGTTTTATATCAATAGGCAAGCCTGTTTCTGTTTCAGCCGGCAGAATACTATTTGATTCTCTATCGAATCGTACATTCTGCAAATCAACAGAGCAAATTATATCTTCACTGGATATTGTGTTTAAATTCTCTAAAGGGCCCTGTAAATGAAGTTTAATCGATTTTACTGAAAAAAATGCTTCTAGGGCCGGGTCTAGATTATGGGCTGTTATTGAAATATTTTCAATTATTTTATCGTTAGTAATATTTTCTTGAAAAATTGTAACGCTCACCTCAATATAATTTGAGCTGATTATTTGAATTTTATCATCGATGTTTCTAAGTTTTATCTTTTTTATAAAACTTGTTTGTATTCCAGATAATTCTATAGGTTCAGTTTCTATTACATTTATGTTAGTTAAAAGTGAAACTGGACCTTTTAATACAGCATTTCGGGGTTTCACTATTACACGCCCGCTTTTGTATCCTTCAGAAAGTTTTCCTGTTAGTTTTGCCTGAATGTAAACAGTTTTATTAATAATTTTTTCAAAAGTAACAGATATATTAGAGGGCTGTTCCACTATTTCAATATTTTCGGGAAGCTGTTGCGGATCAAAACTTACAGAAACTTCATGTGGACCTTCGTCTAAATCTTTTAAATCTACCGTCGCTTTTAAGTTCCCAGTAGAAAAATTTAAGTTTTCTTCTTTTCCTCCTACTTTTATTTTAATAAAGCGGGGCGGAGGATTTTCAAAACTAAATTTATCAGGAATGTTTTTATATTGAATAGGGACGGCAATGCTGACAGTTGAATGCTGCATATTATAATTATAGGTCCATAAACCTATTGCTATAAGAATAGAAATCAATTTTGCCTGCCAGTTATTTTTTATTAGGTTAGCTATTTTTTTTTGGTTTTTCATTTTAATTTTTTTTCTTTTCTATATTGCTAAATATTGTCTTAAATTCTTCGTTCAGTCTATTTGCGCTAAACGAAGATAAAACTGATTTTAACACAATGGCATCAATATTTTCTCTAATTTGTCCCTGAAAACAAACACTTATTTCGCCTTTTTCTTCAGAAACTACAATAGCTAATACGTCAGATTCTTCTGTAATACCAAGTCCCGCCCTATGTCTTGCGCCGTGGGTTTTTTTTAACTGCGATGAAGAACTTGAAAGGGGCAGGTAAGTTCCCGCTGAGACCACATTGCCTTCTTCTATTATAACGGCCCCGTCATGAAGCGGATTGTCGCCGTAAAAAATGGATATTAAGAGTTCTTTACTTATCTTGGCCTGCATAAGTATTCCACTTTCGGTGGTTTGTTTAATTCCTGCCTTCCCCACGATAACTAAAAGAGCGCCGGTTTTTTCTTCTGCTAATTGAAGGCAGGCCTGTGTAATTTCTTCTATGGGAATATTTTGCGGGGAATAAAACATTTTATTCCAATTTACATGACCAAGACGGTAGAAGGCTCTTCTAAGTTCAGGTTGTAAAATGACAATAATTGCTATAATTAAATAGGCAGATAATAGTTCAAAAAGCCAGCTTAAAGTTTCAAGCTCAACCCATTTAGAGATAGTAGAAACTATAATTAAAACCGACAAGCCAATAAGAACGGGAAGGGCTCGTGAGTGTGATAGAAGACGATAAATATGGTATATTAAAAAAGCTACCAATGAGATATCAATAATATTTTGCAAATAAGGCAGTATTGATGACCATTTTAAATTAAAATCAAACATGTTATAAAGATGAAAGAAGCGTTCTTATTTGAACAGTTTCTTTTACATCATGAACTCTTAAAATATCAACGCCTTGTAAAGCTAAATATGTATGAATAATTCCAGAAGCAAAACCCCTGGCTTCTGGGTTTGGTAAATTTAAGATTTCACCTATAAAAGATTTTCTTGAAATTCCCGTCAGAAGAAGAAAACCTTCTTTTTTAAACACACTGGTGTTTTTTATTAGCGATAAATTATGACTTGTAGTTTTCCCAAATCCAACCCCGTAATCCCATATAATATTTTCTTTATTAATACCGGCACTAATCGCGGCTTTTGTCTGTTTTTTTAGAAAGATTAATACTTCATTAGTAACATCTGAATATTCTGGTTTAATTTGCATATTTTCTGGTGTTCCTTTAGAGTGCATTATAACTATCTTTGCTTGATATGATGAAACTAAATTAAGCATTTTTAGATTTTGGCCACCTTTAATATCATTAATAATTTTAATACCCATGTCAAGAGTTCGTCGCGCAGTTTCAGGTTTATAGGTATCAACAGAGATTATTTTTTCAAACGTTTGTTCTCCTAATTCCTTTTTCAGCAATTTTAAAGGTTTTTCAAGTCTTTGCCATTCTTCTTCCCATGTTACAGGTTTTGAAAAGGGGCGGCTGCTTTCGGCGCCTATATCTAAAACATCAGCTCCTTCATTAATACATTTTAGCGCGAAATCAATAAATTTATTTTCTTTTACACGCGATTTTTCATAAAAAGAATCGGAAGTTAAATTTAATATGGCCCAAACTTGCAAAGTTTTTCTTAATAAACAAAGTTCAAATCAATAAAATGCTGGTATCCGGTATGAAGAGGATCTTTATTAATAGAATATGCCGCCTGTATAAAATTAATATTAAAACCAATGCCAGCTGCGATATCGCCATTTGATATACCACCCATTAAATAAGCGTATTTATTAATTGATAAAGCAGCGCCTAGATTATATGATAATGATTCAGAATTTTCGTCGGCGTCGATATTATATTTTATACTCGCGAGAAGAAGAATATTCGATTTAGGGGGCAGCGTTTTAACCCCTAAAGAAGCAGAAAATATCGTATCTAATTTTTCATATTTATTTTTTTCTATTGTATTTGATTGTATCATTCCTGCTAAATTTTGAATGCTGGCTCCCGCGTCTATAAAAGGTAAGGGAGAGATTTGAAATCCGGCGTTTAAAGCGCCTCCTGATATATCGTTTTTTCCTATGTTTTCCTGTAAGCCATTTACGCTTATGCCAAGGCGGCTTGACCCGTTTTCATACGCGAAACCTAAAAAAGCGGCCATTGCCTGGTAAGATAATTTTTCTGTCATATTACCCTGAGAATCATATCCTTCTATTCCCTGCACTCTGGTTCCCGTAGCGCCCGCGCCTAAGGTGCCGCCAAAAGCTGTAAATCCTACGGCTGTAGAGACAACTTGACGATCTAAAGTAAGCTGTGAAAAACCATTATAAAATTGAAACTCAAAGGGGCGCTCTGCACTTTGAATTTGAACTTCTTTTTCATCTTTTGTATTATTTTTTTCATCTGTTGTTTCGTTAAAAACACTGAAGGGGTCTTCATTAAAAGGTTCATCTGTTTTTGAAGATACAACAGTTCGTTCTATCATCTTTGTATCGCCGTTTATATTTGCTAATCCGGCTGGATTAATAAACAGAGATGATGGATCTTTTACAACCGCCTCATATGCTCCGCCAAGCCCATTGTTTTTTGCTCCTGTTTGCAGCTGAAGAAAACGTCCCGGTGATTCAGCATTTATTTTTACTATAATAGTAAAAAATATTATAATAATATATTTGTTTTTATTCATCATATTTATTTATTAATGTTAGTGTATTAATATTTTTATAATTGTAGTACCTATTGATTTATCGCTTTTAGTTTGAATAAGTTTTATAAAGTAAATTCCCGAAGAAATTTTTTGTCCCGATTTGTTATGACCGTTCCATATTATTTTACTGTTTTGAACACTATCTTCGTATATCTTTTTCATAGTAAGATCATAAATAATATATTTTACCGATCCATCAAAATCTGTTTTATCTTTTTTTGCAATAGTTAAATTTTCAGTTTTTGGATCAAAGGGATTTGGGTATGCGATGATATTTGTTAATTCAAAACTTTTAGAAAATACAATACTAGATAAGAAAAATATTGCAAAGAATAAAAAAAATAATAAAAATATGTTCTTAAATATTTTCATTTTATTTGTTTTTGTTTACTTCATCTTTCACTGCTAGATAAGTTTTATTTATAGATTCTCGAATAAATTTCTCAACATATTTTAATGCTTTTTTATCCATGGGTAAAAAAGGATCCAAATTTTTATAAGCCTGATAGCGGGTATATGAATCTTTAATTTGCGCCATAAACTGCTCAACATTTATACCAATAGCTTTTATTTTATCTTGTAACTCAATATATAATGCTTCAAAGTGATAAATATCTTCTGTTGAAAAAACCTTAAAAAATTTATTTAAAAAAGCTTCATTAACAGGCCGCCCGCCTGTTATTTTAAGATTTTTTCCTGTTTTATCTGTATTTAATTGTTTTTTTGTTTTATCGTTGTCTGTTTTCTTAAACATATACCTAATTTTAGATTATGATTTATTTTAACAAGTTAAAAATCATTTTTATAATATATTTTATTATCGGATGTATTTCTATTGAAAAAGAAATTTACTCAAAAAAAAATACAATAATACTTTCAGATTTGAATAAAATTGAAGTAAAATATGATTATCCTGAGAATAAATATGAAATTATAGGTAGACTTCGTATAAGATACGGTTATGGATACAAAAGAAGTTATATATTAAAAAAAATAAAAGAAGAAGCTTATGAGTCAGGCGCGGATGGAATTATTTTTCAAAAGTTTGAAGAGTTTAATGAAAGCTGGAGCTTAAGCGGCGAAGAAAGCGGGCAGTCTTTTTCGAAAAAGAATAGAGAAATTGAAGTTCTTATGTATCGATACCTTCAAGAATAATATTTTTTTTTGATTTATCTTTATTTTCTATAAGATAACCTATTACCGAAGCTTTTGAGTCAAATTTATTTATTAAAGCGGCTTTACTTCTTTCAACTACAATAATTATACCCATACCCATGTTAAAAGTTGAAAACAAGTCTTTTACATTTACATAATCATTTAAAAAATCATAATTTTTTTGTTTGAACAGCAGGGGTTTTTCAATAAATGCCTTAAGGTTATTAGGCAGTATTCTGGGTAGATTTTCATAAATACCTCCGCCTGTTATGTGAGCAATACCTTTTACCGGAATTTTTGAGATTAGTTCCGGCAAAAAGGAATAAATTCTGGTAGGTGTTAAAAGCGTTTTTGTAATAAAATTTCTATCTGATGTAAGTTTTAAATAATTTTTAGAATTATTTTTTTTCATTTTCTCTAAAACTTTTCGAATAAGAGAAAAGCCGTTGCTGTGAAATCCGCTTGAAGGTAAAGCTACAAGTAAATCACCCTGTTTCATTTTATTTGTTTTTGGCAAAGCATTTTTAGAATCAACTGCTCCCACGCAAAAACCGGCTAAATCAAAATCATTATTTTTCATTATGCCCGGATGTTCCGCTGTTTCGCCGCCTAATAGAGCCATAGGAACGCTTTTACATGCCTTCGCGATGCTTGAAATAACCGGAACATACCAGGAATCATCCAGTTTGCCGCAGGCTAAATAATCTAAAAAAAAGAAGGGAACAGCTCCCGCGCAGTATAAATCGTTTACGCACATAGCCACAAGATCAAACCCTAATCCCTCAAAATAATTAAAGTTTTTGCATAGTTCAATTTTTGTTCCCACACCGTCTGTAGAGGCGACAATATCAAAACCTCTATATTTATTTTCGGGTTTAAATAAGCCGGCGAATCCGCCGTAATTGTTTCGAACCTGACCTGTTTTTAAATTTTTATGTGTGGATGTTATATCTTTTTTTAGGTCGGCTATAAGCTTTTGAGCTTTGTGAGTATCAACACCTGCTTTCTTATAGTTTATTTTTTCAGGATGATTTGCCACGATAGTATACGTCTTCGCCGTGCTTTCTTAATGTTTCAAAAAAAGCCCTGGCCTTTTCTTTAGAAGAGAAATCTCCGAGCCATACAAAGTGCCACTTGCCTCGAGACGCGATGAATGATGATTTATTGTATTTAGTTTTCATGGTCATTCGAAATTTTTCGGCGTTTGCCCTGCTGAAGAATGCTCCAACCTGAACAGTATAACCATTTGGACTTATACCGTCAATGAAAACATATTCACCGTTATTTGACATAATTTCATTATCGTTTGTTTCAAATTCATTTTCTTCATCAGATTCTTCAAAGGGTTCATAAATTGATTCAGAAATATTTTTTGCGGGAATATCTGCTTTTGATAAAAAATTATCTTTTCCCTTTTCAATAAGCTCAATTTCAACTTGAGCGGTACCTTTTTCAGCAAAGCCTAAATCTCGCGCAGCTGCGAAAGATACGTCAATTATTCTCCCTTCTACATATGGGCCTCTGTCATTTACACGCAATAATTGTTTTCGGCCATTTTCATTGTTTTTAATAAGAACTAAGGAGCCCATAGGATAGGTTCTGTGCGCGGCCGTATATTTATGCATATCAAATAATTCGCCGCTTGCGGTCGGCTTGCCCTGAAGTTCTTTGCCGTACCATGACGCGAAACCTGTTTCTTTTGGTAGTATAGTATTTTCACTAACCGCGTTTTCTTTTGAATTTTGATTTTCTAAATATTCAAAAGAAGTAACAGCTTCGCTGGCGTTTTCCTGATTGTTATTTTTAAATTGTGGTGTAGCGCAGCCTATAAGTATTAATAAGGTTGTTGTTGTAAAAGCTTTCATACTATATTTTTCGGCTATTTCAGAAATATTTTAAGAAAAAGTTTTTTTTATGAAAGCCCAATAAAGAGGGTAATTAATTTTATAGTTAGGAATATATACGTTTGTTAATATCTTTAGATAAGTTCAATTCTTTATTACTAGAAAATAATTAACGTATATCAATTTAATTGTAATTATAATTTAAGATAAGCCGTATCACATACGAAAATATATAAAAAAACTTTACATTATGTGAATATTTTATAAGCTAAGCTGTTTGTTAATGATAAAGGTATAAGTTAAATCAGAATAAGAAATTACTCATGCGAAAAGTTCAGTTAAAATTCTCAATAATATTAATAATTTTGTTAGGTCTTTCTACATCTTCTTGCTTAGAAAAATTAATGGGTAAGCAAGACGCGGGTGATGAAGGCGTGCCTGAAGATCCCGGTCTTTATTTGGTAGATGAACAAAGCGCCATGTTTAATCAGGCTACTTTTTCAGATCTCAAATTTAAAATAAGTTCAATTAGAAGAGATATTCAATATATTAAAAGAAACGTAATAATAGCGAATCAAAAATTTATTGTTATTAAAAAAAGGGTAGAGGGGCTTGAGGGCCAGTCTCCCGCGATGCAAGAAACTATAAAATTATATGATATTTTGCAGAATCCCGCTATGGTTGAAGAGTCTAAAGTAAGAATGGTTTCTAATGATGCGAACATAAAATATCATGAAAACCTGAGAGAATATTATAGACTAAGTAAAGATTATGAAATTGCCAAATTAAGAGTAAAACACGCCGAACTCGCTTTAAATATAATTGATTTACAAAGAGTGCTACTGCAGGAACTTGAAGAAGCTTTTTCGCTAACGCCTGAAGATGTTCAATATTTAACCGACTCATCTAAGTCATATGATCCGGGATATATGGATATTGAAACAAAAGGCACAGATAAAGAAAATGATCAGCGTGAAGTAACATGTAGAGAGATGAGCAGTATTTTTGCTATAGATGTATGCGCGATTTTAGGGCAGTATGATAGAATTGTAGATTTATACGAGAAAAGAAAAAAATATCTGGATGAAAAACAAAATATAATGAAACAAATCTACAGTGATTTAATGACAACTCAAAACCAAATTATTCAATCTGGTCAGCCGTACGAAGTTTTTTAATATCATTTAATAAATTAAATTAATTTTCTTTTTCAATAACAAACAATAATTGATTTTCTTTTACGGTATCATTTAAATTAATACAAATTTCTTTTATTTTTCCGTTAAACGCGGCGGTTACGGCGTTTTCCATTTTCATGGCTTCAAGGTTACATATTTCTTCTCCCTTGTGAATAATATCGCCTTCATGAAGAGTTCCTCTGCTGGGGTTTCCTATTCTCCATACGGTACCGTCGATTGGTGAACCTATCTCATTTGATTTTCTGGCCATTCTTGTTTCTATTTTTTTGGCTCTGGGCGTTTCAACGGCAAATACTCTTGTCTTATTGTTTATTCTCATTACTACATGAATTATGCCATCAGATTCTTCACCAATAGATAATAGTTCAATACAGTATGGCATGCCCCAGTGTTCAAATTCTACTTTATCACCGGGATTTTTCAAGCCGTTTCTCCAGACGCTTGTGGGTAGTACTAAGGGTGTTTCACCATACTTTTCTCGAAATTCAATCATGTTTACGGCGTCATTGGGATGCATTAGATATAAAATAAACTCTGCCTCTGTAGGTTCTCTATTTATAATACCCATTAGTTTGTTTTTTAATTTATTTATATTATCTGCGGGTATCGATTCAAGAGGCGATATTTCTTTC
This sequence comes from Spirochaetia bacterium, assembly GCA_029880285.1. Classification (GTDB taxonomy): domain Bacteria; phylum Spirochaetota; class Leptospiria; order Turneriellales; family JAOUOS01; genus JAOUOS01. The sequence continues at coordinate 45,824 of JAOUOS010000018.1, forward strand.
CTTTTTTTTATTTTTATTTTCCATTCATCTTTAAAGGCGCTTTGATAAACCCAATCATCGGGCCAGCTCATGGGCAGCCTGCCGTAATGTCCCATAATTAAATTTTTAAAATCTCCGGGCGCATTATTAAAAAGAGTTAATAGTTCTTCCTGCTCTTGTTTATCCATGGCCTCAAATTTTAGTTTTTTTTCTATAACAAGCTTTGTTAAAAGCGTGATAATATGCTGAACACCGGTGTTGCCCATTTCTTTCGCGTATGAATTTACTATGCCGCTGCAGGTGACCCATGTAATTTGTGAGCCGGGGGTTACGTCAAAGTACTTTATAATTTTATTATAAAGCGACATTACTTTTAAAATGGCGGGCATGTGCTGTAAAAAGCCGCCTTTTTCTGCCTGCTCAAAAGAACTGGGAAAAGCTCCGCCGGGCATTCGATGATTTATTACAGTGTGATCAAAACCTTTAAAAGGGGATTCTGCCCATTTGTAATCGCCAATCCATGATCGTACCTTTTCTGCGGCTTTTTCACCCGCGTCTCTGTTAAAATGAACAGGAATGTCTGATTCTTCAAGATATGCCTGAAGGGCCAAATAAGGCGCCTGCCCGTAAAAGCGTGTAAGAGAGTCTTCTTGTGCGTCTAATATTTTCACTCCCGCTTTTGCCGCAGACAAAATAGCAGGCAGGGCAAGTCCGTCTGTCGCGTGCCGGTGGTATTGAATTACTAGATCTGGATATTTTTGTTTAATAGCGTCTATAAGTGAATAAATTCTTTTAGGACTGCCAACACCGGCCATATCTTTAATGCAAAGAATTATTTCATTAGTTCCCGCGCATAAATCAACAATTTCTTTTACCAGTTTTAGGTAATAATTGTTGGTTGTCCATTCGGCCTGAGTAAAAGAAATTGCCGGTTCAAAAAGACGTCCCCTCTTCATGACAACTTCGGCTAATGTTTTCATGTTTCTAATATCATTTAAAAATGAAAAGCAACGCCAAATATCGATATCTACTTTTTGAACGGCATATTCAATAATATTTTTGGGATAAGGACGGTAGCCCCACAAATTTGTTTCGCGTACCAGCGTTTGAAGAAGTACGTTAGGCATTTTTTTTCTTAAAGTTTCAATTTCTTCAAAAGGGCTTTCTTTTCGGTTCATTACTCCCACGTGCCATCTGGCCCCGCCGTGGCATTCTGCGCTGAATAAGCCCATATGCCGGTAGTACCGCGTAAGCGTTAATAGATCATACAATCTAAGTCTGTTTTTAAAATCTGACTGACCCGCGTCTCTCATTCCCGTAGACGTGAAAATAACACCATTAAGTTCGCGTACTTTTTTTATAATTTCTTTTGGTGTCATTTGGGGAGTTACAAAATCAAAGCCGCTCATAATTTACATCCACTCCTGGGGGCCCAAAGCAGAAATTTCGGCCACATATTGCGATATTTTTAATAGTTCATCGTCAACGCTTATTTCATCAAAACCAGAGACTAATTCATCTATATGTTGTTCAATAAAGCGTGTTGAAAAATCTCCGGCTTGAAAAGATTTGTGTCTTATAAGACTTAATAGTAAAGGTGTTAGAGTTTTTATCCCTTCGATTCTTAAGTTTCTAGATAAAGTTCTATCCATCGCGGCTATAGCGTCTTGACGAGTAGGACCCGAGGTCATCACCAGCATAATTAAAGAATCATAATAGGGAGGCACTTCGGCTCCTTCATAAACACCTTGTGATATTCTGACGCTGTGGGCCTGTATAATTTGAAGTCTGCTTATTCTGCCGAAAGATGGATTAAATGTTTTTGGGTCTTCAGCGTTTATGCGGGCCTCTAAGGCCCAGCGGTTAGGAATAACTTCGGGTTGTGTAATGCCTATTTTTTTGCCCTGAGCCACATCTAACATTATTCGCACGATATCAAGACCGGTTATTAATTCTGTAATGCCGTGTTCTACCTGAAGCCGGGTATTAACTTCAAGAAAATAAAACTTTTTTTCAGAAGGATCAAATAAAAACTCAACGGTACCGGCAGATTCGTATTTTATAGCCCTCATTAGATCAAGAGCTTTTTCACAAATTTCTTTTCTTAAGTCTTTGCTTATACTGGGCGAGGGCGCTTCTTCAATAATTTTTTGATTTCTTCTTTGTAGTGTGCACTCTCTTTCAAATAAATGAATATAATTTTCAAATTTGTCGGCAACAATTTGAACTTCAATATGACGTCCATATTCAATATATTTTTCAGCAAGAAGTTCATCGTCACCAAAAGCTTTTTTTGCTTCTGAAGCAGCCTGAGAAATAGCCCCTGATAATTCTTTAGACGAATTTACTTTCACCATCCCTTTGCCGCCGCCGCCTTTTGAAGCCTTTAAAATAATGGGATATTTTACTTTTTCTTTTTTCATCCAGTCTAAAATTTCATTTTCATGTTTTATGCCGTTTATGCCGGGAATAACGGGAACCCCTGCTTTTACGGCGATGTTCTTTGCCTGTATTTTATCGCCCATTAGTCTTATGGTTTCAGGTGCGGGTCCAATCCATGTTAAACCCGCGTCTATAACCATTTGGGCAAACTCATGATTTTCGGCGAGAAATCCCCAGCCGGGATGAATAGCGTCTGACTTACTTTTAAAAGCAGCGTTTATAATTCTTTCTTTATTTAAATAAGATTCAATGGGAGGAGCTTCGCCAATATGAATAGCGTTGTCTGCTAAAAATACATGGGTTGCCAATCTATCGGGCGTACTATAAACAGCTGTTGTTTCTATCTTATTATCTCTGCATGTGTGAATAACCCTAAAAGCGGGAACACCTCTGTTTGCGATAAGTACTTTTTTAATTTTTTTCATTACGGTAGTTAATTCGAAAAAGAAAGCCTGTAAATCAACAAAAAAATAGTTGCAAACATAAAAAATTAAGTTTTTTATTGAAAATGCATACTAATTATTAAAAAATATAGAATTTTATATATAAAATATAAAATTCTACAAACCGCTGCTGGGCGGCACACATGCTTTCGTTGTTTTTGACGTTGATTTATCTGCGTAATCTATACTCGCAGAGCAGTTAGCCTCATTTTCTGATGTTCGATATGTGTTGCACTGGGGTTTTTCTGTACAAATTAGAAAACAGTAATTGATACCATCATCATGGATAACGCAGATTGAACTTTCAGGGCAATCTGCGTTTGTCTTGCAGCCTTTCGCGCCGCAGTAGCCGCCGCTAAAATTTGTTAGGCAAATTAAGTTTATTGGAATTTCACTGTCATAACAAGCGGCTTCTTCTCTTTGGCAATTTTCATTTGTAAGGCATTCGGCGCCTATTCCCACAGATGCAGCGCCTTCAGTTCCATCGCATAATCCGCTGCCGCAGTTTAAAAAAGCAATAAAGCATAAAAAAAACACGGGTAAAAAAACTGACGTAAATTTAATTGATAATAATCTTAATTTCATAATTTCTCTTCTTTATTTTACTTGCCTAATTTTATGCCCACGCCAATTCTTATTTCATGTGTGTATATATTTTCTAATGAAACTATAGTATAACCGAAAAAAAATCTGTTTATAACAGAAATTTGCTTTGATGGATAATATAAAAAATTTGCAGAAAAAGCGGGATTTATACCGCCATTATCATACCAAATTTGCATGCCGCCCCCTGCTTCAAGACTATATTTTTTTGACAAAATAATACCTATGAGCATTTCTGCGTTTATAAGGGGAAAGTAATCTTCTTTTTTATTCAATAAGATGCCAAGACCGATATTAGGCGTAAAATATAAATTATCTTTAATATTATAACGGGGAGTAAAATCAAAAATGCCAGATGCCGCCCATCCATTTTCCTGAAGAGCCAAAACAGGCGCTACGGTAAATGATAAGAGTTCTATTTTTTTATCAGCGGCAGAAATTGATGATGAGGTTATTATAAAACCCAGAAGAAATACAATAGTTTTTTTCCTCATTATGCCAATAATAATAAAAATGATGAAGAGTCAAATTGAATTAAATTTAAAATTGTTTTTAAGTTTTTTTATTTTAATTGAAAATATTGACAAAGGGTACGGATTAAAAATGTTGTAATAATATAATTTTATGAATATGATAAAAAAAATTATACTTATGTTTTTAATATCTGTAAATATATATTCGGCAGATAAAAGCTTTAAAGATAAAATAGATAAAAGATATTACGAACTTGAATTTAATAGTATAAAAAATTTCATTATTAGTTTAGAAGATATTTTAAATAAAAACCCAATTTCACTTGTAAATAAAACTACATACTATATGGAATACAAATATAACATCTTTGAAGAAACTTCAAAGATGGTTATAAAAATTATTCATAAAGTAGAAGACAAAAAACTTGAAGTTATTGAAAAATCTGATATTGAGTTTAATCGGTTTCGTAGAAAATACAGCAAGTCAATTTATCCTGTAAGTGAATTTTATGATATAAAAATAATAGAATATTTTATTGATGATAAAAACAACAAAATAAATATAATTTTAAGGAATGACCATTGGTGGTACCGCTTATCATTTGATTATAAATTAAATGATAAAAAAATATATTCATTTTATAATTTTCCCGAAAAAGCGGTACAGCTTGATTAAAACTGCAAAAACTGTTATATGTATATAATTTGCGATTTATGAAAAAAATTCTCTCAATTGACGGCGGCGGCATTCGGGGATTGATTCCTGCTTTGGTACTGGCAGAAATTGAAAATCGAACAGGCAAAAGTATATCAAAAATGTTTGATCTAATCGCGGGTACTTCAACGGGAGGTATTTTAGCGTTAGCACTGTGTAAAGATAACGGAAAGGGTAAGCCTAAGTTTACAGCGGCAGAGCTTGTTGAAGTTTATTCCCAAAGAGGAAAAGAGTTTTTTAACCGTACAATTAGTAAGGCTATTTTATCATTAAATAGTATTATTAGTGAAAAATACGCGGCAAAAAGTATTGAGAAAGTACTTGAAGAAATTTTTGAAATGGATAAATTGGGCAGTTCACTTGCCGATGTATTAATTTCAAGCTACGATATACAAAATAGAGAACCTTTGTTTTTTAAAAGCTGGAAAAAAGAAATGGCAGGTGTATTAATGAAGCACGCGGCAAGAGCGACAACCGCGGCGCCAAGTTTTTTCAGGCCTGCTTTAATACCAGTAGATAAAGGAATTCGTGTATTGGTAGACGGTGGTGTCTTTGCCAATAATCCCGTGGTTTCTGCCTATGCTGAGTTTAAAAGACGGTTTCCTAAAGAAAAAAATGTCCTTGTTCTTTCTCTTGGCACGGGGCAAACAAGAACAATTCCTTATAATGAAGCCAAAAAATGGGGTACTTTAGGGTGGGCTTTGCCATTGTTAAGCTGTATTTTTGACGGAGTTAGTGATGCCGCTGAATATCAAATGACCTACATATTAGGCGAAAACTTTTACAGGTTGCAGACAATGTTAACTTCGGCTTCTGATGATTTAGATGATGTTTCAAAAAAGAATATTGCCGCGTTAGAAGAAGAAGGCGCGAAACTGATAAATTCAAGTAAACCGGAATTAGATAAAATTTGCCGACTGATAAGCTAAAAATGAAATTACCATATAAATTCGTTTACAATACAATTAAAACCATTTTTTTGCCGAAAAGCGCATATTAATAAAAGAGGTAAATATGAAATTTTGGAGTTCAAAAAAACAAGAATTAAAAGATTTAATAAATAAAAAATTAGTTAAAAAAGAAAATATAAAAACGGATACAGTTAAAATAGAAAAGCAGGCAAAGTTAGCTGCGATACCAGAAAAAAAACAGAAAGTAACAAAAACCGCTATTGCAAAAACAAAAGAAAAAAAATCTACCGAGAGAAAAGTAAGAAAAGAAGTAAAGTCGCTTAGTGTTAAAGAAAAAATTGATATGTATTTAAAAAAAGGGCCAAAGTGTTGGTCATGGCAAGGTCCTATTACCGGTGACGGATACGGTCAAATTTGGGCAGGCCCTAATTATGTTATTAAGGCCCATAGAGCGATATACGAAAGAGAGATAAAAGAATTAAAAGTAGAAGAAAGGCTAAAAAATAAATGCGGCAATAAGAAATGCGTAAATCCCAAACATTGGGAAGTTATTAAAAAGAAAATATATATACGAAAAGGCCCCGCTCGTTTAAGAGGGCAGTTAAATGGCATGGCTGTTTTAACGCCAAAGGATATTAGAAAAATAAGAAGTTCGTATCCTAAAAAGAATTACGCGAAGTTAGCCAGAGAATTTAATGTGTCTGCGTCTCAAATTACGCGTATTATAAAGCGTGTGTGTTGGACTGATATAGATTAATGATAAAAAAGCAGAGTAAAAAAACTTATTTTTTTACTTTATTTCTTATACAATAATTCTTTTTTGACCTACGGAAGTTAAAGTATGAAATTTCGTGTTTCAAAAGATTCTATAGAAAAAAGCATGTCACGTATTGAAGCTATTGTGCCGGCACGCGATATGCAGACACTTTTATCTAATGTTTTATTAACTTTAGATAAAAATAAGTTGAGTATTACCGCTTCAGATATGGAAAGTACGGTAAAAATATCTATGGATGCCGCAGAAAGCGAAAACGGTCAGCTTATTGTTAGAGCTAAAAAATTAAGCGAAATTGCGAAACAGTTAAATTCAGATGAACTTGTCTTTAACGCGAAGACGGTAGAAAAAGATGAAAATGATGACTCATCAGAAACTTATTATAACATTCAAATTGAAGGTACAGGTACGAAAGCAGCTAAGTTTAGAATGACCGGAGGTGACAGGTCTCATTTTCCTGATTTAAATAAAATTGAAGATAATAAGCTTTCATCAATACCAACAAATATTATTTCAGAAATGCTGCAAAAAACCATGTATTCAATTTCTCATGAAGATAATCGCTATATTTATAATGGAATATACTTTTCGGCCAACGGTTCAAAACTAACTCTAGTGGGTACCGATGGAAGACGTCTTGCAGCTGTTCAAAGAGATGTGCCAAATCCCGTAAATTTAGCCGGTGATTCTGAAGAAGAATACGATATTGTTGTTCACGCCAAAGCGGTGCGTGAACTTCAGAGAATTTTAGACGCTGATGATACCATGAATATTGGTATTGAGCAAAGAGATATATTCTTTAGAGTGGGTGACGCTGAATTATCAAGCAGACTTTTAGAGGGAAAATTTCCTGACTATAAAAAAGTAATTCCTGAAACTGCCGAAATTAAGTTTTCTATCGAAAGAAAAATTATTTTAGACGCCTTGCAGCAGATAATGGTAATGACAGAACCTCCATCGCACCAGGTTAAACTTTTTTTAACAAACGATAATTTAGAAATAAGCGCGAATACTCCCGATGTGGGTGAGGCAGAAATAAGCATACCTGTAGAATATAAAGGCGAAGAATTAGAAATAGGTTTTAATGCTTTGTATTTAACCGATATTTTAAAAAATTTAAACTGCGAAAAAATAAACGTTGAGCTTAATGATTCTTCAAAGCCTATTGTTATTAAAGACAATGATGATCCCGGTTTTGTATCACTTGTTATGCCGATGAAAATTTAACTAACACATGAATAAACTATCTGAAGAAAAAGCTTCAGAAAATACAATATATCCTCTCAGGCTTAAAAAAATAAATTTAACAAATTTTCGAAATTACGCGAAATTAGAATTAAATCTTGATTCAGATGTTATTTTTATAACCGGTGAAAATGGTTCGGGAAAAACATCTATTTTAGAGGCTGTTTCTTTAGCCAGTGTATTGCGATCTTTTCGTAAAAGTTCAGATAAAGATATGATATTATGGGACAATTCGTATTATTCTATTAATATTGAATATAATGATAAGGGGGGCGGTCAAAAACTTCATATTGGTTATGGTAAAACTTCAGAATCTGACAATGAAAAAATATCGCGGCATCTAAAATATAACAGCGAAAAATTAACGCGTGTTTCAGATTTTGTCGGTAAATTTCAAACTATTGTTTTTTCACCAAATGATATAGATATTGTTGATACATCTTTAACTGAGAGAAGACGGTTTGTCGATATTACTCTTTCTTCTTTAAACTCTCAATATATGAAATCACTTCAAAATTACCGTAAAACTCTTCAAGTAAGAACAGCTTTATTAAAAGAACACAAATATAAACCTCTTGATAAAATATATTTTCGCTCAATTGATATGGAACTCGCGAAAGACGCTGTTTTTATTCAAAAGAAGAGAAAAGAATTTATAATAGAATTTCAAAAGCACTTTGAAAAATATGTTTTTGAAATATCAAACAATAAAGATAATTGGATTATATCATATGAGCCTTCTGTAAAAAAAGCTGAAACTGAAAACGACTATATTGATGAAATAGAATCGCGTCTTTCTGAAGATATTAGAAAATTAAGAACAACAAAGGGAATACATCTTGATCAAATTAACTTTCATCCGGCTCATAATTTAAATCTTGAAATTAGAAGAATTGCCTCTCAGGGACAAAAAAGAACAGCTGCTTTGGCGCTAAAAATGGCTCAGTTTTCTTACGCCAGACAGCTTTCGCATAAAACTCCTGTGTGTCTTATTGATGATGTACTTACCGAGCTTGACGAACAAAGACGAATAAGTTTTATTAAATTTTTAAGTGAAATTGGCCAGGCTATTATTACATCGGCGCATATAAAAGATATGAATTATCTAAAAGAAAAAATAGGTCTTAAAAATAAAGTAACCGTGTATCAGCTGAGCAATGGATTAATTCATACGCTCGATTAACTTGTTTTCTCTATGGAATTTTTTAATCTTTTTAAAACTCTTTCTTTACCTAAGAGAGTTAAATAAACAGGAAGTTCAAGTCCTTCTGTTTTGCCGGTAGAAGCCGATCGTATGGTCATAAATAAATCTTTACCTTTTAAATCGCAAATGTTGCCTGATTCTTTTATTAAATTTGAAATTTGATCTTTGTGCCAGTTTGTTTCTTTTTCAATAAGGTCTGCGAAAGTTTCAGTTAGTTTTTTCGCGAAAGGTTTTTTAAGCCACTCTATTGCCGTATTTGATATTTCAAATTTATCAAAAAAATCGCCTATGTATTTTTCAATTTGAGACAAATAATCAAGGTAAACCCTTAGTGATAAAAGAATATCTTTTAATGTCTTTCCGTTTAATTCGCTTTCAGGAACTTGTTTTGATTCTATGACAAATGGCATAACGTCTTTTAAGTATCTTTCTTCACTCATTTCTCTTATATGATTATTTGAAAGCCAGTTTAATTTAGATTTCGCGAACAGATATTTTTCTAGTTCGAAGTGATTTAATTCTGAAAGCTCAACGCCATCTGCCTGCGATAAATCAAACACATCAAACATCGAAGGGCTTTTATTGCATCTTTCAATATCAAACTGAGAAATAATTTTTTCTTTTTTCATAAACTCAATGCCGTCAGGCGGCGACCAGCCTAAAAGACTCATGTAATTTAAAAATGCTTCGGGTGAATATCCCATATCTCTAAAAGATGTAATGGCCGTGGCGCCGTGTCTTTTAGAAAGTTTTTTATGGTCACTACCAACAATTTCGCTTACATGTGCCCATTCAGGTTCATCGCATTCAAAAGCTTTATAAATAGCTATTTGCCGGGGCGTATTTGAAAGATGGCCCACACCTCTTATAACATGCGATATTTTCATTAAAATGTCATCTACTACTACGGCAAAATTATAAGAAGGGAAATTATCAGATTTAATAATAATAAAATCGCCTATTAAAGAAGAATCAAATTTTACATCGCCTTGAACAATATCTTTTACGATAATTTCTTCTTTTGGCATTTTAAAACGAATTACCATGTCTTTTTTTTCCTGCTTTTTCTTTTCAACTTCTTCAGTTGAAAGGCTTCTGCATTTGCCGTCATATACCGGCGGCAGACCCATGGCTTCGCGCTGTTTTTTCTTTGCTTCTAGCTCTTCGTTTGAGCAAAAACAAAGGTACGCCTTGTTTTTTTCTACAAGCATTTGAGCGTGGTTTTGATATATTTCAAGTCTTTCTGATTGTTTATACGGTCCAAACTCGCCGCCTTTTTCATCCCCTTCGTCCCATTCTAAACCTAACCATACCATAGATTCAATCATTTGCTGGCGGCTTTTTTCGTCTGATCTTACCTGATCGGTATCTTCAATTCTTAAAACAAAGGTTCCTTTTTTGGCTCTTGCGTATAAATAATTAAAAAGGGCGGTTCTTGCCCCGCCTACGTGTAAGTATCCGGTAGGTGAGGGTGCAAAACGGGTGCGAACGGGTTTATTACTCATACGTCAGCTTTTGCTTAAAAGACACCGCGTCAATTTAGATCAGATTTTAGTTTAAACACCATAAGCCACAGAGCGTACTATATTGTAGTTGATTGTATAAAAAGCGGCAATACTCCTACCTTTTACACGAAGATCGCACATAGTGCGTCTTTTATTGTAATTTAACGGGATCAAAGTCCCAAAAAGGAT
>JAOUOS010000019.1 GCA_029880285.1 Spirochaetia bacterium
TTTCATCAGAAGTCGTTTTAGGTTCTTCAATAATTTCTTGTTTGGCAGGTTCGGGTTCTTCATCTATGGTTTCAGTAAGTATGTTATCGAGTTCATCATCTGATAAAGAGATAGGCCCTTCTGGTTCTTCGCTAAAGAATTCATCGGATGTATCTTCTTTTAATACAATTTCATCCGTTTCATTTTGTTCTTCGGTATCATCGATAATTTTATCTTCAATAGGTGTTTCATCAGAAGTCGTTTTAGGTTCTTCAATAATTTCTTGTTTGGCAGGTTCGGGTTCTTCATCTATGGTTTCAGTAAGTATGTTATCGAGTTCATCATCTGATAAAGAGATAGGCCCTTCTGGTTCGTCTTTAAAAAAATCATCAGATGAATCTTCTTTTAATACAATTTCATCTGTTTCATTTTGTTCTTCGATATCATCGATATTTTTATCTTCAATGGATGTTTCATCAGAAGTCGTTTGGCTATCTTCAATAATTTTTTGTTCAATAAGTTCTGGCTCTTCAACAGTAGTTTCAGTAAGTATGTTATCGAGTTCATCATCTGATAAAGAGATAGGTCCTTCTGGTTCGTCTTTAAAAAAATCATTTGATTCTTCTGTCTCATTTTCTTCAGAAAAAGGAATGGATAATTTAACATCTCCATCAGAATTTTCTTTAAATAAATTTTCAGGTATGATTTCTTCTTTTTCAGTTTCTTCGATTATATTTTCTTCATTTGGAATTTGTTCATTTTCAAGAAAATTATTATCTGTTTCAATATTAGACAAAGGCATAGTGTTTATAGATTCATCTTCAAGAAGAGAACTCTCATCAATAATTGTATTTGAAACGGTGATATCTTCAGTAAGAGCAATTTCATCTCTTTGAGTATGAATATTTTCTTCTTGTTCTAATAAGTTTGATGTTTTTTGAAAGATTTTTTTATTTTCTGCAGGAATGTCTTCAGATGATAAGATATCGTCTGACCAGGCATGTCCGCCATTTCCATTTTTTTTAGAAAGAATATCGTTGTTTTTTGTTTGTTCTTTCATTTCATCAAAATTTGAATTCAAATGATTAGATAAATCGGGTTTATTTAAATTTATTTCTTTATAATGGGCCCCATTACCATTTTTCATTGAATATTCAATTTCTGAAAATTCAAAAGATTCATCATTATCATAAGGAAAATCATTTTGATTTTTCCCATCTTCCAATAGTATATTTGTGTCACTTTGTTTTTTGGACATTTCCAATATTAAATATCGTCATCATAATTAAAATACTTATTATAAAAATCAACTTTATACAATAAATTTATTCAAAAATTACAAAAAAAAATACTTGCCGTCTTTTCTACGGTTTGAATATTATGTCACATTAAGATAATTTTAAGATGAATTTTTTAATAGTATATCTTTTTTTACTAAAAAAGTACATATTTCAATATGTTATCAAGTATATAGATAAATTTAATTATTATAAATCATTAAATAAATTATATCAATTTTTCCCCCTTCCGTCAAGTTTTATCATAAATAATTCAATTGCGGTTGATTCGCCCTGGATTTTCTTTGCCGCAGAAGACGATGGTAGAACAGAACTTCCTACCGAGAGACGAAAACAAAAAGAACGTGAAAAGGGCAGGGTTCCCAAAAGTCAGGAGATACCTTCATCACTAGTTGTTTTAGGAGGATTAGTAACTCTGTTTTTTTTGGGCAGTTGGATGATCGATGGTCTATGTAAGATAATGGAAAAATATGTGGGCAACTTTACCAAACTACCCCAATTTAATGACGCCAAACTAGTTTTTTTATTAATATCTATCGTTAAAGATACAGCCTATATAATGGCGCCTGTTTTTATTATTGCATTAATTATGGGTATTGCGGGCAATATCGTACAGGTAGGGTTTTTATTTACCTTAAAACCACTAGCGTTTGATTTTTCACGAATAAAACTTGATCCGGCATCTATAATGAAAAAAATTTTTTTTTCAAAACAGGTAGCCGTAAATCTTATAAAAACAATTATTAAAGTAGCGTTTTTAGCCTATATCAGTTATTTAATTATATCTTCAGACTTTTTATTGGTTATGAAATCAGGCGAATTATCATTAAAACAAAGTTTAAAAGTGCTTGGGATATTGGCATTTAAGCTTGCTTTAATTATGACTATTGTTCTTCTTATAATAGGAATACCAGATTATTTTTTTCAAAGATATGAGTTTATAGAGAGTATAAAAATGACTCGTGAAGAGACAAAGCAAGAAATGAAAGAAACAGAGGGAGATCCGCTTATAAAACAAAGACAGCGTCAAAGAGCAATGGAGTTTTTGAGAAGAAGGATGATATCAGAAGTTAAAAACGCGGATGTTATAATTACAAATCCTACTCATTATGCCGCGGCTTTAAGGTATGATCCCAATAAAGAAAATGCTCCCAGGCTTTTAGCAAAAGGTGTGGATCATTTAGCATTTATAATTAGAAATTTGGCTAGAAAAAATGAGATTCCCATTATTGAAAATAAACCCCTTGCCAGAGAGTTATATGAAAGAGTTAATGAAGGTGATATAGTTCCAGAAGAATTTTACAGAGTATTAGTAGAAATTTTTGTGAATTTAGAATCTATAAAAGAAAGAGCTGCCGCTTCGGCATAAAAAAAATGAAAGACTGGTATAAACAAACGGATATCATGCTGGGTGTAGCGGTTATCGCTATTATAGCCATGCTTGTTATTCCTTTGCCGGCGATTTTGCTTGATTTACTTTTAACAGTAAGCATAATGATAAGTCTGGTGGCACTTTTAGTCGCGATGTATAATAAGAAAAATACAGATTTTTCTGTATTCCCTTCTCTTCTTTTAGTGACAACTGTTTTTCGTTTAGCGCTCAATGTTAGTACTACCAGATTAATCTTAATGAAAGGCCCCGCGTTTGACGGTAAATTAATTCAGGCCTTTGGTGAATTTGTCGTAGGGGGACAGTATGTTATAGGTTTTATTATATTTTTAATTTTAGTATTGGTTCAAATGATTGTTATTACAAAGGGTGCAACCAGAATAAGTGAAGTAGCTGCCCGATTTACATTAGACGCTTTACCGGGAAAACAAATGTCAATAGATTCAGATTTATCTGCGGGTATTTTAAGTGAAGAAGAAGCCAGAAAAAAAAGAGATGAGTTAAGAAAAGAAGTAGATTTTTACGGTCAAATGGATGGTGCTACGAAGTTTGTTCAGGGTGATGTGCGGGTAGGTTTGGTTATAACTGCCATAAATATTATTGGGGGACTTATCATAGGAATAGCGATGAGGGGTGAGACATGGGAAAGCGCTTTAAAAATTTATACTCTGTTAACCGTGGGTGATGGTTTGGTGGCTCAAATACCCTCACTTTTAATTACAACAGCAACCGGTATGGTAGTAACTAGAGCAGGTTCAGAAAAAGATTTAGCAGCCGATTTAACCGGTCAGTTATTTACAAATCCTAAAGTATTATGGATAGTATCTTTAACTATAATTTCATCAGCGATTATTCCTGGATTTCCGGTAGTTTCTCCGTTAATGATAGGCGGAATGTTAGCATTCTTAGCGTACATGATAACTGAAAGCGCTAAAAAAGAAAAAGAAATATCAGAAAAAACTAAAAAAGATAAAAAATCAGCCCCTTCAACAGAGCGATTCTTAGATGAAATTGCCGTAGATCCGTTAAAGTTAGAAATAGGTTATAATCTTATACCCTTGGTAGATCCGTCAAAAGGAGGTTCTCTGCTTGATAGAATTACAAATCTTCGTCAAAAATTTGCCAGAGATATGGGTATGATAATACCACCTATAAGAATAAATGATAATATGGATCTAGAAGGCAATGATTATTCTATTTTAGTTGGTGGTATTGAAGTGGCTCATGCGAATGCCTATCCCGATAAATTAGCGGCTTTAGACAGCGGTAATGTCAAAACAAAAATGGAGGGAGAAGCATATAAAGATCCTGCTTATCATTTAAGCGCGATATTAATATCTCCTGATAAAAAAGCAGACGCTGAAAAGAATGGTTATTTAGTGGTTGATGCCAGTAACATTATTATTACTCATTTAAGTGAAGTACTAAGAAATTATGCTACTCAAATTATGGGTAGAGAAGAAGTGAAAATGCTTTTAGATAAAACAAAAGAAAAATATCCCGCAGTGGTTGATGAGTTAAATAGTAATTTAAGCAGAGGTATTGTACAAAGTGTTTTACATAATTTATTAAAAGAGAATGTTTCAATTAAAAATCTGGTTGGTATTTTTGAAACTTTGGCAGATAATGCAGAAAAAATAAAAGATCCGGTTGTATTAACAGAATTGGTAAGACAAAGAATAGGAAGGCAAATTACAGCTCAATTCGCTGAAAAAGGTATTCTAAAAATTATACAAATAGATCCTATTATTGAAAATGAAATGCGGTCGTCAGTGGTTTTTGATGAAAGAGAAGGAAAAATAATAGCTTTAGATCCGCATATTCAGGTTAAGGTTCGAGATTCTTTTATAAAAGCTTTTAATGAAGCACAAGAAAAAGGAATTTTTCCTGTTTTTCTTACCGCTTCTGAAATACGGTCAGGAGTTTTCTCAATTCTTGAGAGAGAGTTAAATTCAAGATCATTCGCGGTGGCAGCCTATGAAGAGTTGGCGACAGATATAAAAATAGATATTATAGGGCAGGCAATTTATAAAGAAGAGGAGGTAAGCGCTTAATGCAGTATGTTAAAGTAACCGGGGACAGTCATGCTGAAGCTTTGAAAAAATTAAGAGAGCAGTATGGCAATGAAGCTATAATATATGACGAACGAAAAATAAAATCTTCAAATCTCATAGGAAAATTATTTAAAAAACAAAAGTGGGAAATTCAAGCTGCGATGAAAGAAAAACAAAAAAGTATGGGCAGTTTAAAATCAAAAATGGAGAATTTAGAACTTCTATTAAATAAAACAAAAAATTACCAAGAATTAAATTTGCATTCGGGCAAAGAATTTTTAAAAAAATTAGAAAAAGAAGATATTCCTTTTAGAACAGATAAAAATAAAATACTGCAAAAAGAAGTATTAGAAAAATATGAGACTGTTGAAAAAACAAAAAATGCTGAAGTTCCTATTGAAGAAAATAAAGAAATAGATAAAATATGGTCAGATATATCTTTTATTAAAAATAATATTCAAAGTCTATTGAATCATAATGAAAAAAAAGGTATAGAAAAAGAGTTTCTTAATTTGTATGATTTTTTACTAGAACAGGAATTATCAAAATCATGGTTAAAAGAATTTATGGCAGAATTGAGAAATAATATCCCCCAAAAAGAATGGAAAATTAAAAATAAAATATATGAAAAAGCTAAAGAATTATTAATGAAAAGAATAAAAATAAATCATTCGTTAGGTACCAAAAAAGTAGTCACATTAATTGGGCCTACAGGAGTTGGCAAAACCACAACTGTCGCCAAATTAGCCGCAGGATTAAAATTTAAAGAAAATAAAAAAGTTTCATTAATTACGCTGGATAATTATCGTATTGCGGCAACTGAGCAATTAAAATTATATGGTAATATCATGGATATTCCAGTGCATGTTTGTAAAGAAAAAGATAAATTTAATCAAATAATAAGCACAGAAAAGACTGATATTATTTTAGTAGATACAACAGGAATAAGTCATAACAATAAAGAATTTTTACAAAAGCAGTTTGAGTTTTTTAGTGAAAATGAAAGAGAATTTGAAAAACATCTGGTGATTTCTGCTTCGTCAAAACCTAAGGACATTTTTAATACTATTGAAAATTTTGGTGTATTTAATGTTGACAGGTTGATTGTATCTAAATTAGATGAAACACAAAGTTTTGGTTATTTATTAGAGGCCGCTGAAAGCTGGAATCTGCCGTTTTCATTTTTTACCATGGGACAGAGGGTTCCTGATGATTATATGCCGGCCGACAAAGGTTTTTTGGCTGATAAAATTTTGGAAGAATTTAATAAAAATAATTAATTAAAATTACAAGGGTATATTAATATTTAATTAAATAAAAAACTAAATAAATTTTGTATAAAACCGATACTTTTACAAGTTAAAAGGAAAAATATGCAGAATATAACAAGCGACATAAAATTAGATCAGGCGGCTGGATTAAGAAAAATAGTTAATAAGTCACTGGGAAGTACAATATCTCTTGAAGAAGATATTGATGCAAATGAAAATTATGAATCCAGCTATGTTCAAAAGAAACCAACTAAAATTATTACCATAACTAGCGGTAAAGGCGGTGTTGGTAAAACATCGATGTCAGTAAATCTCGGTTTGGCTTTAGCCAAAAAGAATAAGAAAGTACTATTGTTTGACGCTGATCTCGGTTTGGCAAATATAAATGTAATATTAGGGGTAGTGCCTAAATATAATCTTTATCATGTGGTAAAAGGGCATAAAAAATTAAAAGATATTATTATTCATACTCCCGAGGGTTTAGATATAATCGCGGGAGCATCTGGTTATAGCTCTCTCGCCAATCTATCTGAAAAAGAAAGAGAAAAAATGATTACTGGTGTTGATAATCTGAGTGAGTATGATTACCTTTTAATTGATACCGGCGCAGGAGTTGGCTCTAATGTAATAGGGTTTACTCTGCCTGCTGATGAAGTTATGGTTATTACAACTCCCGAACCTACATCAATTACTGATGCTTATGGAATAATAAAATCGATAGTATTAGAAGCTCCGGATAAGAATATTAAATTAATAGTGAATAGAGTGACTACTTCACTAGAGGGTAGAAAAGTAGCAGAAAGAGTTGTTAATATTTCAAATCAATTTTTAAATGTAAAAGTTGAAAATTGTGGATTTATTTACGATGATGAATTTGTTTCAAAATCAATAAGACGACAGAAACCATTTTATATTATGTACCCTAAGAGTAAAGCAAGCGGCTGCATGAACATTATTGCTTCAAGGCTTTTAGGCAGTGAGAATGGAGAAAATAAAGAGACCGGTTCAATGGGTTCCTTTTTTAGAAAAATATTTCAATTAGTGTGATATGTGATATTGTTTAATGCATGCTCCAAAAATAAATCAGATACTATTAAAATCAATCATAAGCTTAGGGGCTTCTGGGTTTATAATATCTCTTCTTGCATCAATAATAGGATCTGCTGATTATAAAGCAATAATTTGGCAGCCATTAGTTTCAGCATTAGTTATGGCGATCTTAGGCAGTGCTGGTTATTTTATTTTTGAAAAGTTTATTCCACAATTTATTAAAAAGTTGTCTGCAGAAGAAGATATCGAATCAATGAGTGACAGTCTAGATATTGACAATACAGAAAATTCAGAGAATTTCAATATTGAAAATGAAAGTATATCAGATGATATTGAAAATATAGAAAAACTTGAAAATGATGATATACCTATTAAAGAAAGAGCCATAAATTATGCCAGCGCGAAAAAGAAAAAGCAGGCAGGTGAAGGTGAAATTTTGGTAGAGGGTGTGCCAATTAAAAACGAACCTAAATTAATGGCAGAGGCAATTCAACATTTACTTCATCAGGATGAATGAGGTTATAAATTATTTGAAAATTGTTGACGTCCTTACTTTTAAGACATAACTGGATGTCTTAATTAAAATATAATAGAAAATGAAATATAAAAGCAAAGAAATCACTGAAGCCGAAGAAACGGAAATCTGGTATGAGTATGTAAAAACAAAAGATCCGAAAATAAGAGAATTTCTCATCGAAAAATACGCGCCTTTAGTAAAATATGTTGCTGGTAAAGTAGCGGTAGGCATGCCTCATAATGTAGAATTTGACGATTTGGTAAGTTATGGCACATTTGGCCTGTTAGACGCGATAGAAAAATATGACCCTAAAAAAGAAGTTAAATTTAAAACATACGCGATGACTAGAGTAAGGGGCGCTATTTTTGATGAACTTAGAACAATCGACTGGATTCCTAGATCAGTAAGACAAAAAGCAAAACAGGTTGAAAAAATAATTATTGAGCTTGAAAATAAATTAGGCCGAACAGTAGAAGATGAAGAGATTGCGCAAGAATTGGACATTAGCCTTGAAGAGTTTCATACATTAGTATCAAAAATATCAGGAACAAGTCTTGTGTCTTTAAATGATATTTGGCATGGTAATGATGACTCAGATGAACTTTCATTTTTAGAGACAATTGAATCGCCCGCGAATTTAAATCCTGATATAATGGTAGAAAGAGAAGAAACGAAAGAAATAATAATGGAAGCGATAAAAAAACTGCCAGATAAAGAAAAAAAAGTAATTGTTTTATATTATTATGAAGATTTAACATTAAAAGAAATTGGAGAAGTATTAGAAGTAACAGAATCACGTGTATCACAACTGCATACAAAAGCAATTATGCGTCTTCGAGGTCGTCTCGCACAAATGAAAAACCTCATATAATTATTTTTAGTAATTAGATTTGAGTCACCCGGCCAAAATTATAAAAGAACTTGGAATTGCTCCATTAAAAAAATTTGGTCAAAATTTTTTAATTCATAATGAAAGTCTTAGAAAAGCTGTTCCGCTGGTAAAAAAGGACAGCATAATTTTAGAAATAGGACCCGGTTTGGGGGCTGTAACAGAATTTTTTTATCGGCAAAATTATAATTTAGTTTTGTGTGAAAAAGATAGAAAGCTTGCGGAATATCTAAGTTTAAAATACAAAAAAATAAAAATATACAATGAAGATTTTCTAGAGATAGAAACAAAAATATGGGAAGATTTAAATGTGAATGTAATTATAGGTAATTTACCTTTTTATATTACTTCAGACATAATTGTTAAAATAATGAAAGAAATGAAGTTTGTAAAAAGCGCTATTTTAGGTATTCAAAAAGAAGTAGCAGAGAGGTTGCTAAAAAGAAAAGAAAGTTCGTTTGCTATATTTGTTTCTCTAATGGGAGAAATAAAAAAAATATCTTTGATTTCTAAAAAAAGTTTTTATCCTGAACCAGATGTAAATGCCATGTGGATATATTGGGAAAGAAAACCAATGATAAAAGATGATCAAATAAATAAAATGGAATTGTTGTTAAAAAGTCTTTTTTGGGGCAAAAGAAAAAAAATCATAAAATCATTAAAAGATAATCCTTTTTTAAAAAATTCTAAAGAGCCGATTAATTGGATTAAAAAAATAGAAATAGAACCAAGTAATGAACAAATAAAAAATATATTTTCAAAAAGGCCCGATTCATTAAATGTTATTGATTTCATTGATCTGTTATCTTACCTTGACTCTTAATAGTATCTATTTAAATGCAATTAATTTATTTTAGAGCAATTGTTTTTATATTTGTAAATTCTCTGGCGCCAAATAAAGAAAGTTCTCTGCCGTATCCAGAATTTTTAATTCCTCCGAAAGGAAACATCGGATTAGATTTTACAAAGTCATTTATAAAAACATTGCCAGTGTTAATTTTATTTAGCGCAATATTTAATGCTTTTTCTTCATCATTGCTGAAAATAGCCGCACCTAAACCAAAAAGAGAATTATTGGCCAGTTCAACAGCTTCATCTTCTGTATTGAATTTTGCTATGGCCGCGACAGGACCAAATGTTTCTTCATCCCAAACAGGAATTCCCGGGTATGCGTTAGTTACAATAGTCGGGGGGTAATAGAAACCTGCTTCGGGAACAATTTTACCCCCTAATAATACATCGGCACCTTTTGACTTACTTTCTGTTACCAAACGATGAATCTCATCTCGTAAATCTTCTCTTGCCAACGGACCTAAATCATTTTCTTTATCTAAAGGGTCTCCATATTTCTTTGATTTCATTTTTTCTACGAAGAGTTCCAGAAAAGTTTTGTATATTTTTTCATGAACAATAAATCGTTTAGCGGCAATACAGCTTTGTCCTGTATTTATAAGCCTGCTTGTTACACAGCTTTCTACTGATTTCTCAATATCCGCGTCTTCAAATATTATATAAGGGTCTGAACCGCCCAACTCTAATAGAGTTTTTTTAAGATTTTTACCGGCAGTTTCAGCAACTTTTTTACCTGCCATTGTACTTCCTGTTAAAGAAATCCCTTGTATACGTTCATCTTCAATTATAGCTGGAATTTCATAAATATCAGCTATAATTGTACGAAAAATATTTATTGGGAATTTAGCCTCATGAAATAATTTTTCGATCTCAAGAGCACACATGCTTACATTGGGCGAATGTTTTAATATAACAGCATTACCTGCTAGAATAGTAGGAATCGCGAAACGAAAAACCTGCCAGAAGGGAAAGTTCCATGGCATAATTCCCAGTATAATACCTAATGGTTCAAAATGTACCATTGATTTTTTATAATTGCTTTCAATTGTGATGTCATTTAAAAAGTTTTGTCCGTTTTCAGCGTAATATTCACAAACCCAGGCACATTTTTCAGCCTCGGCAATACCTTGGGCTATGGGTTTTCCCATTTCATCTGTCATCAGTTTGCCCAATATTTCAGCTTTAGCTTTCAAAAGTTCTGCAACTGTGTATAAAAATTCAAGCCTTTTATCAATAGATATAGTTTTCCAGTTTTGGTACGAGTCCCATGATTCTTTTAAAATATTTTTTATATTTTCTGAAGAATAGTTAGATGTTTCAAATATAATTTTATTATTTTTAGGATTAATACTTTTCATAAAAATAATTTATTATATTTATCTATTTTCTGAATTTTCTATTGATAAATCTACAAGAGGCCGATATCTTGGTCTTCTTATTGCGTTTGGAAGTCTTTTTCTCATGCCAATTTCCCAAAAAAGAGCTTTTTGAATTGCCGAATCATCTTTTTTTGCTCGTGCATTAATCTTATAATATATAAAAGCTTCCTGAAAAAAATCTTTATTTTTAAATGATTTAACCCATGAATCTTTTTTTTGAATTTCTTTTGCAAAAGTAGGCTGAGCTGAAAATATTTTTTCGAGTCTTTCAACTTCTCGTTTTGATAATCCTATTTCATTTTCTATTAAAGCGCATTTGTCACGTATTTCTTTTGAAAGCTGAGTTAAAGATTTCTTATCTGTCAAAAGATCTTCTATGAAAGGAGAAATTAAAATAGCGTAATATATATTAGTATTAACATACTCATGTTCAAAAATCATTGTATCAGCAATGGCTAGTTTAATACCTAGATTGGTTTTTTCAAAATCAGAGGGCCACTTATTATATTTTTTCTTAATAAAAGAATTTAAAGAAGGGAACATGGCCTCAAACAAGCCTAATTCTGCAATTTGTTTAAAAATTTTAGCAGATTGTCCTATTCTAAATATTTTATTGTACTCTTCATGTAACCTGGCAGTTGACGATTTATTTATGAGATAACGAAATTTTTTAATACCTTTAGTAAGATTATGATGAAGCGGAAAATCTAAGAGAGCCGAAAATTTAACGGCTCGAAGCATTCTTACCGGATCTTCAGGAAATGATATGCTTTCATCGCCTATAACCCGAATAATTTTATCGTTTAAATCTTCAACACCACCCGTATAATCTATTATTGTTTCATTTCGTATATCAAATATTAAAGAATTAATTGTAAAGTCGCGCCGCGCAGCATCTTCTTTGAAGGTACCATACTGGTTGTCTTTTTTTAAGTATAAATCGCTTTCATCTTTAGAAGACCTAGATTCTGGAAGTGTTCTTGCCGTTGAAACTTCTATAATTTTATTCATTTTAAATACTATATGAACAATTTTAAACCTTCTGCCTATTAGACGGCTATTCGCGAAAATTCTTTTTACATCATGAGGTTTCGCGTTAGTAACCACATCGTAGTCTTTAGGTTGACGTCCTAGAAGTAAATCACGAACGCATCCCCCCACAATATAAGCTTTGTAACCAAAACTATTTAATCGACTTATGACCTTTAGGGCGTCAGGATCAATATAGTTTTTTCTAATATTATGAAACTCCTGATAATATCTCTTCCCTTGTGGATATTTAAGTATATCATCAGCGGTTTTAGGACTTTTTTTAATTAGTTTACGTATAAACGATAGCATTACTTAAATTTGAAATGAATGATAAAATTTCAAGAAAAATAAATATATATTGTCAGGATTTTATAAAATGTAGGTTTTTTTGTATAAATTAAAGAAATAAAGCTTATAAATTAATCTGGAGATTTTGCACATCTTATACCGGCACGAAAATCTTTATCTAAAGCAGGAATTCCAGCGGGAACGCGTTCATAAGATTTTGCGTATTGATAATTAAGATTAAAGGCACCTCCTCTTATTACTTTATATTTTCTGCCATATAAATCATTTTCAATGGTATTGCCGCGGTATGGTAAAAACCAACTTGATGTCCATTCTGCGGCATTTCCGCACATGCCAATTACGCCATATGGGCTTTCGTCCTTTAATTTACTTATCGACAGAGGATGTTGTAGATTTTTATCAGAGCAAACACATTTATCAGGGTCATATTCAATGCCGGTAGGATAAATGTTTATATTTTCAAAATAGTCTGGAATTTCATTTTGTGTCATATAAGGCTTTAGCCCTGAACCTCTAGCTGCTTTTTCCCATTCTAATTCTGTGGGCAGTCTCTTACCTGCCCATTTGCAGTAATTCTCAGCCTGTTTGAAGCTTATGTTATAAACAGGAACATCCGAATTGTAGTTCCATTGCCAATGAGGCGGAACCTGAGTTCCAGTTTCCCTTAAGAATGAAGAAAACTGAATGTTTGTAATCTCATATTTATCAATATAAAAATCAGAAATTTTTATATAGTCAACTCTTTTAGCTCCTCTTATTTTAGATATTTCATCATTCTTTTTCTTTATGGGAATCGTATAATGACTTGCGCCAAGAATATCTGAACCGTATAAAAAATTTCCCTCTGGAATTAGCAACATTGTACTTTTATCTTTTATATTTTCAAAGGTATCGGGTAAGTATTTTTGACGAACAACTTTGTCGGGAAGAGCAAGGTCTTTCAATTCATTTCGAATAATTTCAATTTCTAACCCTGCATAAATTCTATTTTTAATGTTATTAATGTCTCCCTCAACAAAGAAATTATTTTTAATTTTATAGATTTTATTGATTTTTAATTCACATAATTTGTTTTTATTTGCATCGATTATATTAAAATTATCAGTTTTGTTTAATAAATTTATTATGTATTTATTGTATATAATAAACTCAGCTTTATTTGTAGTTTCATCAAACCTGATAAGTTTTGCATAGGTAATATCTGGATCTTTTAAAGCAAAAAGAGTATTTATAAAAGTAATTGATAAAATACAATAAATTAATGTTTTCAATTTTAAAGACATAAAAGAATTTTTATTGATGAATTTTTATTGAGCTTTTTATTTCTTGAAACCTTTTGTTTGTTAAAGATAGTCTATCAGCGGTTTTACTGACAGTAATTGATTTTAATGCATACCAATGATTAATAATAGTATTGTCGCTTGTTTTTAACGGCGTTATTTTTTGTTTATTGTTTGAAAATATTTTTTTATAATCAAGACTATTTGAGATTTTTTTATAATTTGATACAATATATTCATTGTAAGTTTTTTTAGTTAGCACTTCTGGCCAGAAAGTGTATATAATACCAATAAAAATTAAAGCAAGTGTAATATACGCGTAAAATTTTCTTTCTCCGGTCATAATTTAAGTTTATATTAAAATTTTAAAAAAATCAATAATGATATAACTATTTATCGGTTTTTTAATTAAATATCCAAAGTAGAAATATAAAACAAAAAGTTTCTAAAATAAAAAAGTATGAAAAAAGGTTGCTCATGAGTGTCTTTTTTTAGCAGTTGTTTCGCCTTAGAAACATTTTCTAAAATAAACTTAAAATAAGAGGTGAAAAGATGAATTTGTTAAATGAATATCAGGCGCATATTGAAGAAAGAAATAAAGAAGGTATACCGCCGCTTCCGCTTTCTAATGAGCAGACAACGGCGGTCATTGATTTGTTAAAATCGGGACATGCAGAAGGTGAAAAACTAAAGGATATGCTTTTTAATAGAGTGAATCCGGGAGTAGATGAAGCTGCAAAAATAAAAGCTGAATTTTTGAATGAAATAATACAAGATAAGATAGCCTGTGAAGCAATATCTAAAAACGAAGCTGTAGAGGCCTTAGGTAATATGCTGGGCGGATATAACGTACCAGCATTGGTAAACGCTTTAAAAGTTAATGAAGCGGCGAAAGCAGCAGAAGAAGCGTTAAAGAAAACACTTTTAGTTTATGAATCTTTTAATGATATAATAGAGCTTTCAAAAAGCAATCCACACGCGAAAAGTGTATTAGATTCATGGGCAAATGCTGAATGGTTTACTAAAAGACCCAAGTTGCCTGAAAAGCTGACAGTAACTGTTTTTAAAGTACCCGGAGAAACTAATACAGACGATTTATCACCTGCCAGCCAGGCTT
Source organism: Spirochaetia bacterium (assembly GCA_029880285.1). Classification (GTDB taxonomy): domain Bacteria; phylum Spirochaetota; class Leptospiria; order Turneriellales; family JAOUOS01; genus JAOUOS01. The sequence continues at coordinate 14,418 of JAOUOS010000019.1, forward strand.
TTACAAGAAGTGATATTCCTCTTCATGCGAATTCTATGCTGATATCTAAAATGCCAGAAGGACTAAAAACAATAGCCGATTTAAAAAGCAAAGGAAATCTAATTGCTTATGTAGGTGATGTTGTAGGTACAGGCAGTTCAAGAAAATCAGGCGTTAATTCGGTACAATGGCATATGGGAGAAGATATTCCCGGAGTACCCAATAAAAGAACCGGCGGTGTAGTGATAGGAGGAGTTATAGCTCCTATTTTCTTTGCTACTTGTGAAGACTCTGGAGCACTGCCCATTGAAGTTGATGTTACACAGCTTGAAACAGGTGATGTAATTGATATTTATCCTAATGAAGGTAAAATTGAAAAAGATGGTAATGAAATAGCGAAATTTTCTTTAAAACCAAATACAATTGCAGATGAATTTAGGGCGGGAGGAAGAGTTCCTTTAATTATAGGCAGAGATTTAACAAAAAAAGCCCGTGAAGCCTTAGGTTTAGGTGAAATTGATTTGTTTATGGAGCCTGAACAACCTGCTGATGATGGTAAGGGATATACATTAGCTCAAAAAATGGTTGGTAAAGCCTGCGGTAAAAAAGGTGTTAAGCCAGGTACCTATGTTGAAGTTAAAACAGAGACCGTGGCTAGTCAAGATACGACAGGCGCTATGACACGGGATGAAATAAAAGAATTAGCGGCTTTAGGTTTTAGCGCAGATTTGGTTTTACAATCTTTTTGTCACACTGCGGCTTATCCAAAGCCTGCTGATATTAAACTTCACGGCAGCCTACCACAGTTTATAACAAGCAGATCGGGTATATCATTAAAGCCCGGTGATGGTGTAATACATTCATGGGTTAATCGAATGGTACTTCCTGATACTGTAGGTACAGGTGCCGATAGTCATACGCGTTTTCCCATTGGTATAAGTTTTCCCGGAGGTTCTGGTTTAGTTGCCTTTGCTGCCGTAACGGGAGTTATGCCTTTGACAATGCCTGAGTCTGTACTGGTTAAATTTTCAGGAAAATTACAGCCGGGAATAACTTTACGAGATTTGGTAAATGCAATACCTTATGTTGCTATTAAGAAAGGACTGTTGACTGTTCCAAAGAAAAATAAAGTAAATGTTTTTAATGGTACAATTATTGAGATTGAAGGGCTTCCTGATCTTAAAGTAGAACAAGCTTTTGAATTATCAGACGCGTCAGCAGAAAGAAGTGCTGCAGCATGCACTGTGCGTTTAAATAAAGAACCGGTTATTGAATATATTAAATCTAACGTAACTTTATTAGAATCAATGCTAAAAGCAGGTTATGAAAATAAAAAAACAATTCAAAAAAGAATTGATAAAATGAAAGCATGGCTTGAAAATCCTGTATTAATGGAGCCAGACGCTGACGCTCAATATAAAGCGGTAATTGAAATTAATATGGATGAAATAACCGAGCCAATTTTAGCATGTCCCAATGATCCAGATGATGTGGCTACGTTATCAGAAGTTCAAGCCGATTCTAATCGTGAGAAAAAGATTGATGAAGTCTTTGTGGGCAGTTGTATGACCAATATAGGACATTACAGAGCTGCGGCTGAAATTCTTAGAAATGAAACTTCAATGCCCAGTAAATTATGGATTGCTCCTCCCACAAAAATGGACGAAAAGCAATTAAAAGACGATAAATACTATGATGTATTTAATACTGCGGGCGCGCAGCTTGAAGTTCCCGGTTGTTCACTTTGCATGGGAAATCAGGCGCGGGTTGCTGATAACGCCGTAGTGTTTTCAACGAGTACAAGAAACTTTGATAACAGGTTGGGTAACGGCGCTCAAGTTTACTTAGGTTCAGCTGAGTTAGCGGCTGTAACAGCGCGTTTCGGAAGAATCCCCACGAAAGAAGAATATTTAAGTTCTGTTAATGAAAAAATTGATGGTAAAGAAACCCAAATATATAAATATTTAAACTTTAATGAAATTGAAAATTATCAATTAACTGAAAGATAAAGTTTAATATTGAAAAATTAAAAAAGGGGCTTTATGCCCCTTTTTAATAGAAAAATAAAGAAAAATATACATGAGAAAACAATTAATTTTTTTAATTTTATTTATTAATATTTTTGTAAGTAATAATTATGCATTTGATTTAATTAAAAAAATATCAGGACAAATATCTCCTAAATCTGTAGTTCATTCGGGCAATGGTTTATTTTTCGCGCAAAACATGATGTACAGACATACTGTGACGGTTTATGATAGAAATTTTAACTTAGTAAAAACAATACCAGATAGAGTAAAGCTAAAAGATTTTGGTTACAATAGTTATTCAGGTTCATATCAAGGAGCTCCGGTAGAAACAGCTTTTTCTCACGAAGGAAAATACGCTTGGGTTTCAAATTACCATATGACAGGTAGTGGATTTAATAATCCGGGACATGATAAGTGTACGCCCAAAAATAAAAATGATATTAGTTTTTTATATCAAATTGATACCACTTCTTTATCAATTGATAATGTTATTAAAGTAGGCTCGGTTCCTAAGTATGTGGCTGTTTCGCCTGACAATAAATATGTGTTTGTTACAAACTGGTGTACATGGGATGTATCTATTGTCAGCACAGCTAATAATGAAGTAATTAAAAGCATTTATTTAGGCCGATATCCCAGAGGTATAGTTGTAGATTCAAAATCTGAAAAAGCATATATAGCGGTTATGGGTTCATACGATATAGCAGTATTAAATATAAATAACTGGAAAGTAGAATGGATAAAAGGAGTAGGCCGCTCTCCCCGGCATTTAAATATAGATCCTAATGATCGGTTTTTATACGCTACGTTAAACGGAGAAGGTAAAATTGCCAAGATTGATTTAAGCACAAGGCAAGTTGTTAGTAAAATAAAAACGGGAAATGCACCTAGAAGCATGATAATTTCAGATGATGGACTTTATTTATATGTAGTAAACTATAAATCAGATACGGTAAGTAAAGTACGTACTTTAGATATGAAAGTTTTAGATGAGAAACCTACTGCTCATCATCCTATTGGCATAACCTACGATCCCCAAAAAAAACAGGTATGGGTGGCCTGTTACGCGGGAGTTATAATGGTTTTTCAAGATTAACCTTTTTATAATGAGTAAGATAAACGAAAAAAAAAATTATATTTTTGAATTGTATACTGAAGAAATTCCCGCATCGTATCAAATGGCGGCAATAAAACAGTTAGAAAAAAAAGTGCCGCAGGAATTATTAAAGAATCAGATTGTCTGCGATAAAATACAGGCAGGAGGCAGTCCGCGTCGGTTATTTGTATATATTGAAAATCTATCTTCGCTGCAAAATGAAACTGAAGAAGAAGTAAAAGGTCCTCCTAAAAATGTATGTTACGATAAAAATAATAAACCAACAGCGGCTCTTGAAGGTTTTGCTAAAAAAGTAAATTTACCTCTTGAAAAAATAAAATTTCAAAATATAGGTAAGGCAGAATACGCCTGCGCTAAAATAAAACAGGGCGGCAAACATATTGAAGAAGTCTTTCCCGAGTTATTTGAAAAACTTATATTTTCTATTGATTTTCCCAAGGTTATGAAGTGGAATGATTTAGATATAGAATATCCTCGGCCAATTATACAGTATTTATCTATATACGGCGATAAGCCTATGAAATTTTCTACTGAAATATGGAGTCAAATTGAACAGGGAAAAAATGTATTGGGACATTTTATATTAGATGAAAAACCCATTGAACTAAAAGATCCATGTGATTATTTTGCTGTTCTTAAAGAAAAAGGCATTATTGTGGACCATACCAAAAGAAAAGAAGCTATAAATAAAATGTTAGAAGAAGAAGCTTCTAAAAATAGTCTATCTGCAATTATTGATAATTCATTATTAGAAGAAGTTACATTTATTGTAGAAAGACCCGAAGTTGTTTGCGCTGAATTTCCTGAAGATTTTCTTCATCTGCCAGATATTGTGGCGCTTTCTGAAATGCAGAAACATCAAAAATATTTTGGGATGCGCGATAAAAATAAAAAATTAAGTTCAAAATTTTTAATTGTTACAAACGCGAGTTTAAAATCTAAAACTTCAAATTTTAATATTAAATCTGGAAATGAAAGAGTATTAAAAGCAAGATTAAGTGACGGTGATTTTTTTTATAAAGAAGATAGAAAAATTACACTTGAAAAAAGAATTGAAAAATTAAAAAATATTGTTTTTCAAGAAACTTTAGGGAGCATGTTTGATAAAAAAGAGAGAATAAAACAAATAGCGTCTTTTTTCACGCAAACCTCTTCTTTATTTGAAAGTATTGAAAAAAATAAAATTGATAGAGCAAGCGATTTGTTAAAAACAGACTTAACTACCCAGCTTGTATATGAATTTGATCATCTGCAGGGCGAAATTGGTAAAATATACGCGAAGCTTGACAGCGAAGATATTGAGGTAAGTGAAGCAATATTTGAACATTATCTGCCCAGGTTTCAGGATGATATATATCCTAAAACTAAATTAGGAATTTTGCTATCACTGTGCGAAAAATTTGATAATATTTACGCGGGTTTTATTTTAGGCAAAAATCCTACCGCGAGTCAGGATCCTTTTGGTTTAAGGCGTCAGGCTATATACGCTATTGATATTATTATTCAAAATAAAATACAGTTTGATTTTATTTCTTTTATTAAAAATTTTAAAAACCTCTACTTAATTAAAAATATAAATAAAGAAATTGATGAACAGATATGGGAATTTTTTAAAGGAAGAATAGGCGGAATTTTTGAAAAACAGGGATTTAATAAAAAATTAATTGCGGCGGGTCTTAAAACAAATTCAAAAGATATCTATGATTTATACTGTAAACTTTCTGCCATGAAAGATATCGAATCTGACAAAGAGTTTGAAAATTTAATGACAGCTTTTAAAAGAATGAACAATATAGTAGAAGACGCACTAAAGAAAAAAATATTTCAAAAAGAAAAGGCAGTTATTCAAGAAAATTTATTTGAAAAAGATGAAGAAAAAAAACTGTATGAAACAGGAAAACAATTATCAAAAGAAATAAAATCTGAAAATATGCGCACAGAAGATTATGAAAAGTTTTTCTTGATGCTCGCGAAATCTAAACAAAATGTAGATTTGTTTTTTGATAATGTAATGGTAATGGTTGATGATAAAAAAATACAACAGAATAGATTAGTTCTGCTTTACAGTGTGTTACAGCCTGTAAAATCTATTTTAGATTTAGAAAGTCTTCAGTAAATTATTAATATGAGAAAAAAATATCTATTAGCCCCGGGGCCCGTGCAAGCTCCGCCAGAAGTTCTTGCCGAATTGGCCAAACCTCTTATTCATCACAGAACCGAGCAGTTTGAAAATATATTTTTTCAAACTCAAAGCTTATTAAAAGAGCTTTTCATGACTAAACTGCCTGTAATAACTTTCGCTGCCTCTGGAACAGGCGCTATGGAAGCGGCTGTTGTAAATTTTCATTCTGAAGCAGATGAAGTTTTAGTAATTAGAGGCGGCAAATTCGGCGAAAGATGGGGCAATATATCAGAAGCGTATAAATTAAAGGTTCATTATATTGATATTAAATGGGGCAGCGGCATAAAGCCCGAAGAAATTGAAAAATACTTAAATATAAACAAAAATATTAAATCTGTTATGATTCAATATGTTGAAACATCTACTGCTGCAATGTATGATATCGAAAATATCGCGAAAGTAGTAACTAAAACAAATACATTATTAATAGTAGACGCGATTTCAGCGTTAGGAGTGGTTCCATTGCCCGCTGATGACTGGAAAATTGATGTTATAGTAGGCGGATCTCAGAAATCTTTAATGCTGCCGCCCGGCCTTTCTTTTTTATGGTGTTCCCAAAAAGCGCTTAGCGTATCTGAAAAATCTAATTTACCTAAGTTTTATTTTAATATAAAAAAAGAATTAAAAGCGCTTGAGAAAAAAACAACGGCATGGACACCCGCGATTTCTCTTATAGGTGCTTTAAACACATCGCTTACTATGATGAAAAGTTATGGGTGGGAGAATTTATTTAAGAAAAATAAAAAATTAATGACAGCAATACATAACGGATTAAAAGCTTTAAATATTGAATTATTTAGTTCTTCACCGGCGGTTTCAGTAACAGCGGGTGCTGTTCCCCAGAATGTTGACGGCGTAAAATTAGTTAAAGATATGAAAGATATACATGCTGTTACTATTGCCGGCGGGCAGGATGAGCTTAAAGGAAAAATATTCAGGGTAGGAACTCTCGGATACGTTGATTCTAGTGATATCATTGTATTTTTTGCCGCTTTAGAGGCTTGTCTAAAAAGTCAAAATTATAAATTTAATTTAGGTGCGGGTCTATCTGCTGCTGAAAAAGTACTTTACTCAGAGGAAAACAATGCATAAGCAGTTTAGGCGCCGTAGAATGCCTTATGGATTTTCTTTTCTTGATACTGCGGCTTCTGGCAGGCTACAAAATAAAATTCGAACCACTCAGGAGATTTTAATAAAAGACGGTTATGAACGTGTAATGCCGCCTATGTTAGATTTTCCTGAAACTTTTGAAGTTTTTGAAAATTTCGAATATTTTAAAGTAAGAGATCATTTAGGTGAAGATTTATCATTAAGAAACGATGTTACAGTACAGGTTATTAAAGGTTATATAAATGAATTTGAAAATATTGATATTAAAAATATTAAAGAAAAAAAGTTGTATTATATGGCTCCTGTTTTTAGAGATATACAAAAAAACTATCCGGCGTTAAGAGAAGTTTATCAGGCAGGTGCAGAGTATATTGGCTGTGAAAGTAAAAAAGCAATTACCAATTTAATTCAATTAGCGAGTAATATCTTAAAAAAAGTCTGTGACTTAAGGTATGAAATAATAATAGGCGATATAAGAATTTATAGAGTTTTAAGTAAATATTTAGAAAATCAAGATTTGCCTAAAATTATAAAAGATAAAAATGCCCCGGCTTTAGCCACCCTTTTTAAAGAAAAAGGATTATCTGATAAAACTTCAAATAAGACAAGTTTCTTTTTATTATATGCTGAAGAAAAAAATGAATGGCTAAAAAACTGGGAAGAGCTTGAAAAAAATTATGAAAATGAATGGCATAAGAATATTCTTAAAGAAATTAAAAATATATCAAAATTTTCTTTAGAATTAAATGACATATTAAAAGAAAAAAAACTTCCTGTATATTGGGAACCACTATTATTTAGAAAAGTTCATTATTATACCGGTTTTTTCTTTGAAGGTTACACAGAAAAAATATCAAGCCCCATTTTAAGAGGAGGTTCATATGACAGTCTTGTTTCTGAATACTCTAATATAAATTTACCGGCCTCTGGATTTTCTTTGGACATTTCGCCTTTAATTCATTAAATTACTAAAAATTCTTTTCAAAGAGAAAGCGTTTTTTAACAAGCCGTATGTCATATTCAATAATAGAAAAACAAGATAAAGAAGTGTTCGCAGCGCTAAAAGCTGAAGATGAACGCGAAGAAAATAATCTCGAATTAATTGCTTCTGAAAATATGGTTTCAAAGGCTGTATTAGAGGCGTACACGGCAACATTAACTAATAAATATGCCGAAGGCTATCCCGGTAAAAGATACTATGGGGGATGCGGTCCGGCTGATTTAGTAGAAGATTTGGCCAGAGACAGGGCAAAAAAAATTTTTGGCGCCGAGTATGCCAATGTTCAACCACACAGCGGGGCACAGGCAAACATGGCTGTATTTTTAACCTGTTTAAAACCGGGCGACACTTTTTTAGGTATGGATTTAGCGCATGGTGGACATTTGTCACATGGTTCAAAAGTAAATTTTTCAGGATTATATTTTAATGTGATATCTTACGGTGTGCGCCAAGATACATGTCAAATAGATTATGATAATGTCGCAAAGCTGGCAAAAGAACATAAACCTAAACTTATTATAGCGGGTGCTTCGGCTTATCCCCGTATTATTGATTTTGAAAAATTCGCGCAAATTGCTAAAGAAAATAACGCCCTTTTAATGGTAGATATGGCACATATAGCCGGACTTATTGCCGCGAAACTTCATCCATCACCTATAAAATGTTCTCAATTTGTGACAACAACAACACATAAAACACTTAGAGGGCCAAGGGGGGGGCTTATTTTATCTAATGAAGAAGAATACTTTAAAAAATTAAATTCAAGAGTATTCCCCGGAGTTCAGGGCGGACCCTTAATGCATGTAATAGCTTCAAAAGCGGTTGCATTTGGTGAAGCTTTACAGCCAGAATTTATTGAATATCAAAAACAGGTTATTAAGAACGCGGCCATATTATCAGATACACTTATATCAAGAGGTTTAAAAATTGTATCAGGGGGTACAGATAATCATTTACTTTTGGTAGATACATTTAGTACAAAAAACGTAACCGGTAAAGATGCTCAGGAATTACTAGAAGAAGCCGGACTAACAACAAATAAAAACGCGATTCCCTTTGATCCAAACCCTCCTATGGTTGCCAGCGGAATACGTTTGGGCAGTCCCGCTTTAACAACAAGAGGTTTTAAAGAAGAACAATTTATTAAAACCGCTCACTGGATTGCCGATATACTTGAAAACCCAGAAGATGAGAACATAAAAAATAAAGTAAAAAACGAAGTAGCTGAAATATGCCGCGAATTCCCTCTTGATAAATTCAGACTGTGATATAATTTATATGGCAGAACAAACTCAAGAAATATATAAAAAATTAGAAAATTCAATTAATGAAAATGAAACTGATATAATTGTAAAAGATAGATTCCATTTATTAGTCGGTAGAGAAATAGAAAAAATCGCTGAAAAAATTGCAGATGAGCCCCTTTTAATTTCGGTATTAAATAATGTTTTTGAAAAGATTTACCAAACTGAAGAACTGCCGCCTGAAACAACAATACAAGAAGACGATATATCAGTTGATGAAATACTTGAAAATAATGTTAAATTCGCTGTAAAAGAAGCAGAAGAAAAAAAGTATTCATTTATAAGAGTTAAAAAAGATAAAGCCTCCGGAAGGCTTTCAATAAATAATTATAAATTTCTTTTCGCGCCGGCTGTCTATGATGTTATTATACAAAATTATTTATTAAAAGAAGATGAAACCGAAAAAGCCGTAAATAAAGCAGCTCAAATTAGTTATAATATGCTTAATTCATTATTTACAGATACAAAGATTAATACAGAAGAATTGATATATAAAACAGCGTTTCAACTTTTTAGAACACTGGGTATGGGAATTTTTTTTAAGACTTCTTCAGAAGGTGAAAATGAATTTGTTCTTAAAAAAAGCTATATGGTTGAAGAAAGTTTAAATATATTCGGCAAGCAGGAAAAACCAGTATGTTTTTTTGCGGCTGGATATTTAAAAGGGGCATTCGGATTTTCTAAAGGATTTTCTATAAACGAAATGATTAAAAGAATATCAGTAAAAGAAAAAAACTGTTGCATGGTATCAGGAGAAAACAAATGTTTTTTTGAGCTTATTATAAGCGAATAATTTATGGAAAAACTATTTCACGATAATATAATTTTTTATTCAAGCAAAGAGTTTGCTTCTTCAGAGGGTAAAATAATGCTTAATGAAAAGAGGCAGGTAAGATTTTTTTCAGAATATATAGAATTTCTTATTTTTGAAGCTGAAAATAAAGGCGTCGAGATGAATGGTCAGGTAAAAAAATCTGGTTTTGTTTCTACATTTTTATCTGTTTTACCTGTACTGCTTAAAAATAAAAAAGAGTTTGAAGATATTGATAAACAAAAATTATTTATTTTTTTACTCACATTGCTTACAGCTCAGGGATGGGGAAAATTTGAGCTTGAAAAATATGAAAATCAAAAAAATGCGTTAATTAAAGTTTATCATTCTTTTGAAGCCGAATACTTTGAAAAAAAGAAAGGGAATACTATCTTTCATTGTTCTTTTATCTTGGGAATGCTTGAATCACTGTGGATACTGTTACACGCAAAAAATTATTCTGAATTTGAAGAAACAAAAACAGCAGAAATAGAAAACTATATGTCTGAGACTCCCAGAGTATTTGAAAAAACGTGCTCTAAAGAAGGAGCAAAATACTGTACATTTGAAATAAATGAAAGAAAATAATGAGATTGCCGTCGGTATTGATATCGGCGGTACTTATATAAAAGCCGGTGTTATTTACAAATCTGGTAAAATTATTGAAAAAGTAAAAATAGAAACTAAACATATAAAAAAAAACTTAGATTTAATAAATTGTATTACACGAATTCTTGATGAATTTTTCATAAAATATCCATTATTAAATAAAATAGGTATTGGTGCCCCAGGTCCTTTAGATGTAAATAAAGGAATAATGTTAAAAACTCCTAATATTAAAGGAATAAACAATTGTTCAATCATCTCTTTGTTAAAAAAAAAATATCAAAAGAATAATATTACATTATTTTTAGAAAATGACGCGAACTGCGCTACTTTAGGTCAAAAATATTTTGGCATAGCGAAGAAGAATTCTAATTTTGTCGTTATAACGTTAGGCACAGGTGTAGGAGGGGGACTCATATTAAACAATCAACTTTACACGGGAAGTAATAATAATATTTTCGAAATAGGGCATACTCATATTATAAGTCAAGAATTTTTATCTGATCGTATCCCTTTGAAAAAATGCGGATGCGGATCTTACGGATGTCTTGAAACTTTTATATCTATCAAAGGCATTTTATACTATTATGATTTTTTTAATAAAGATAATATAAACGCAAAAAAAAATGATGATGTTTCTAAAATTGCTCAATTAGCCCAAAAAAAATATAAACCAGCTCAAAAGACTTTTGAACTAGCGGGTACAAGTTTAGGAATAGCGTTAAGCAATATTATTTATCTTATAAACCCGCCTTTAATTGTAATAACAGGGGGCTTATCCGTTTTTTCTGATTTATTCGAAAAGAAGATGTATGATGTTTTGAAAAAAAGACTAATGAAAGCGTTCTATCAAAAAAATCGAATAAAATTTACAAATGGTGATGAGAACAGCGGTATTTTAGGAGCAGCTTCGCTTTGTTTCGAAAAAACAAGTCAACATTAACCTTGATGTTCCAGCTTTTCTGCGGTTATTCTGCGGTTTTCAAAAGCTTTTTCGTTTGAAGGATTTAATTCAATGGCATGGTTAAAATCATCAAGAGCTTTTGCATATAAACCCTGTTTGTAATAAATAATTCCTCTGAAAGTAAGAGCTTTTGATAAAAGCTGCGGATCTTCGCCTGTTTCAATCATCGCTGTTAATTCTTCTTCAGCAGTTTCTTGAGAAGAGATACTGCCTTCATTTAATAAAGCCCTTACCCTAAGCAGTCTTGCCTTTAAATCTCTTGGTTTCAATGCAATTGCTTTTTCAACATATTCAAGAATAATTGAAGATGGTCCATTTGACTCAATAAGTGAATCTGCTATGTATAAAAATGAATTATACTGAATTTCTATTGAAGAGCTTTTTGCCGATCTTTCAAAATATTTAACGGCAGTATCATATGCTTTTCTTTTATAAGAGATTTCGCCTAATTTAAAATAAGAGTTAGTTACTAGTTCTTCATTTTTTAAAGGATGATCCAGTAAATTTTTTAATGATAGTTCCGCTTCAGCTAAAAGGCCTAAATCAAGATAGGTTTGTGCCAAAGCGTTTAATAATTTTAAATTATCGGGATTAATTTTTAATGATTCTTTATAAAACTCAATAGCTTTATGCCCGCTTCCTTTTCTACTGTATAAATCACCAAGAGCCACCAAAGCGTCTTCATCTAATCTGTTTAATTTATAAGAACGTTCTAAGGCTTTTTGAGCGTTATCCCAATCTTTAATTTCTGTATATACATTACCTAAATTATACAACGCCCGGGCTTTTTCAAGAGTTTCGGTTGTATTATCAATAATTTCATTTAAAATAGAAATAGCTTCATCCCATCTGGCCTGTTGTATTAGTGTATCAGACAGCTGTGATAATATTTTTGTGTTTAGGGGAGCTTTTTCTCTGGCTGTTCTTAATGCAGATTCTGCTTTATCATGATATCCCAGTTCACTATATAAACCGGCAATATAAACAAATGTTTCAATATTGTCTGCTCCGGTTTTTAATGCTAATTCAAGATTTTTTACAGATTCTTGAAGATTGCCTGTTTTATATTCAACTAGAGCTAAATTATAATAATATTTAGATGACCTAGGGCTTAAATTAATTGCTTTTTTCATATAAAACTTCGCGTTTGGATAATCACCTTGAATTGCATGAATGATTCCTAACTGAGAGGCTGATTTATACGCAATTTCGCCCGCGGCGGCGAGTTCTAAAGCCTCCATAAAAGTAGCTTTTGCTTCAGCCATTTTCCCCTGTTTTTTATAGACCATTCCCAGATTATATAATGCGACAGGATTTTTATTATCAGATGTTAGTTCTTCCAGTGTTTGTTGAGCCAGCGGCAGCTCATTTGCTTCATATTGAATATTACTGGTTGCAATATCAGATTCTACTTTATCGGGTCTTAATTTTTTTGCTTTTTCAAGAGCTAAAATAGCTTCTTCAAAAAGACCTTTATGTCGAAGCGCTAATGCCATATTGTAATGGGCATAAAAATTATCAGGTTGAAGTTTAACTGCTCTATTAAAATAATCAATAGCCAGGTTATATTTTCCTTCTTCATCAGATATAATTCCTAGATAGACAAAGGCAAAAGCCTTTACTTCTGAAGGTTTCGAACTTTCAATAATATCGTTAAAGGCCGATTTTGCGGCTTTATTGTAGTTTTGATTGTATAAAAGAACAGCTTCTTGAAGATCTTTATCATCAGGAATTTCAGACTGTGCGGGTTTTTGAGCTGTGGTTATATCTGTTTGTGGCGTGGTTATGCCTTTTAGTTTCGAAAGATTTTCAGCCTGTTCTTTTTTTTGCTGCATGTACCATACGACCCCTGCTGTCATCAATGCCAATAGAAGCAAAATAGGAACATAAAAAAACCAAGGGAACCTTTTTTTCTCTGCTATTATTCTTCTTTTTTCTTCTTCTTGGGCGGCCTCTTCTTCAAAACCTAAGATTCGCCCTTTTTGAATATAATCATTATTACTCATATTAAATCTTTTGCGTATCTTTATAGTACGTATCTAGAATTCCGTTAATAAATCTTGTAGAATCTTCTTCGGCATATTCTTTTGCAATTTTTATGGCTTCATCAATGATAATTTTATGAGAAATTTCATTTTTCATTTTCATTAATTGATATAACGATATTCTTAGTATCGCTTTGCTTACCATACTTATCCTTTTAAAATCCCAGTTTTTAGAATACTCTATAATTATTTTATCGATAGATTCAAGGTTTTCCATTACACCTTTTATAATTTCTAAGCTGAACTTTTTTTCGTCTTCAGGAACCTCATAATCAATCCAGTCGAATGACGAGATTTCTTCTATATCACGTTGATGAATTTCTGTTTGAAATATGGCCTGCATCGCCAGAATTCTGGCACGGTGTGGTTTCATTTATAAATTATTCTTAAAGAGGCTTAAAGATTCCCATAGGCTCATCGCAGCCTCATAACCTTTATTAGCAGTTTTTTCCCCGGTTCTGTCTATCGCCTGTTGATAATTTTCTGTTGTAAGAACTCCAAAAGAAATAGGTTTGCTTACTTCTAGTGATATACTCATAATTCCTCTGGCGCATTGATTTGAAATATATTCAAAATGCGGAGTATCACCTTTTATTACGGCCCCAATAGCAATTATTCCATCAGGTTTTTTTATTTGAAAAATATTTTTACATAAAAGCGGTAATTCAAACGCTCCAGATACCCAGAAAATTTCAGTTTCTTTAGTGTTTTGATTATATATTTTTAAAAAATCTAAAGCTCCGTTTACCAGTTTTTCAGTGATTTGAAAATTATATCTTGATGCCGCGATAGCTATATTAAAATTATTTTTTTCAAATTGAATTTCGTGATTATTATCTGCTTTCATTATACAATGTAATATATATTCAAGAAAATATATATAAAATTTTTTGTCAAATTAATATATTTAGAGACCAAGGCAAGTCTTTTGCTAAGATATTTATATTTCATATGATTCGCGTTGGCAAGCTCAGGAATTCTTGAAATTTTCTATTACGCAAAATATATTAATTTGATATGATTTTTTCTATAATTTGTAAATAAACTTGAGAATATTAAAAGATAAGCACCGTAGATATATAACTTCTTAATGAAGAACCCTGGTGCCAATTTAAATAGGTTGCCCATTTTATTCGAACAAAGTTTTTAATTAAATATGAATTTAATTCTATGCAGAAAAAAGAATTTTTTGAATAAAGATTATTCAAATCTTCAATATTTTCTATATTTTCTCTTATGAAAGCTATTACAAATTCAGTTGTTTCATGTCTTAAAAAGTAATCTGTTCTTAATGAAAATATAGGTTTTAGCAAGAAAAAATATTCAACAGCCAAATGAAATCCGTTTGTTTTTGCTTTGGGTTCGCTTATTTGAAAAAGAAACCCTGAAAAATTATTTTCATATTCAAAAAGGTCATTTTTTTTTCTCATGGGATATAAATATGAAATATAAGGTCCTAAAGGATGTGATTTCTCATTGTAAGTAACCGCGAAATCAATATCATAATCATCATTATCTAAAAAAAATCCCGAGGTTAATCTGTACGAATTATTATACTCAGAACTTGTACTAATTTTTTTAACTCGGATAACTTCTGTTGAAAACAAAAGCCCGGGTTTTATAAAAAGAAAGCGGGGTGCACCTGTTTTTATTTCAATGCCAGTACCGTAATTTTGAGGTTCTTTTTCAGATAAAAAATCCATCCAGCCTAAGAATACAAAATTCATATTTTTCAATACGCTTTGGTTTACATCTTTAAAAAAATTCATTTCAGTTAGGTTCATTATAAATGAGGGTTTCGTTAAAGCAGAAGTATAAACAGCCGTAACAGGGTTTTCAAAAAAAAGCTGACTGCCAATATAAGGAGACTGTGAATTAAAAAGAGGGCCGCCATAAATTATTAATTTTTTGCCTTCTTTTGATATAAACACTCTTTTAATTCCGGCTTCGGTATTGTTTTTTTTATAAGTTAGCAAAGGCAGATGAAGGGGTAGATATTTTTTATCAGAAAGAAAGTCAAAACGATTTTCAAAATTCGTATAATGCCCGGGAATAATATAGTTTTTAGGTTCAGAACCAAATATGATGGGAGCGTGCAGTTCAAATGAAAATTGATGTTCCTTATAGTGCAGGTTGTCCATTATAAAAAAATCAAGACCCTGATATAGTTTGTGAGATTGCTGCCAAAGAGATGTTCCCGCACCAATACTTAAAGCGGGCGTATTTTTAAACGCAAGAATAAAAAATAAAAAGAAAAAAATAAACTTATTTAATTTCATGAATTATCTGAAAACATTGAAAGTTGGTTTTTACGGTTTTTTGGTTTTAATGTTTTTTTAAAGTTTTTATCAATAACCTGAAACACAGGTTCCTGCTTCCATAAACCTTCTGTTTCAAGTTCTTTTAACAATTCTACGGCTCTTGCTGTAATTTCTACCGGCATGCCCGCCATTTCGGCAACATGAATTCCGTAAGATTTATCGGCGCGGCCTTCTATTATTTTTCTTAAAAAAACAACCTTATCGGCTTCTTCTAGTACCTGCACCGTTAAACCTATAATTCCTTTATCGGCTTCTATCATTTCTGATAGTTCTGCGTAATGAGTGGCAAACAGGGTTTTAGGTCGTCCTTTGTCTTCACGGTTTAAATACTCTATCATCGCGCGGGCAATGCTTATACCGTCAAAAGTTGAAGTGCCTCTGCCTACTTCGTCTAATAAAATTAAAGATTGTGACGTAAAATTTTGAAAAATTCTCGCGCATTCTGACATTTCAACATAAAATGTACTTTCACCCTGAAAAAGCCGGTCAAAAGATCCTATTCTCGTAAAAATTCTATCGGCAACAGGTATTTGGGCGAATTTTGCCGGTACGAAAGATCCTGCCTGCGCGAGTATTTGTATTAATCCTACCTGCCTAATGAAAGTAGATTTGCCCGACATGTTTGGTCCCGTTAAAACCGCAAGATGTCTATTATCATTATCTAGTTCAATATCATTGGGTACAAATATTTCTTCTCTAAAGATTTCTTCTACAACGGGATGTCTTGAATCTTTAAGAGAAAGTACGCCTTTTTCAACCATAACAGGACGTATGTATTGCTGTTTTCGCGCGGTTTCGGCAAAAGAAATAAAGACATCTAAATAAGAAATTCTATCTCCCCATTGCCATAGATTTTCAATTTCTAAAACAACTTTTTGAACCAGAGTATTAAAAATAGATTTTTGAAGTGTTAGAATGTCATCTTTAGCGTTTAATATCTTATTTTCAAGTTCTTTAAGTTCTTCGCAGGTAAATCTCTCGGCGTTTACTAAAGTTTGCCTTCTTACGTATGCAGATGGAGCTTTTTCAGCCAATCCGCGAGAAATTTCAATATAGTAGCCAATAACTTTATTGTATTTTATTTTTAAAGTTGAGATATCCCATTTTTTTCTTTCATCGGATTCAAACTTTTTTAGTATATGATGGGCAGATTCATTAATTTCAAAAAGTTCATCTAAAACAGAAGAATATCCGGGATTAACAAAACGCCTCTCATCTAAAAGAGGCGGCAAGTTTTCTAAATAAAGCGCGTTTTCAAGCTCTTCATTTAAGTTTTCAGGATACGCATTTTCAAACTTCCAGTTTTTTAATATATAAGGCGGAATATTTTTTTCTTTATTAATAGTTGTTTGAATTTCACTTATTGATTTTAAAGTATGGTAAACCATACCTAAGTGTCTTACGCGGGGTTCGTTTTGTATAGCGTTTAGAAGCCGCTGAACATCACAGCAGTTTTTCAAAAGATTTTGAATTTCTTTTCTTAAAGAATTATTTTGATAAAAGAAATCAACGGTATCATGCCTCTCTTTTATTTCTTTTACATCAAAAGAAGGCGCGGATAATATTTCTTCTAATTTTCTTTTGCCCGCAGATGTCATTGTCTTGTCAATAACCGCGCTTAAAGAAGCTCTTCTTTTGCCGCTTTGGTCCCTTAATATTTCAAGTGTTTTTATAGCAGAATCGTCTAAATACATTATTTTTTGTTTATATTCATTACGCGGAGTTTGAAAACGGATATTAAATTGGGGGGCTATTTCTTTAATATAATTATAAAAAAAAGCGGCTAATTTTATTTCTGATAGAGAAAGCTCTAGAGGGTCAACATTTTTTAATTGAAACATCTCTTGAACAGTTGTTTTATTGGCTTTATCATTTAATGGATAATTTCTTTTGACCAGTTGTATTTGAAGATTATCTGCTTCTTCATAGCTTATGTGAGTGATAACTTCTTTAACCTGACGTGATTCAAAAAAACCTTCTAGTTCATCAAAAGTTTTTTTTTGAAAATAAAGTTCCGTGGTTGATACATCGGCCAATAAAATTAGGACCTTATTTTCTTCTTTTTGAATGGCAGCTATTAGTCTTCTTTCATTAGCCGAAAGAAGATCTTCTTCAAAGATACTGCCCGGTGTGATAACTCTGGTTACGTCTCTTTTTACAATTCGTCCCGTTACATTTTTAGCGTCTTCAACCTGTTCGCATATAGCAATGTTTTTACCGGCGTCAAGAATATAGTGAATATAATTATTTACCGAATGGTAGGGAATACCGCACATGGGTATTTTGTCTTGCCTTTGGGTAAGAGCAATATCCAGTATTTTTGAGGCATAAACCGCGTCATCTAAAAACATTTCATAAAAATCTCCCATGCGAAAAAAAAGAATATCATCAGGGTAGCGTCTTTTTATTTCAAGATACTGGCGCATCATTGGTGTTGAAAGTTCAGTTGAAGATTCTGTTAATTTAGGCGCGGTATCTGTCATTATTGAATTCTTGGTTTTGATTTTATTAACTTTATAAACTCTATCATTTTATTTGTGTCTTTTATTCCGTATGACATTTCTGTTCCGCCGGCAACGTCAATACCAGTAGGATTTACTTTTTCAAGAGCGGATGAAACATTTTCAAGAGTAATTCCTCCGGCAAGAAAAAAAGGTATTTGTACTGATTTTAAGAGGTTCCAGTTAAAAGTTTTTCCCGAACCGCCCGGTATAATAAATCCATTTTCAAGCTTAATACCAGCTGAATCAAAAATAACAAATGAAAAATCTTCCAGGTTTTTGAATGTTTCAATTGAATTTTCATTTATAACAGAAATGGAAGGGATTATATTTTCAAATTTAATTTCATCTGCGATTTTTAAGAAGTTTTCATGCTTGTATGGCAGCTGAACTTTAAGATTAGGGGTTTTTAAGTTTTGATAAGTGTTTATAATAAATTCGTATGAATCATATCCGAATACAATTACATAGTTTTTATTGGGCAGGGAAGTCATAATTTTCAAGGATTTTTCTAGTGTTGTATGTCTTTTGCTGGCAGGATGTAGTACCATGCCTAAAAAATCAGCGCCGGCATTATTGGCGTCTATGGCATCTTTAAGATTGGTTAAGCCGCATATTTTAACCAGATATTGAGATGAGTTCATCGATTATTAAAAATTTATTTCTTTATCAGAATGTCAATCAAGTAAACTTTTAGCAGGAAAAATTATATTGTGTCTAATTTTTTTTCTGTCTGTTATGATATGAAATAAACACTATGGTTTTCTTATTTTCTGCGGTTACTGTCAAATTTGCTTCTTCAAATATAAATTGAAGCCTTCTTTTAATGGCGCCAAGGGTACCGTTAAAAAGATTTTGAAACGGTTTTCCGTTTGAAGTATTTGATACGGTTATTTCTACTTTTTTACCCTTAGTTTTTATATTTATATCTATTTTCCCTTTTTTTAGCTTTCGCACACCATGCTTATAAGCGTTTTCTATAATAGGTTGAAGAGAAAGCATTGGTATTAATATATTTTCAATTGAACCGGTAATATTAAAATTTATTTCAAGCATATCTGAATATTTCATAAGAAGAATATCTGCGTAATCTCTAGCAAATTTAATTTCTTTATGAAGCTCAATTACAGGTTCTGTCGTATTTTCTAATAAATAATTATATGAATTAGTAAGATGTTTTAAAGCCATTTTTGCTTTTTCTGTATCATTTCTTAGGTAAGTAGAAATAATAGTGAGGGTATTGCGAACAAAGTGTGGATTCATCTTGTCTTTCAAATTCGTAAGCTTTGCCTGCAGTAATTCATTGTCTCTTTCTATAAGCGATTTTTCTGTCGTAGTAAAGTTTTTAATTTGATAATACAAATAAGGTAAAAACGTACCTGCGTAACCCCATGGTATTAAAAAACGTTTGGCAGATAAAATCCCGTTTATAATGAGTAGATCGTATATCATAACAGGTAAAGCGATAAGAAAAGATATCCAAAAAACTTTTTTAATTTTACGATCTTTTGTTTTTGTTAAAATAAATATAAAAGCAAGAACAACGCTTGTGCCGGCAAACAAATCACTTATAGCTCCAAGAAAAGAAGGCCTAAATTTCAAATCAAAAAATAAAGCTATCATGGCATAAAAAGTTTCAAAATAAGCTAAGTAAAGAACAGGTCTTACTAATGTGGTATAATAAAGAAAATATAGATAAAGCGGTAAGAGAAAAAGCAAACTAAAAATCAAAAGACGCTCATTAAAAAAAGGCGATAAGCCAAATAAAAAAGCTGTGTCGGTATAGGCGAAAGAAAAAAATAAGATAGCAATATTTGCCAGCGACATAAAGAAAAAACTGAATTTTTTGGTATCCATGATAAAAAGAATCGCGGCTATAATAGCGAGAGTTAAAAAAACGCCAAAAAGAATGTATCTGTCAAAATCTCTATAAAAAATATGCTTAAAAAGAGCGGATCTTTCTCCATACAAAACATCAGCTGTGACCAGAACAGACACAGTTTTTTCAGATGAAGCAACGCCCAACACAATATAATTATTATTTTTAGCGTCTTTTGTATTTGATAAATTTATGGGAACAAGCAAAGGTTCTTTACCCGGATATACCGTTTTTAAGGGAAAATTTTTAGCTCCCTGGTTTGGATAAATTTTATCTTCAAATAGTACAAATGCCGCTTCTGTAATAATAGGAAAATATATAACGCAGTCTAAACAATTTATTTTTGGCAGTTTTCGAATAAAATAATGAACTTCATTATTTTTATTTATATCAACTATAGTTGTAAAGCTGACAAGATTTTCTTTATCTGTTTTTTCAAGTATTTGTTTATGCGAGAGAATCTCTTTCTCATCGTGAATATAATGTTGCCAATCTTCTGAAATATTAACAAGCGAAGCTTCGGCATATAGTGTTGAAAATGAAAACAATAAGAAAGCGCTTTGTATAATCTTTTGAAAAATCATAAGTATTTTGCCAAATATGTGTAAAATTCAATAAAGAAAAAGAAAACATAGCTTATTAGTACAGCGTTTTGTAAATAAATTAATTGGTTTTTATAAAAATAATGGCTTGTTTTTATTTACAAAACGTCCGTTTTATTTTATATGTATGGCTAAAAAAGATATTATACTATTTACAAAAATCTGAATTACAAATGAAAAAATATAATGTTATAGTTGCTGAAGATGAATTGCCTATTCGCCAATATATCTGCGATTTATTAAAAAATAAGAATGAATATCAAATTGTAGGCGAGGCGAAAAATGGCTCAGAATTAAAAAAACTGTTAAAAGATGATACAGCCCATATTGCTCTTTTAGATATTGATTTGCCTGAAAAAAATACTTTAGAAGTTTTATCTGAATTTGAAAAACTGCCCTTAATTATTTTTATTACGGCTTATAATGAGTACGCGGTTCAGGCGTTTGAAATAGGCGTTGTTGATTATATTGTAAAACCCATAGAAGAAATTAGGTTTGATATGGCCCTTAACCGCGCCGTTAATCTTCTGAAAATAGAAAAAGAAAAAAGAGAAAATCTTATGGAGCATTTATGGCTAAAACAAAATGATCAAATTTTGCCAATACCCTTATCAAAAATAGACTATCTTCAGTCTGATAATAAATACACAAAACTTTTTTCTGAAAAAGAAGAGTACAAAATATGCAAACCGTTATCACGAATTTACAACATGCTCAATAAAGAAGATTTTATTCAAATTCATAGAAGGTATATTATAAGGCGTTCTATAATAAAAAAAATTGAACCACTATTTAAAGGCAATTATGAAATTGTACTTTCTAAAAATACCAGACTGCCCTGTAGTAAAAATTATTTTAAAAAAATAAAAGAAACAATAAATTTTATTTAAATAAATTAATTAAAAACTCAAAAAACAACAACACCTTCTCGATGTAAAACCACTATTTATCGAAGACAAATACCTTCTTTACGAAGCAAAACCACCCTTTCTCGAAATATCCGTTGACTAATTTAAAAAATGGGATATAGTTTTTATCAATAAAACCCGTAAGAAACGGGTAAAAAAAGGAGAAAAAAATGAAAACAACAAAAAATAAACTGAACCTTATACTGGTATTGGTATTTGGTATTTTTTTATGGAACTGCGGGAATATTGCAGAGGCTAGTTCATGTGGTGATGGGCAATTGGATGAAGGTGAAATCTGTGATGATGGTAATACAATATCGGAAGATGGCTGCTCATCAATTTGCGAAACAGAATTTGGAGAAGGATCTACATCAAGTCCTGTTAGTTTAGCATTTGGCACTACGGATCTGCCATACTCTGGAGAAGTCGGCGAAATAAATTCGTACAAAAGTTACTATGAAATCACGGGTTTAACAGCGGGGGACTTTTATAAAATAGCGACAATCAATCATTCTGCCTCCAGTTATTTTACCGTGTATAGTGACAATGCATTTTCAACTGAACTTGAATCTGATGCAAATAGGTCTATAGATTATGAATCGGTAGTGATCGTTGCACCAGCCAATGGTATAGTTTATATTAAAACATGGAAACTCTGGGAAGTGGATTCATATACTTTGACTGTGGAACATTACTTTACTCCAGATTCAGTTACTGCTGTAGAAGGAACGGATATATCGCCCATGGTACTAAATTTTGGCAGCGACTTTCCCTTTGTTGGCCATGTGGATGGAGATACTCCGAACCCAACAGTTCCAAACAGTTATTATCAGATAAATGGTTTAACTGCCGGAACGAGCTACACAATAACTACATTGGATCATACGGATGCATCAAATTTAAAAATATATAGTGATACTACATTTGATACAACATCATGGCTTAACTCTGCGAATAGTTCAGCCAAGTTTGATAAAAGTCTTACTGTAACAGCACCTGGTAGTTCTTTATATATACTTACAAGCAGTGAGAATGCAGTAGATCTGGCTTACACCTTGAATATTCAATGATAAAAAAAAAGGAGATATAAAATGAAGAATAAATATATGAAATGGATAACAGCATTATCATTGATTTTGCTTTTTACATCGTGTGCGGGAGTCGTAAGAAGACCCGCAGCTGATAATATTAAAACAGTCGCTATTGTCAGCATTGTTTCAAACGAAACTTTGATGTTTAAGAATAGCAAAAAAGAAATTAAACCGGCAACTAAAAAACCTGAGATAATGAGTTTTGTTAGAAATCTTGTAGATGAATCCCCTGAGATTATTACTAATGAATTTAACAATGTAAATGGCTGGACAATTAAAAATACTGACTCTTTTATCAATAGTAAAGAATATCAAGATTTTGCTTCTTCAGTAAAAGAAACATGGAAAAAATATTTGTCGGGGCCAGGAAATAACATAATTACACCCTATAACAACAAAATGCCTTTCGTACCGCCTATTGCTTTATTTGCTGACGATGAAGAAAAGGCTACTAATGAACAATATAAAAAAATATGTAAATTATTAGAAGTTGATGCGATAGCCCTAATCTATATTGATTATAGTTTAGAATATAAAGGTTCAAAGATTATTCCGGAAGTAAGCCTGGGTACAATGGTTGTTAATAAAAATGCTGAAAATGCTGTACTGGCTTTTGGCTCTCCCTATAGTAAAAAATCAAATAATACATATCAAACAAGAATGGAGGGTGACTTCGAATTCATTGGTAGAACTCCAGAATTCGCTAGATTTACTAAAGGCCAAAACCCCAAAGGGGAGTATATTAACCTGTTAGAATTTTTACTTGCGAAAACAGTGTCAAAGATTAACGCTGGTCTGCAGCAGTAAACTGTTTCTAAAACACATCAAAATTTCCTTTTAATTTTTCCTTTAATGGAAGATATAACACTTCTCATTAAAGGAAAATTTTTTAATTAGAATCTTTTTATCATTTTACTTTCCATGAAAATCCTGTTAATCCTGTCTAATTCTCTATTTTTACCTTAAAACAACAACACCTTCTCGAAGTAAAACCACTATTTATCGAAGACAAATACCTTCTTTACGAAGCAAAACCACCCTTTCTCGAAGTTTTCGTTGACAAATTTTAAAAATATGTTATAAAATTGCCAGCGAATAAACCTAAATCAATAACTATTTACCGGCGAACGCCAAAACAAATGGCAACTAGCCGGATAATAGTTGTTTAATTATAATTAAATGTAAAATGAAAAGGGGATATTCATGAGGCTGAAAAATAAAATAAAAATAAAAAATAAATTTTAGAAAAGCGGGAAAAAAGGAGAGATAGAGATGAAATTTAAAAATAATAGCAAAAAGTATAAAATAAATTTTAGAAAAACAGTAATACTTATAATCTTTGTATTTGCATCATTGATTATAAACTGTTCTGATGAAAAAGTAAACGAAGAAAATACAGTAGTTGTGAATGATATTACGCTTTCAGGCAGTGTTTCAAACGGGCTGGCTCTAGCTAATAAAAGAGTTACAATAAAATCGGCAGATGGTCAGTTAATAGGCGAGGCTGTTACAGACGCATCGGGTAATTATTCTATTGATATACCAGAAAATACGCCCCGGCCATTAATAGTAACCGCTACTGTAGATGAAAACACAAATTTAAATAATACTATTTTAAAAGGCAGTCTTGATTTTTCTTCATATTTAGCGGGTTTAATTTATAAAAGCACCTCTAATTTAACCAGTCTTACTGTTAATATTAATCCCATGACAGACCATATAAATGAAAAAGTACTTGGTAGTGAACTTGCTAATATCTCATCTGTATCTGATGATGATTTTAACACTCAGGCAAATTCAATTATTAAAGATACAATCGGTTCAAACGTAATTTATTCATCATTTTCAGATGACGCCTCATTTCAGGCGCCAATAAGCACAGAAATCACGCCCTCTGCTTCTGGGCTGGTTCTTGATACTCTGGTAAGACGCGCGAATAATGAAACGACAGCTTTTTCAACATTATTAGACAATCATGGTACACTTCCTAATTGCAATGGTCAGTTCCCGCCGCCTTTTTTAAATGAAGATAAATTTCAGGTATCTTTAGCGTCAAATTATCTTGAGAAAGGATTTACTACGGCAGAAACATCCGCAAGTATATCTGCCTTAACTGGAGGCGATGCTGATGTTCTTGCGGCTTTGGATGAATTAACCGTAATTATTAACGATTTTATCACATACGCAACGTCACAGAACTTAAGCGTTGAGAACTTAAAAACAGCTCTTGACGCTTTAACCAATACAGTTTTGACCATTATTGATGACGCCATCTGCGACGCGGGCGGTACAACAAACAGCTTGGATGATATTAACGCTGACGCTTTGGGTAACTTAACTACAAACACTGTCAGTCTTGTAGATAATGCTATTATTACAACTGTCAGCACAACAACCCTTACAGGCGAATCAGAAGATGAATTATTAAATTTGATTAGTACACAAATAGCGGCAATATTAGATAATGAAGATTTAACAACAGAAGTAATCACTGATACTACCACTTTAGAAAACACTATCGATTCAACTGCAGACGCTATTACCACAACTGTTGAAGAGACAGGAGATACAACCCTTACAACAATGACAGACGCACAGGCAGTATCCATTGATGCAACGGCTACAGTAATTACATTTTCAGGAAACGATACCGCCACAAGTATTACACAAAATATAATTTTGCCAGTAAGCGGATTTAATGGCAGTATTATAGCATGGCAGGCTTATGAAACTGGTGTTCCTACAACTATTATAGCAAGTGACGGTACAATAACACAACCATATGGTAATGTAGATATAACATTAACAGCAACTATAGCTAAAGGCACCGCCAGCGAAACAAAAGACTTTACAGTAACTGTAATTGGCGCTTTTTGCGGTGACGGAATAATACAAGCCGCTTATGAGGCCTGTGATGACGGCGATCTGGATAATACCGATATTTGTCTTGATACTTGTGAACTAGCGACTTGTGGTGATGGCTTCGTTCAAGCTGGTGTTGAAGATTGCGATTCAAGCGGCACAGATACAGCTTCATGCGTTGGGGCAACATGTCTTACTTCAACATGCGGCGACGGATACACCAACACTGCCGCAAGTGAACAATGCGATTCAAGCGGCACAGATACAGCTTCATGCGTTGGGGCAACATGTCTTACTTCAACATGCGGCGACGGATACACAAACACTGCCGCAAGTGAACAATGCGATTCAAGCGGCACAGATACAGCTTCATGCGTTGGGGCAACATGTCTTACTTCAACATGCGGCGACGGATATACAAACGCTGCCGCAAGTGAACAGTGCGATTCAAACGGCACAGATACAGCTTCATGCGTTGGGGCTACATGTAATATTTCAACATGCGGCGACGGGTATACAAACACAGCCGCAAGTGAACAGTGCGATTCAAACGGGATAGACACAGCTTCATGCGTTGGGGCAACATGTCTTACTTCAACATGCGGTGACGGATACACAAACACTGCCGCAAGTGAACAATGCGATTCAAGCGGCACAGATACAGTTTCATGCGTTGGGGCCACATGCCTTACTTCAACATGCGGTGACGGATATACAAACGCTGCCGCAAGTGAACAATGCGATTCAAACGGCACAGATACAGCTTCATGCGTTGGGGCTACATGTAATACTTCAACATGCGGTGACGGATACACAAATACAACAGCTGGCGAAGATTGCGATACCAGCGGCATAGACACCTCAACTTGTAATGCTGGTACTTGTTTAACTCATTCATGCGGCGACGGATACACAAATACAACAGCTGGCGAAGATTGTGATGACGCCAACGCTATCGAGACAGATGCCTGTCTAAGCACATGTGTCACAGCCTCATGCGGCGATGGGTTCATTCAAACGGGTGTTGAAACCTGTGATGACGCTAACGCTGATGATACAGATTCTTGTCCTACTACCTGTCAAACGGCCACCTGCGGTGATGGTTTTGTTCAAGCAGGTGTTGAAACCTGCGATGACGCTAATGCAATTGATACAGATGCCTGTTTAAGTACTTGTACCGCGGCCTCATGCGGCGATGGTTTCATTCAAGCAGGCGTTGAAGATTGTGACGATGCCAATGCGGTTGATACAGATGCCTGTTTAAGTACTTGTACCGCGGCCTCATGCGGCGATGGTTTTATTCATGCAGGTATTGAAGCTTGTGATGATGCCAATGCGCTTGATACAGATGCCTGTTTAAGTACTTGTGAACTGGCTGCCTGTGGCGATGGCTTTATTCAAGCCGGTGTTGAAGATTGTGACGATGCAAATGCTGATAATACAGATGCATGTTTAAATACTTGTACTGCGGCCTCATGCGGCGATGGATTTGTGCAAGCGGGAATCGAAGATTGTGACGATGCCAATGCAATTGATACCGATGCCTGCTTGAGTACCTGTGTTACAGCCTCTTGTGGAGACGGTTTTATTCATACCGGCATTGAAGCCTGTGATGATGGTGATTTAGATAATACAGACATTTGCTTAAATACTTGTGAACTGGCTGCCTGCGGTGACGGGTTTGTTCAAACAGGAGTTGAAGAGTGTGATGATGCAAACGCTGTTGAAACCGATGCCTGTTTAAGTACTTGTGTTGCGGCATCATGCGGTGATGGCTTTGTGCAAGCTG
Organism: Spirochaetia bacterium; assembly: GCA_029880285.1. GTDB lineage: Bacteria > Spirochaetota > Leptospiria > Turneriellales > JAOUOS01 > JAOUOS01. The sequence goes on from JAOUOS010000019.1 coordinate 41,519, forward strand.
GCGTTGAAACCTGTGATGATGCTAATGCCGATAATACTGATTCTTGTCCTATTACCTGCCAAATAGCTTCATGCGGTGATGGCTTTGTTCAAGCCGGTGTTGAAGAATGTGACGATGCTAACGCTGTTGATACAGATGCCTGTTTAAGTACATGCGTCGCGGCATCATGCGGTGACGGCTTTGTTCAATCCGGCGTTGAAGAATGTGATGATGCGAATGCAGTTGATACAGATGCTTGTCTGAGTACATGTGTTGCGGCATCATGCGGTGATGGTTTTGTCCATGCAGGTGTTGAAGATTGTGATGATAGCAATACAATAACAGAATCATGTCTATATGGCGAAACATCCTGTACGGTTTGTGATGCTACTTGTTTTTCTGTTGCAGGTACTGTTACAGGTTATTGCGGAGATGGTATAACAGACGGAACAAATGGTGAGACTTGTGATGATGGTAACAGCATAACAGATGTCTGTACGCCGGGCTTAGCTTCATGTACTATTTGTGATGCAACATGTAATGAGGCCGCAGGTGGGGTTGTTACTCCAGCTATTGGTACAATTAGCGCATCTGAAAGTATTATATTAAATTTTCCTGAAAGCATGGCTACAGCAACTTTGGTATTAAGTGGGGCGCTTGCCGCTGAAAGTAATGGCGGTATATGGTCTAATGCAAATAGTACTTTAACTATCTCGCCCGCTGTAAGTTGGAGTAGCGGCACAGGTAGAACAATTACTATTGCAGTCTCAAATTTATCGGGAAATTTAACATCAACAACTTTGAGTTATGATATTGACGGGACTAGTCCGACAGTGACAATAACTCCGAGTGATACAACTATCATATCAACACAGACGATTGTTATAACTTTTTCAGAAACAATAAATACTACGTCAATGATTCTTTCGGGGATACTTGCCGGTGAAAGTGATGGGGGTGTTTGGTCAGATGGAACTTATATAGATAATACACTTACGATATCCCCTACAGCAGATTGGAGCGAAGGTTCAGGCAAAACACTAAACATATATGTTGAGGATAATTTTGGGAATAACCTGGATTTAAACCTTACTTTTGCAGTACTTAATGGTATTGTGTATGTGAAAACAACTGGCAGTGACGCAAATTCTGGAACTTCAGATTCACCGAAAGCAACAATTCAAGAAGCAATCAATACTGCGAATGCCAACTTCATTTTAGAAGTACACGCAGCACAAGGGACTTATAATAGCCTCGAAACCATCGTGTTACCCGCCAATACAGCGCTTCGGGGGGGCTATAGTTCGGCAGATTGGGCGGTGCAGGATAGTACACTCTATCCAACAAATATTGAAGATGGACGAACCAATGGAGGGGCAACATCTAATTCCCCAGTGGCTACCATAGACATGGGTTCTAATTCCACATTAGATAGCCTTATCGTCATAGGTCAGCTCGGAGGGACTGGCTGGACTACAGGAATTCTTATCTCGGATAACACCGCCAATCTCGTGAACAACGAGGTTTCCGGCGCAGACTTTTGTGTTTTGCTACTAAACAATAGCAGCTCTGTAGATACACATACGCTGTCTTGTACCTATGGGGTTGGCGTGCTTGTCACAGATAGTGCAAACAGTCATAATCCAAGCATCACAAACAACGTGATAAATGCAAGCACCGGTGTATATTCCAGTGTTAATACTGGGGCATCTTCCGAAGTTGTAACCACGGTAGAAGGAAATGATATTTTCGCAACACAAAGAGGTGTTTATGCATATAGCAATGGTACTGGTGGCCCAACCAAATCTAAAGTGACGATGGGATATAACTATATCAATGTTACCTTTAGCGGGAATTCCATTACTGGGGTAAAAACGAGCTCCTCAATTGTAAAAGCATACAACAACATCATTGTAGTTCAGGGGAACACAGCCTATGGCTTCGATCTCTCTGGAAATTCCGCCTCAGCATCCTATGGGGGTGATGCTACAGGCAATACACATGACGTAATCCTTAGTAATACTCTGAATGTTACGGGTACTGTTGGCGGGCAAACAACAGGGATAATGATCAGTACGGGTCACCCCTTGATAGAACACAATATTATTATGGCTCAAGACACAGGAAATCCTCTGTTTGCAACAGGAATTCAAGAAGTAGGTTCCAATGCAGATCCAAACACTGTCAGGTGGAACGACATTTATTCAACTGTTATTTATCGTGACCTAGATCTTGGATGCACTAGCAACTTTGATGGCGACATGAACAGCAATACCTGCAATCTGGCCGACATGCATTCTCTTTTTGATTGGAGTACAACCGCACAAGGGAATGTTGCCACAAATCCAGTATTGGATGCAAGTTACACCCCGCAGAGTACAAGCCCTTGTATTGTTACCAATGGGGGTACTTCAACTCAGGCAATTGTTAACTCGTATCCTTTTGCAGACGATATCAACGCAGTTTTAAGAACATTGAATTGGAGCATAGGCGCAATAGAGTATGATGGTAGTTGCTTGTAATACTTTTTAGTATATATAAAATATAACACATACTGCCAATTAGGAAGGTAGAATTCTCTTTTTGTTAACCACAGATTTCACCAGCATTGCTGGCACTAGCAACCTGTGGTTAACAAAATTAAACCGCGGAAAAATAGATCTCGCGCGGCTTTGCGGCTTTGAGGGGTGGGGTTGGCGCGGCACGGAAATTTTTTATCAGATTATTTAACTAAATAAATAATTGACATATTGAATTTTGAATTATATACTACATTTATGCAAATTGCGTTGATAAACGGGAAATCTGAAAGTGATCTAAAATTGTTAATAAACCTGGCAAAGAAGTTAGGCTTAAAAACAGAAATTCTATCAAGAGGTGAAGTAGAAGACATTGGCCTTGGTTTCGCGATCAAAGAAGGTCGTACAAAAAAATATATAGATACTAAAGAATTTGTGAATAAAATAAGAGATTGAAAGTAAACGTTGATAAATCGTTTGAAAAAGATTTTGAAAATATAAACGATAAGAAAATTGCAAAGTTATTATATCAATGTATCAATGGCTAAGAAAAAGTTCGAAATATAAGAGAAATACGAAACTTAAGAAAAATAAAAGGTTTTAAAAATTATTATAGAATTCGAATCGGTATTTATAGATTAGGCTTAATTATCGAAGGTGACGCTATAGAACTTATAAGACTACTTCACAGAAAAGATATTTATAAATATTTCCCTTGATTTTTTTATCTTATCTCAAGACGCTAGAGAATGAACCTAGCGCGCTTTAAGAAGCGGGGCAGGGCTTTTCTAGATTGTTCTTGAAAAAAATAGATTGAAAACCTGTTGTGATTTTCTTATATTGAGTGTAATATGTAAGAAAGAATTTTAATAGACCCTCAAATTTGCAGCGGTAAACCTGTTCTTGACGCGGTGTGAAATTTGTATATATTAGGATATCTTGACAAAAGCTATGAAATTTGAAAAAGAATTAAATAAAATCTTGAAAAGGTTAATTCAAAAATACAAGCTTGAAAAAGTAATTTTATTTGGCTCCTTGAATTCTAATCCAAACCATGCCAATGATATAGACTTGTTTATTATTAAAAATAACGTTCCTAAATTAAGACGAAAAAGAACCTTTGAACTTGATAGTTTGTTTTTAGACAGAGAAGTTGCCATTGATTTTATAGTTTATAGTTCAAATGAAGTCGAAAAAGCCTTAAAGTTAAAAAGTCCGGTTATTACAGATATAATAAATACAGGTAAAGTTTTATATGAAAGAAATTACGCGTAAATGGCTTGTATAAATCTTAATCAATATTATACAGAAACAAGATATCCGGATGACATATTAGAAACTTATTATGAAAAAATAGACGCAGAAAATTCTAAAGAAAGCTGTGAAGAAATAAGAAAGTTTATTAAAAATCAAATATAACGAAGAGATGTTAAGTATGAGAATTAGATTTTATGGAAACAGTAAAATAAACTAATCACGCCCTGTTATAAAAAGATTAAAATCTATGAATAACAAAATTTATTTTTTAGCCTCAGCCATGGGAAAATAAACCTCTCGCGTTTTGAGGGATAGCTGTGAATTTTCGTAAATTAATGTTTGGTATATTCTTTCTATTTTCTTTGATTGAAAACTTAATACACTTCATCATGTTTACCCACATTGATTAAAATTATATTATCTTCTTCAATAATAAAATCTATTGTTATTCTATACATAATATTAATAGAAACGGAATATAATTCTGACAGTCTGCCTTCTAATTTGTGCAATCTTAATGAAGGGTGATATGGATTTTTTTCTAAAAGAAGCAAAGTTTTTTCATACTGTTTCAATAAATCTGGATGCTTTTTCGCGAACTTTGCCGCCTTTTTAATATATGTTTCTGTATAAATAAGATTAGGCACCCGTTATTCTCTTAATGTGATTACTAACCGATTCTTTTATATATTTTTTTTCTGCATATTCTTTTTTAGATTCAATTAGGGCCGCTTCTAATTCACACTCCCTTAGATAATTGTAATGCTCAATAGGCATTACAATATATTTATTTTTACCGCGTTCTGTTATAATTAATTCTTCTTCACCCATCGCCGCTTTTATGGCAGAAATTCCTTTTGTCTTTAATTCATTTGCTGTTATAACCTTACTCACCGAAAGCTCCTTTTAGCATACTCTCAATATACTATAAACAATACTATATGTCAAGCGCTTTATAGTGCGCAAAAAAAGAAAGTATTAATGATCCTAAATCCATTATAGTAGAACCAGATAGAAATCTTCTACTTGAAGTAAAACATTCACTATTTGAAGATATAAGAGATATAATAATATATTTTGCTTAACCTCTCGCGTTTTAAGAGTGCGGGGCAGGCCCGCATGTACTCATTATATAAACATATAGAGTTGCAATATTGGTATTAGCTGAGAGATCATATGTATCTGAATATTTTTATTGACCTCTTATTCAATTTTATTTATTTAATAATATTTTACGAAATATTTTAAATTATAAGATGCGATCAAAATATGAACTCTGACTTTATTAAAATAATTCGTCATGCGGCTGAAAAAAAGATATTGTTTTTACCTCATGCGCTATCGCAAATGATGCATCCCAAAAGAATGATATCATCAGATGAAATTCGCGAAGTTATTATGCAAGGCATAATTATTGAAGATTATCCAGAAGACACTCGCGGCCACAGCGCGCTTGTTTTAGGTAAAGGTATAAAAGAAAGGCCAATTCATATTGTATGTTCACCAAAAAATGATTATTTAGCAATTATTACTGCTTATATTCCCGAACCTACACAATGGTCAGAAGATTATAAAAGGAGATTATAATATGGAATGTGTTTACTGCAAAGGAAAACTTGAAAAAAAAACAGCGCCTTTTACGGTAGAAAGAAATGATTATCAGATTCACTGGAATGCTTTACCCGCGTATATTTGCGGTCAATGCGGCGAGCCCCTTTTTGAAGAAAAAGCTTTAATGCTTATTGAGAAATCAGTTGAATTGATTGACGCAGAAAAAACCAAGTTAGCGGTTTAAAAATTATAATACACTCGCGTTTTAAGAGTGTGGGGCAGGTAACAGTTAATTCGCCAATATTTTTGGCTGGTTAAAACTAGCTTTAATATTTCGCTGCAATTGGCATTCTTCTTCCTGTGCCAAAAGCTTTACTTGTTACTTTCAAACCGGGGGCGGCCTGACGCCTTTTATATTCGTTTTTATTAACCGTTTGTACCACCCATTTTGTTACTTCGGGATCAAATTTTAAATTGAGAAGTTCTTTTAGCGAAAAATTTTCGTCAATATAGTAGTATAAAAGTTTATCAAGAATTTCATAATCGGGCAAAGTGTCCTGATCTTTTTGATTGGGTTTTAACTCGGCAGATGGGGGTTTTTCAAGTATCTCTCTTGGTATTATTTCTTTTTTTCTGTTAATATATTCGGCCAATTGATACACATAAGTCTTAGGTACATCGGCCAAAACGGCCAGACCGCCGCTCATATCACCATATAAAGTACAGTAGCCTACTGCCATTTCGCTTTTATTGCCTGTTGAGAGTACTAGATGACCAAATTTATTAGAATAAGCCATTAAAATATTACCCCTTATTCTTGCTTGTATGTTTTCTTCGGCTATGGAGCTTTCTTCTTTTTTAAAATCATTTTTTAAAGTGTCAAGATATGAGTTAAAAACATCTGAGATAGGTATTTCTTTAAATTCAATGCCTAAATTATTTGCTAGTATTTTTGAATCTTCAACGCTGCCCTTTGATGAAAAAGGCGACGGCATAGAAATTCCTATAATATTTTCACTTCCTATGGCTTCTTTTGCGAGACAGCAGGTTACGGCCGAATCGATGCCTCCCGATAATCCTATTATGGCTTTTGAAAAACTGGTTTTCTTAAAATAGTCTTTAACCCCCAAAACAAGAGCCTGATGCAGACTTTCTATTTTATCCTGTGGATTGTAACTTATTCTTGATTTCAATTTCAAATCAATTGTTTTTATCTGTTCATTAAATGGATCTAGAGTATCCATTAGATTCCCATCTCGATCGATACAGAAGCTTCTGCCGTCAAAAATAAGATCGTCGTTTGCGCCTACTTGATTTACAAATACAAAAGGAACCTTGTGTTTTTTAACGTGATTTTGAAAAATTTGAAATCTGGTTTCTTCTTTACCTATTTGAAAAGGCGAAGCCGAAATATTAATAAATAATGAAGCTTTCTGGGCCGCTAATTTTTCCATAGGATTAACTTCATAATTTAAAAAATGCTGTGGTTCGTTCCATGCGTCTTCACATATTGATATGCCCAAAATTTCGTTCTTAAACTTTATGGTTTGAATATTGTCCGCCGGTTCAAAATATCTGGCTTCGTCAAAAACGTCATACATTGGCAGTAAAGATTTATTTTGGTTTAACAATATCTTGCCGTTATGAATTAATATCGCAGAATTAAAAAGCGGTCGGCCTGTTCTTTTTTGAGTTGGTACGGGCGCGCCTATTAAAATTCCCGTATTTGAATAATTTTTTGACTGCTCTTTTAGATTTTCAACAGCTATTTGTGTCTTTGAAATAAAATCTTTTCTTTCTAATAAATCTTTGGGCGGATATCCTGTAAGAAAAAGCTCGGGAAAAACCAATAAATCTGATAAATCTTGTTTGCTTTTTAATAAGGCTTCTTTAATTTTATTAAAGTTACCTTCTATATCACCTACTGTAGGGTTTAACTGTGCTATGGTGATTTTCATTACTCATTTCTATTTTAGTTTACAACAATTTTTCAAATTCATCGATCGCTTTTTCTATGCCTTTGTTTACAGCTGTAATAGACGTGTCCATCATATAACAAGGCGTTGTTACGATTTTATTTTCAATGTCTGTTATCGCTTCTTCAACTTTGCACATTTTAGCTTTTGCCCCTAAGTTTTCCATACCTTGTGAGATAGCGGCAATGTCATAAGGTGATTTATCTTCTGTTGTACCCACGGTAAGTGAAGCGTTAATGTTTGTGTCAGATAAAGCCTTCGCGAGAACAACAGGGGCCATACACATTGCTGTTATGGGTTTTTTGGCCCGAGCCGTATCAATAATAAATTTTTTAACATCTGCGTTAATTTCGCCCTCGGGGCCGCTAAAGGCCCATTTGGTGAAGTTTTTTGCCGCACCAAATCCTCCCGGAATAACAAGGCCGTCAAAACTATCTGATGATACAGATGATATTGGTTTTATATTGCCTCTGGCAATTCTAGCTGCTTCTACCAGAACATTTCTTTTTTCGTTCATTTCTTCGCCTTTTGTATGATCAATAACATGATGTTGCTCTATGTCAGGCGCGAGAAATGTGAGTTCAAAACCTTTTTTCTCAAGTGCCAAAATAGTTAAAACTGATTCGTGAATTTCAGAGCCGTCATAAACTCCGCAACCTGAAAGCAGTACCGCGATTTTTTTCATAAACAAACCCCCTTATTAAAACGAAATGAATTATATTTAAGGCGAACCGTCAAGATTTTTATTGAAACATAAAATAAAAAAAATATTAATTACTAATAATCTTCTAAAATCTTGACTTGATATACATATTTTATAATTTGCTTTTAGAATATATTGCTGAATATTAAAAATGGTATATTTTATAAATAAATATAAAAAGATAGTTGGCATAAAAATATTTATAAAAATATTTAAGGAAAAAATATGACAGATACTTTTACAATAATTGGATACGCTATTTTGTTTTTTGCTTCATTTGGTTTATCGGCCAGAGTAATCTATAGAAACTGGAAGTTTATAAAATCGGGACAAAAAGAAGAAATTAATGTCGATTTTAAAACAAGTCTTCATAATATAATTCATTATATTCTACTTCAAAAAAAATTATACAAGAAACCGGCAAGAGGCATATTTCATGTATTTATCATGTATGGATTTCTAGTTTTTGGAATTCATACTTTAAGTCAGTTTATAGGCGCTTTTTCGGCAGATACATTTTTTTATATTCCGGCATTATTCGGACATACAGCAGAGAATATATACGATTTATCTTTAGATGTTTTTTCAGTTTTAGTTTTTATTGGAATAATGTATTTTGCCTATAGACGGTATGTATTAAAAGCGGTTGAACTTGACAGACCTTCTTTTCAGAGTCTTTTAATTATTGTAATGTTATCTGTTTTGATGGTATTTACATTAATTGGTGAACCCGCAAAGCTTATAATAAATAATACGAATTCAATTAGTCCTATTCGCAATTTTATTGCTTCTTTTTATGTATCAATGGGATGGAGCGATTACGCGAAAACTATTTATTTAATAGGTTGGTGGGGGCACGCGATTTTTGTTCTTCCTTTTGTATTTATAATTCCAGATTTAAAACACGCTCATTTGTTTTGGTCCGCGATTAATTACTGGAATACCGCAGTTAAACCCAAAGGCGAAATGAAATTTTTAGATACAGAAAACGCGCTTGTGTGGGGGGCGGCCTGCGTTCAAGATTTCACTTGGAAAAAAAATCTGGAAGCTCTCTCATGCATTGAATGCGGCAGATGTACCCTAGAATGTCCGGCAAACCGAACCGGCAAAGCGTTAAACCCTAAAAAAATCATGATCAATATTAAGCACAGCATGATTAAAAAAATGCCCGTTTACTTAAACTTAAAAAACAGCGGTAAAACAAACGAAGAACTTGCGCAAAATAATGATTTAAGAATTATTGATAATGTTATTTCAAAAGAAGAAATATGGGCGTGTACAACCTGTTATGCCTGTGTTGAGGCATGTCCTGTTGGTAATAACCAAATGGAAGCCATACTCGAAATGAGACGTTCACTGGTCTTAAATGAGGGCAGTATGCCGGCAGAATTACAGACAGCTATGGAAAATATTGAAAACCAGCAGAATCCGTGGGGATTGGGATCTCACAAAAGAGAAGAATGGGCAGAGGGCCTGGGTTTAAAAACAATGGCTTCAATGAAAGAAAATTCAGAAGCACCTGATGTATTATTTTGGGTTGGATGTGCCGGAGCTTTTGACGATAGAGCAAAAAAAATCGCCCGCACAATGGCTTCTTTGTTATTAAAAGCAGGTGTCAATTTCGCGATTTTAGGGCAGGAAGAAAGCTGTACGGGAGATTCTGCCAGAAGAGCGGGTAATGAATATTTATTTCAAATGATGGCGCAAAATAACATTGAAATATTAAATAATTATAATATTAAAGAAATTATAACCTTTTGTCCCCATTGTTTTAATACGTTAAAAAATGAGTATCCTCAAATGGGCGGTAATTACAAAGTGTATCATCACAGCCGCTACCTAGTGAAGTTAGTAGAAGAAAAAAAGCTAAAAATCAATAAAAATATATATGATATAACCGGAGACGTGGTTTATCATGATTCTTGTTATTTAGGAAGATATCAAAATAATTTTGAAAATCCCCGAAAAATAATTGCCGCCGCCTGCGGCAAAGAAGCTTTGGAGGCTCAAGATAACAAAACAACGGGATTATGCTGTGGCGCGGGTGGAGCGCAAATGTGGAAAGAAGAAGAAAAAGGTAACGAAAGAGTGAGCATTAAAAGAACAAAACAGTTGCTAGCCGCGAATACAAAAACAATCGCGACAGCTTGTCCCTTTTGTATGACGATGATATCCGATGGCATTAAAAGTCTTAATAAAGAAGAGTCTACATCAGCATTAGATATTGCCGAAATTCTTGAAAAAGCAGTAGTATAATATGTCTAAAATTCATTCGACGGCCATCGTTGATAAAAAAGCCGAAATAGCAGACGATGTTGAAATTGGTCCTTTTTCAATAATAGGACCAGAAGTAAAAATAGGCAAGGGATGTAAAATCGCCAGCCATGTAGAAATAAAAAGTAACGTTGAAATACAAGAAAATAATGAATTTTACCATGGATGCTTAATAGGTGAAAAACCACAGGATTTAACCATAAAAAATTCAAAACCGAAAATAATCATAGGCAGTAATAATGTATTTCGAGAATTTTCTACCGTTCATCAGCCCTCGGTAGAAGGCGGCGCTACAGAAATTGGTAATAATAATTTTATTATGGGTACGGCGCATATCGCGCATGATGTTAAAATTGGCAATAAAGTAATTTTAGTTCAGGGATGCGCCCTTGGCGGCTATGTTCAAATTGAAGATAATGTGTATATTGGCGGCTTGTCTGGTATACATCAGTTTTGCCGTGTGGGCACTTTTGCTATTGTAGGCGGTGTTTCTAAGGTCGTTAAAGACGTACCGCCCTATATAATGGCCGATGGTCAGCCGGGTAAAGCAATTGGCATAAATAAAATAGGTATGAAAAGAGCAGGAATTCCATCTTCAGAAAGCACATTAATTAGAAAGGCATTTAAAATTTTATACCGTTCTAATATTTCTACCTCTACCGCGCTTGAGAAAATAAAGTCTGATATTTTATTGAAATTAGAAAAAGATTCTTCTGCCTATAAAAAAATATATCACTTTATTGATTTTATTGAAGCGGGCCAAAGAGGAATTATTGACCCGCGTTTATAATTTGTCTTAAAATCAATTTTCTTCAAGCAAACTATTTAGTGAAGCAAGTAAAGCGTCTAGAGGAATTCCATATCCGTTACATACCTGCTCAAGAGTTTCAATTTCATTTACTCCGCATGAAGAGCATCCACCTAAATGATATCCTGCTAAAACCATACTTGATTCGGGATGCATATTTAAGGCTTCTTTAACGGTCATTTCTGCCGTAAATTTTTTTTCTTCAGTTTTTTCTGCCATTTTTATCTCCTGTAAATAAAAAGATGATATGAATTGGTAATTTTTTTCATAAGGTCTTTTTATATTTAGTTTTCATTTATTAAAATGTACATTATTCAAAAAGGTATGTCAAGAAATAAAATTATTATAATATAAAAATATTTACATATTCTTGACATAGCTTAATTGATTACTTATTAATTTTCATTGGCAGAACCTGTTCTGTATCCAATAATATCAATCGCGGTATATAAAAATCCTAGTTTTTTAAATTCTATAAATATTTTTTTTCTTATATTTTCTAATTGAAGTTTTTTTATTTCATCGGGATTTACTTCAATTCGGGCCAGTTTTCCGTTTTCATGGTATCTTACCCTAAGTTCATTAAAACCTAATTCATATAGAATGGCTTCGGCTTTCTCAATTTTTTCAAGTTTTTTCTTTGAAACAGATTCACCGTATGGTAGTCTGCTGGCAAGACAGGCCATTTGAGGTTTTTCTTTTGTTTCTAAATCTAAAATAGCGCTTAATTTACGAATATCTGCTTTGGTTAGTTTGCAGTCGACTAAAGGAGATAGTATTTTTTTTTCTTCTGCGGCTTTATGTCCGGGGCGGTGGCTTTTTATATCTGAATAATTTGTTCCTTCGGCTATATACAAATAATTATTTTTTTTTGCGAAATTTTGTAAATGATTAAATAAATCTGTCTTGCAAAAAAAACATCTATTCATATTGTTTTTTTGATAGTTTAAATCATTTAGCTCAGTTGATTTTATAATTTGTACACGCATTTTATGTTTTTTTGCTAAATCTAAAGCGAATTTAAGTTCTCTTCGCGATAATGAAGGCGAATCAGCTATAACTCCGCATACGGTATTACGATTTATTATTGAAGCTGTTTTTAGCAAAAATGAACTGTCAACTCCGCCGGAATATGCGATTAATAAAGATGGATATTTTGCAAGATATTCTTGAAGTTTTGTATATTTCTTTTTTAATGATAGTGAAATTTTACTATTTATAATGTTCATAATAAAACAATTAGATTATCCCAAAAACTATCTGCCGTAAAAGTGGTTTCTATATCATAAATATCAGCAATTGTTTTAGCTACATCAGACATTGTTTTTCTAACGCCCAAATTTCCGTACCCTTTTGGTTTTAATAGAGCTGAATATACAAGCAGAGGTACATATTCTCTTGTATGTCCCGGCTCAGATGAAGTAGGGTCATTGCCGTGGTCAGCAGTAATGATTAAAATATCACGTTCTCCCATCGAACGCATTATTTTAGGAAAGTTTCTGTCAAATTCTTCAAGGGCATTAGCATACCCTTGAATATCTTTGTTATGCGCGTAAACACTGTCAAAATCTGGCAGGTTTGCAAAAATAAATGATTGGTTAAATTCATCTCTTATGCCTTTTGCCATAATTTCAAGAGTATTTTCAATGGCCTCTTCATTGTTTTCGCCAGATTTAGAGCTGGTAATACCCTTTTGTGAAAATATATCAGATATTTTACCTACTGTATGAACCGGAATTTCGGTATTTATAAGTAATTCTAAAATACTTGAATATGGCGGGGCAGTGCAGAATACACGTTTTTTATCTGAAATAGAATAATTTTTAGAAGTTCCCGTAAAAGGCAGGGCACATACTCGCGCTAAATTATATTCTTCACAATTTTTTAGAGTTTTTTTACAGATGGTATATAATTCATCTTTTGGTATAATTTCTTCATGCGTGGCAATATAAATTATAGAATCGTCAGAAGTAATTATTATAGGTTTTTTTGTTTTTTTATGCAGATCGCCAAATTTTAATAAAGCGGCCTCCGGTTTTAAATTTTTATTGCCAATAAAGTCATTTCCTGTTTTAATTAAAAGTTTACTTAAAATTTCTTCAGGAATTCCTGAAGAATAATTTATAAATTCTTTACTGCTTTTTACTCCCATTAGTTCCCAGTGACCTGACACAGAGTCTTTGCTTGCCGAAAGTGATCCCATTTTACCATAAAAACCAATGGTGTCAGAAGTTCGATAAGATCCATTTAAGTAGACAAGATTTCCAATACCTAATTTTGCTAAATTAGGTATGTGAAGCGAATCGGCTTTTTCATTTATATGTGATAAAGTGTTGCAATTGCGAGAGTTATGAAAATGAGAATCAGGCAGATCTCCTATGCCCAGTGAATCAAGAACAAGAACAATTGTTTTTTCAATGCCTTTTCGCACTTAATTTAACTAATATTGACGAAATATACCAACTAGTTTTGCAAGTATTTGCGGATTATCTTTCGGGTTTAATATGATTATTTTATATTTTTTATTTTGCGGGTGTAGTTCAAAGTTTTTATTTTTTTTGTAAAAAGTTTTTAATGTAACTTCATTGTCTATCATAGCGGCCACAATATCTCCATTTTTAATTTCGGTATTATAATCTTTAATTTTTTTTACAATGGCAATATCACCATCAGAAATATCGGCGTCTTGCATACTGTCGCCGCTAACGACAAGGGCAAACATGTCGCTTTCAGCTGGTAAAAAAGATTTTGGGAAGGTTAGGTGTGACTCTATGTTCTCTTCAGCTAAAATAGGAACTCCCGCAGCAATTCTGCCTACAAGAGGTACAATAGTAACTTCTTTCATTAAATCAGAAAGACTTACCTGAGAATTATGTTTGTTTTTTAAAGTATTTTTATTTTCGGCTTCTTTTTTAAGTTCAGGATGTATGATTTCTAACCCTCTGGCCGAACCGGGAAAGAGTCGAATATACCCTTTTTTAGCAATGGCCCGCATATGATCATGAGCCGCTTTGGCAGATACCCCAAAATACGAGGCTATTTCTCGAACAGTGGGGGGGAACCCAACCTTATTTATATGTTCTGTAATAAAATGTATAACACGATTTTGTTTATCAGTAAGGCTTAACTTGCCCAGTTCTTTATTTACACGAGGGCTTTTTACACGGTATTTGCCAAGGCTACCTGTTCCCGATTTAAAAGGATATACACCTTGATTTATTTCTAGAATTTTACTTTTTTGAACTGATTTATTATCTGACATAATACTATTGTAAAAAAGACTGATTATATGTAAAGTAAAAAAAAGATTAGTATAAAAAACGCGACAGGGGAAGCCACAGGGGCCACCGAGATCACAGAGTTTATAGATGAAACAAAAGAATAAATTATTGTTGTTGCAACTAAAGGAATTTCAGCGCTTTGCACACTTCATCATTGTTTGCGCTGTGCGCTCTTCGGCTAAATTTTTATTCAACAAAAATGATCGGTTGTGAATAAAACTCTACGCCTTCACCGTCGGTTACTTTAATAGTATAAGAACCGGGAGTTATGGTTTCGGTAAATTCAAGATAGCCGCTATCTTCAAGCTGACAACACCTAAAACCGGCACCAGTTCCATCGCCATATATTTTTTCAGGTTCTTTGTCTTTGTATAAAATATAAAAAACTGGCGGGGCTAGCAT
>JAOUOS010000066.1 GCA_029880285.1 Spirochaetia bacterium
CGGTTACAAGAGTCTTCAAGGATTCATATAAAAAAATAAAAATCAAAACCAAACTTACAAAAGATTGCTGGGTTAGAAAAGTCTATAAGGAAAAAATATAAAAAAATAATAAAACCGAACATACCAAAAAATAAGTAACGAGAAGAAGTAGACCAACAACCTAAAAATACCTACATAATAAAGCCGTTTCTTTCAGATAACGTTTGGTCTTTTAAGTCGTCGTAAATCGTTTTTGTAGGCCAGATAAGCGCGAATTAACCTCAATTCATGCGCGAAGATGGCCGTTAAGCAAAAACGATTTACGATGAGTTTTGCGTTTCGCCCTAAAAACAACTTTACAATTTATCTATAAAAAGTAAATCATAATTTAGTATAATACAAAACGCAAAACCGAGCAGCCCACGAAAGTGGGCGCGCAGCTTAAAAGATTAGTTATGCGACGTGCCATTAGTAGTAGAAAAAAGCTGAAGCCATGGATGGCGTAAGCGATATGCAAATTGTAAACCAGTTAATTTAAAGAGACAAGCTGATTGTTACTGAAATAAACTAATAATAATTTATCACAAAATAGCTTGTTTATAATTAATTAAATTAGCAATATTTGTAGCTCATTATAAAAAGTTAAACATTAATATCCGAGAGAACGTGGCTGTTAATCGAAAAGCTGAAAAATGGTTTACACCTATAATATATATAGTTTTTAAGGTCATACTAATATAGTAAAATTTCTGATTTTGCAAAGGTACACGATGATACTATTGGCCCTAAAATATTTAAAATTGCAATTCCAAAAGAATAGTAATAGTTTTTTGTTTAGAGTTTATGCATATATTACTTTGAGTTTCTGCATATTAGGTTGCGTTATGGGTAACAAAAAAAAAGAAGAAGAAGCTATTTCCATAAATCAGAACTATTATGTTACAGCAAAACATAAAGATTTAATTATTGAGAAGGGTGATATTGACGCATATAAGAAATTGGATATTGCCTACCTTGAAGAACCTTTTCAAGGCGAATTTCTTTACTATGCAATGATTATGGCTAACAAATATGACCACCCACAGGCATATTATGATGTTTATTTATTATTGGTTGATATTTACCGCAAAAATATAAATGACATAGATGAAAATACCGCTAATTTAGCGATAGAATACTTATTAAAAGCTTATAATAAAAATCATCATCAAGCAAGAGGCGAAGTTGAAGATTACTCAATTCGGTATGATAAAAAAACTAACCGAAAACAAATAATAAAGATGTATAAATCATGGCAATGATTTGTATTGTCGGATGATGGTATTGACCTGACACAATGCCTTCTAGTTATATTTCATGAATTCGATAGAAAAATATATTAAACTATTTATAAAATATTTAAGAGAACTGAATGGCGACTTTTTTGAAAAATCCCAGATGAGCAATAACAAATTGAATTTATTATAAATATTGAATGCTGGCCAAGGAGGGCCAGCATCGTATAAAATTAAAGGCATGTTCGCATAACGTTGTGCGGCTATAAGATGTTTTTGATTGCTTCTTGCCAGTTTTGTGAGCGCGAATTAACCTCAATTCGTGTGCGAACAAAACGGTTAAGCAAGAAGCAATCAAAAATATGCTCAAGCGTAAAGCCAATATTTATTTAGAGAATTAGTCATAATGCGTAAATACTTTTCTTGGATTAAAATATAGCGCCGAGCCGAGCGACCGCAGGGAGCGCAGCTTATAGCCGCTGTTATGTGGCGTGTTGGTGAGGTATAAATATATGTCTTGACGTCTGAAATAATATTTATAACTGTTATAAGAAATATAGGATTCTATAATTATGAGAAAAATCTTTATAATAATTTTCTTCTTTTCCAATGTTATAACCGGTCTAATTGCTATTGAGAATATAAAAAGTATTATTGATAAAGCCAAGAATGAAGAAAAAAATGAAATAACATATAATATTATTAAAAATGGTGAGATTCAATATCTAAAAGAGAGGTTAAGCTATTTATCATTAGCACTTTTAAATAAAGAGGAACTTAAAATATTGAGAAATACAATTTTTGCTCAATATGGGTATAATTTTAGAACCCCGAAAATCAAAAAGCATTTTGAACAGTTTTATTGGTATAGGCCTAATAACAATGAGGATATTGATATAGAAAATAATTTTTTTTCAAAAATAGATGAAGAAAATATAAAGAAAATAAAAACTTTTGAAGAAATAAATGAAAATATTGAAAATATTATTGAAGCAAAAGATATAATTGGGGTATGGCATTCTACATTTCCTATGCCAGCAGGGTTCAATAGTAGGTTTGTATTTTATGAAGATAATACTTTTGTTTATGTATATTCAACCATGAGAGAAATGGCAGAAATACATTCTTTTTCTGGAAAATATTTTATAAAGGGAAATTCAATTAGATTAGAAATGAATATTAAAAATAATTATGAAAATTCTAAAGATATTGAATTTACATTTGGATATGGTTATCAATATAAAAATAGTAAAATAAAAGAAATAAAATATAAAAAGCCCATTATTTATAAATTACCAATAACAAAACCTAGAATAAATAAAAAATATAAATTTATGGAAATATATATCGGGGATTCATTTTTCTATCATCATTCTAAAAAGCCTGAAATAAAATATTAAAGAGAATTATAAATATCTTAACTACCAATATGCCACATAACGTCGACGGCTACCAGTAGTTTTCAATTGCTTTTTGTCAGCTTTGTAAGCAACAATAAAGCTCTTTCTTTTGCGCAACAAAGCGTTTAAGCAAAAAGCAATTGAAAATTAGGTCAAGCGTCATACCAATTTCTATTATGAAAATTGATAGTAAAGCGTAAATACTTTTCTTAAATTATATTACAGCGCCGACCCGAGCGACCGCGCAGTCGGGCGCGTAGCTGGTAGCTGTTGTTATCTGAAGGGAACGGCTTAAAATTGTTAATACTTTGCAGAAATCTTTAAGGCATTATATAAAAAAAAATAATTGAAATTTATATTCATTAAATTATAATTAGAATTGTTATTAAAATAAAAGGAAGATTGAAAAAACAACTAAAGATCAAAACTAAACAAACTAAATAATGCCCGGTTACAGGAGTCTTCAAGGATTTATATGAAAAAAATAAAGATCAAAACCAAACTTACAAAAGATTGCTGGGTTAGAAAAGTCTATAAGGAAAAAATATAAAATACAAACAAAACTGAACATACCAAAAAATAAGTAACGAGAAGAAGTAGGCAAGCAAACTAAAAATACTTACATAAAAAAGCCGTTTCTTTCAGATAACGTCGGCGGCTTTAAGAAGTTTGCAATTGCTTTTTGTCAGCATGGCGAGCGGCAATAAACCTCTATTGCTCTGCGAGGCCATGCGTTTAAGCAAAAAGCAATTGCAAATTTGCTCAAGCGTCAAGCCAAAACCTATTATGAGAATTGATAGTAAAACGTAAATACTTTTCTTGAATTAAAATACAGCGCCGAGCCGAGCGACCAACGGGAGCGCAGCTTAAAGCCGCTGTTATGCGAAGTTGAACAATAAGAATAATACCATATGTAGATTAAATATTCTTAATATAATTCTGAATTTCATCTGAACAATCGTAAAGACCTTCTGATAAAATATATGAAGGTATAGAATCAATTTTTTTTAATAGTTTAATCGATTCAAAGCGGCAATTTGTACAAGGTGAATTGTAATAAACCCATAAAACAATATTCTTTAACTCATTAATATGATTTTCTTTAACAATATCAAGTAAATCATAGCCTAAATCATGAAGTTGATGTGAATTTATGTCTGAGGATAAATCTCGTAAAACAGATTCAATTATTGTATAATTACCAGAATTATAATTGAGTTTTAATAAGCATAGTGATTCATGTAGAATTGGGATTTTTTTATTTTGTATAACATCAATGAAAAATTCATTTATAGATGGATCTTTTGAGTTAGAGAGACAGGTTAAAGCAGCATCTGATATTTCTTTGTTTTTAGACAATGCCAAATCAAAAATATATTCATGTAATTCTGGTAAAGCTGTATTTCTAAATACCCAAAGAAAACGAATAAGTTGGGGTGTTTTTGTTTCTTTTAGAATATAATTATATATAATATTTAATTCTTCTTGAGTTGCGATTGTACCAAATCTTTGATAGTGGCCAGCAAAATCACCTTTACCAGAGAATACATCATTTACTATTTTATCTAGAGTAAGTTTTTTTCTAAGTTTTTCAATATAATGTTGTTTTGGTAAAGGAGTATATTTTTCATAAATTTCCGTGCAGTTTTCTGAGTAGTATTTAATATAAATATTATCAATTGATTTTACTCTTAATTCATTTAATAAAATGTTTTTATCAAAATATTCGATAGCATAATTAAAAAGGGAACTATCTTTTTCAATGGAACTATTTAAATATAAATGTTTTCCAATTGTTTCAGCAGCAATTAGAAATCCTTTAATACCATCTAATTCGACAATATAGTCTTCACATAAAAAGATTTCTTCATTTTTTAAAGCATATTCAAAAGTTTTATATATTATATGCTTAGCTTCTGAAAAATTATCAATAGCAAGCTCCTTTGCTAAACCAATTAATTGCTCAAAAGCTCTATTCTCTTCAGAAAAATTTAAGTTTTCTAATTCATTTAGGATAGCATCAGTATAATAATTTTTATTTTTTGTAATTTTAATTATAGAGTATAACCAGCTAGAACGTAAATCTTCAGCTTGTTGGTCATATGTAAAATCATTAAAACAAGCATTTAATAATATATCTTTTATAAGGTTATCACCAAATTTGTCTACATGAATATACGTTCGACCAAGACCTTTTTGGATTGAATCAGAAAATTCTTCTTTTGATAATGGAATATTAAATGGAGGAATCATTAAATAATTAAAATGTTCAATTTTGCATAACGTCGACGGCTACCAGTAGTTTTCAATTGCTTTTTGTCAGCTTTGTAAGCAACAATAAAGCTCTTTCTTTTGCGCAACAAAGCGTTTAAGCAAAAAGCAATTGAAAATTAGGTCAAGCGTCA
>JAOUOS010000020.1 GCA_029880285.1 Spirochaetia bacterium
CATCTAAAGAAACTTCTTCTTCATCGGCCGGCGCTGATATCTCAGGCTCCGTTGTACCGCCTATATCATCAAGACCAAGATCATCTAAAGAAACTTCTTCTTCATCGGCCGGCGCTGATATCTCAGGTTCTTCTGTGTCAGGAATAGTAACTTGCCCAGGACCTTTATCATAAAATGATGTAAGCTCTTTAATCTTATCAAGTTCTTCAGGAGAATATGCTTCTTCCGTAACTTCTTCTGTTTCAGAAAATAATTCTTCTTTATCTGCCATTCTCTTAAAAAACCTAAAATTATTATAAATTTATCCGATAATTTATTGTCGGTATAATGTTTGAAATTTTGTACTGAATAATTAGGCAAAATAAGGAAATTATAAGGTGATGAAAACACATAAATATTCTAAAAATGTTTCATCTTTTTTGTTAAAAGGCAAATGTCAACTGTTTTTTTATGTCTCATTTTTTTTACTTTCTTCAACTATGTTTTTATATTCTTATAATTCCAGCCATTTACACACTCAAAAAGAAGAAAATAAGGCAAAAATATACTATCCAAAACATCTATCAAAACTACGTGAAGCGGTATATCCGAGAGTAATACATTACATCGATTCAAATAATTATAAAAGATATAATAAATTATTAATAAGAGGCGTTTTATTTACATATAAAAATTCACGGGCAAAAAATGTTTTCTTTATCTCGGATGCGAATAAATTTGAGAGAATTCCAATGATAAGAAACGAAAAAGGGGTATGGTACTATATTTTTAGCCCACAAAAATATACAGATATGATTCCCGGTAAAAAAATTAGATATAAATTTCTTGTAGATGGTTTGTTTGAGCATGATATCACAAATAATCAATATGAAAATGATGGAGGGAATAGATATATTTCATATTATTATTTATTGGACGAAGACATTGAACCTGAGAACGGTGTAATATTTATAAAAAACCAGAGCAATCAAAACAATGGAGTTTTATTTAGAATTTATGCACCCCAGGCAGAAAATGTAAGCTTAATTGGTTCTTTTAACAATTGGGATTCTGAGATTGATATTTTAGAAAAAAATAAGAAAGGATACTTTGAAATAAAAAAATCTCTACCGAAAGGAGAATATATTTATCTTTATCAAATTGACGGTGAAATAAAACTAGATACAAATAACAATAACATTAAAGGTCATCCTGTATACAATCGGGTTGGTTATTTTAGTATTCAATAAAAAAAGCCCCTTAAAAGGGGCTTATGATCAAACATTATCAAGAAGTTTTAACACTAACTTAGACGAAAAATTCGCCTGAGCCAGCATCGCCGTACCACTCTGTAACAATATTTGATTTTGAGTGTATTCGATCATCTCTTCGGCCATATCTGTATCGCGTATTCTTGATTCTGCCGCGACCATATTTTCATAACCGGATCTCAGAGCTTCAGTAGTTATGGCCATCCTGTTATAAGATGCCCCCAAATCGGCTCTTTGACGATTAAGTTTATCTAAAGCCTTATCTACAACGCCAATCATTTGATTAGCTTCGCCCACGGTAGATATAGACTTTTTTGCATTAGTATTATCTACCAACTCAAAAGCTTTAGCATTCATAGTCGCCACATACGATCTTATGCGCTGATCTTTATTGGGACCGACATGAAAAAATATCGTTCCCGTTTTACTTCCTTTTGCTAAATTACCGTCTAATAATTTTAAACGGTTAAATTCAGCTTGTGTAGAAATTCTATCAACTTCATCAATAAGCTGTGAAACTTCTACCTGAATCTGCGCTCTGTCAGCTGGTGAGTAAATACCATTAGCTGCCTGTACTGAAAGCTCCCTTATACGCTGCAAGATATCGTTTACCTGGCCCAAATTACCTTCTGCAACCTGAATAAACGAAAGTCCCGTTAAAGCGTTTCTTTCAGCTTGTTTAAGTCCGCGTATTTGCGTTCTTATTTTTTCAGAAACGGCTAAATTAGTAGCATCGTCCCCAGCTTTGTTAATACGCATTCCTGTCGCCAGTTTTTCTGTTGAACTTTGCAGCTTATTATATGTATTATGTAGCTGCCGGTTTACAAACATGGCTGAAATATTGTGTCGAATCTGCATCTTTTTCCTCCGTGCGATTAGATTGTATCCCAACTCCAAAGATTAAACAAAGGAAACTGGCAA
Source organism: Spirochaetia bacterium (assembly GCA_029880285.1). Taxonomy (GTDB): domain Bacteria; phylum Spirochaetota; class Leptospiria; order Turneriellales; family JAOUOS01; genus JAOUOS01. The sequence continues at coordinate 2,172 of JAOUOS010000020.1, forward strand.
AAACGGATGTTCCATTTTTATCAATTTATTGGGAATACCGACCCTCTCTCCCAGGGTCAAAGGAAAAACGGAACATCCGTTTAACCTTTCACCCCAAGACATTGGGCCAAAACCGCTTTCAGAAGAAAAAAGATAAATTGTCAAAGAACAAGGGTAAATTTTTCCCTATCGAATTATTTTCGGAAAATACAAGAACTAAAGTAAAGCTAAATGAATTTACAAAAGATTAAGTTAATCGATTTTATATTAACTCAGGGCAAGCTATCGACTGCTTAGAGGGTATTTAAAAAAATTATAATTTATTTAACTGATTTTAAATAAGTATCAACAATATTATTTAAAGGCTCTACCGCATCAGGTGTAGACTGCTCTTCAAGCCATAAAGCCAAATGAAGCGATAAATTATTATTTTTATTAAATTCATGTTTAAGAACATATTCTGTTACCGGATATTTTAATATTTCAAAAAGTTCTTCAGCAACACTTAAATATTCCGGATCTTTTCCTAAATATGACGCTATACACGCAATTAATTCGTGTTTTTTCATGTCGGCGATTTCTTTGCATATCTCAGAATTTTGATCGCCTTCTATTTTTTCTTCATATCCTGTACAAAAATCACATTTTGTATTCTTTTTTAATACTTTCTTTTTTTGCAAGGCTTCGGTATCTCTTTTTTCGGTTTTCACACATTTTCCTCCGCACGTATCTATTCTCCCCTATTAAATTTTCTATAGTAAATGATACTAAGATTACACAATTTGTCAAAAAAAAGATTAAAATTTTTAAGTATTTTTACTTAAAAAACTCTTGCTTAATTGAAATAGATATTATTCTTTATCCGAAGATTATGTCTTTTTTTAAAAAAAAGTTTTTCTTTTCTGCTATAAAATTATTTATTTTTGTTATATTTCTGTCGAGTTTTTTTTCAAAAATTTATTCTTTAAGCTGGGCCGTTATGCCGGTTCGTGTTGCAGCTATAAATTCTGCAGAAATTCAATATGGACCCAAGCTTTCTATTGATAATGAAAAAAATTCATGGGATTTGTCTCGATTAATCTATTTATACTTAAAAATTTCATACTTTAACGCCCTTGTTGAACCAATGAAAGTAGAAACAATTTTTAATCAAATTAAATTATCATCACAGCATAAATTAACCGTGTCTACACTTAACAAATTAAATACTTATATTGATGTAGACCAAATGCTATTATCTCAAATTAGCAAAAAAGGCGATTATTTTGAAATGGAATCACGAATTTTTTATACCTACTCTAAAAATTTAACAGATTCTCTTATCTCTAAGCATAAAAACATATGGAAGCTTATCGCTCTTCATTTAGAAGAGCGTTTTAAAAACATTAAACCGCCCCAAATTTTTGAAGAACATAATAAACCAATAATTTTCGGATTAGATTCTTCAGGAGGCAGCTATTATGAGATAAAAAATATTGCCGAAGCCTTGAAACATATTGAAGCTTCTTCTTATACCATTTGCGCACTTGATGGGTACGGAAAACTATCTTTTTTGCCGCCTGATAAAAACTGGCTTACTGCCTCAAAATATCTTAAAGATTTAACTGTGAAAGGCGGTTCAAATTATATAGAAAACTTCAATGAAATTACAAAATGTCTAAGTAAGTTTGTTAAATATGAAAAAACAAAACCCTTAACGATTATTTTAACAAGCGGAGTTCCAAAATCATATGATGAAAAAAATTATATAAAAAATTTTTTTAGAGATTATGCAAAACTCTCTGATTTATTAATATTAGGAACGGGAAAGCTTAACGAAACTGATAAAGATTTTTGGCAAAGCGCTGCCGATGAATTTACGCGACATGGGTACTCTGCCTATCAAGATATTATCTACAGCCAAAAAATAGGTTTAAAAACCGGTGAAACATGGTATATCTATAAAAAAGGTTTTAAAATTTTTGAATCAAAAGATTCTTATTTATCAAAAGATGATAAGGCAATTTCTGTACCTGTTTATAAACGAAATGAATATACACCTTCAAACCTTCTAACAGTTTATGAATTTTTATCAAAGAATCAAGTTATTAATCATTCCAGTATTAATATTAATATACCTAATCAAATATTCGAAATAATGAAACCTCTATCGTATAATAATGAAAATAATATAATTGAAAATGTAAGGCTGCTAATTGAAGTTGAGAAAATTCCTATATGGATTAATATGCCAAAGTCACAAGTCTATAAAGATTACACAAATCTATTAATTAATGAAAATGAATACTATTACTTTATCATAAACCTCGAAAAAGGAAAAAAAGGTATGCCCGTTGTAAACTCAAAAAATATAGGATTCATTTTTAATGAAAAAAATAATTTGCCTGATTCATTAATAATTAATATGAAAGACTTTCTAAAAAATCCCGATAGCTACCTAAACAACTCAATAGATGGAAGTTCTATTTATATATTATTAGGTAAGCTTAAAAAAGTTCGACTAAAAGAATATGATGTATTTGAATAAAAAGATTTTATTATTATTTTTACACTGCCTTGTTTTTACTTTTATTTCATGCGGCAATAATATTCCATACACAGAAGAAACCATATTAAAGCGTCCTGTGGGATTAAAACTTGAAGCAAAAACCGGCTTGTCTTTTGATATTATTTATTTTGTTCAAAACGAAGAAGAAACTTTTGATGGATACAATTTATACATATCCAGAAAGCCAATTTCAGATTCAGAAAGAAGTTCTCTGCCTCCGTTAAACCTGAAAGGTTCACTACCCACTTTTCACCATACCGCTCAAGATGTAAATTTAACAACACCTGTGGTAGAAAATATTCACTTATATAGCGACAATATAACTAAATTTGAAGAAGGAGTTACTTATTATTTTAGAATGGCGGCCCATTCAAAATACGGATATTTATCTGAACTTTCTAATGAGATTTCAGAAATTGCCATAAAATAATTTATCTATGAAGTAAGTTTAGCGAATCTTTCAGATGGGTCTATTATATCAATAATACGTACACCAAAATTTTCATCTATGATAACCACTTCGCCCTTTGCTATCAACTTACCGTTAACCAATAAATCTACGGGCTCACCGGCAAGCTTATCAAGCTCAACAATTGATCCTTCACCTAATGATAGAACATCTTTAACAAATTTTTTTGTACGGCCAAGCTCTACTGTTAGACCCATATTAACATCGAGTAACAACTCGGCATTCGTGGGTATACCCCCCGGCATTTGTTTCGCAGGCGCTGAAGTTGATTCTTCTGCCATACCAAATTGTTCTAAGTTAAAAATATCATCAGCCATTTTATATCCTTACTTTAAATTAAGAGTTTATTTTCGCCAGCCTTTCTGTGGGTCCTACTATATCAGTTACACGAACACCAAAGTTTTCATCAATTACTACAACCTCTCCTTTCGCTATTAGCTTTTGGTTAACTAACAAATCTACGGGTTCACCAGCAAGCTTATCTAACTCTATAATTGAACCTTCGCCTAAACCTAATATATCTTTAACATATTTCTTAGTTCTACCTAATTCAACAGTTAATACCATTTGAACATCAAGCAAAAGCTCAAAATTCCCCTGTGGCGCCTGCTGCCCGCCTGTACCGGCACCCAAGCTGGGAAAAGATATAGGTGTAATAGGCACCTGCTCTTTTGAAGTTTGCATAGATCTATCGGAAGATGCCATAGGGGCACCCATACCAAAATTTGAAGCTGTATCTTTTGCTGCGTTTGCCAGACCACCCGCTTTACTTGCCCAGCGGCTAACAGAAGTAGAATCAAAATATTGGGATACCTGAGCCGAAATAACCCCTTCTATATTAAAGGTAAAACTTAATTTTGCGATATTTTCACCGGGAAAAGACGGTAAATCTGCTATACCGCTATATATCTTTGTTTCTGGCACATTTGGTGAAAGACTTTCTCCGAATTTATCTGTTAATTTGTTTGCCATAGATGAAGTTAATGTATTTGAGAGCTCGCCTATAGTAGACAGATGCGCTTCATCTATTTCTTCAGGCAAAGAATCAAGACCCATCATAAGCATTGCTATATTTTTAGCCTGCTCTTCTGTAAAGGCTATGGTTGAAATAGCTGCACCCATATTAATAGCGACAACAACAGAGCCAATTTGTATTTGAGAAGAAACTTCAGAGGAACCTAATTCTTCAAACCTTACATTAGAAATGGATATTTTCTTTCCTACTAGTGAACCTGCCACGGTAGATGCAGCTTGAAGTGCTTCTGAAAAAGGGCTTATTAGACTGTTTTTCTCACTATCTGATAAACCACTTGATAAATCCATAGATATTGATCCCGGCTCTTCAGAAACTCCCGCTTCAGCAGTTGTTTCGTCGGCACCCATCAATAAGGCGTCTATTTCTTCCTGTGATAAAGAACCTTCTCCCATATTATACTCCTTTCATTATTAAATTAACTTACAACTAATTCTTTAAAATATACTTCTTCAATTTTCCCTTCACTTAAAATCATATTAATTTGTGATTTTATTTCATCTGCTAAATTTAATTTTTGAAGCGGTGAAGCTAAATCTTCTTTTCTTTTACCGCCTAAAATAATGTTAATAATATGCATCATCTGTGTCTGCCGTTGAACTAATTCTGTTTCTAACTTTTTATTTTCACCGTCATAACCAAAGGCAATAGATACCTGAATAAAGTGAGGTTCATCAACATCCGCTGTATTTACCCTAAATTCTTTACTAAAAGGGTACGAAGCAAGAGGAGGCGGCGCTGGCGCAATTACTATATCTTGCTGTTCTCTATATGCCTCTTGTTTTACTTTGCTGGCAACAAGATAAGATATTAAAACCATCAAAAGCAAAGAAACAACAGCACCAGCAACCCATAGCAATATCGTAACAATTTTAGACCTTCCCGCTGAGGGGGTGCCAATAATCTCTTCTTGTTCTTCTTCATCGTCTAATATTTCTTCATCACCCATAATCTAGCTCCTTATTAAAGTATATAATTATTACATAAATATATCTAAGAAAATCTTTTTAATTTCATTAATGTATATTTTTGTAAAAGTATATATCATGTCAATATTATTGCAAACCTCTGCTTTCCCATTCTACTCCCGGAACTTTTTGCCCGGGCAGATCATAATCTTTATAATTTCTTTTATACTCTTTTCCGGGTAATAACAGAATATCCACTCTTCTATTTATGGCCCTGCCTTCTGTTGTTTGAGATTCTACCAATGGCCTATATTTACCATATGATACGGCCGACATTTTTTCGGGATCAACATCTTCTGCTTCATGTAAATATCTTAAAACATTTATGGCTCTTTGTGCCGATAGCTCCCAGTTTGTTTCATATTTTTCTCCGGCGGGACTGCCTACAACGGGTGTTTCATCTGAATGACCCTCAATTCTTACAAAAGAAGGCAATGTTCTCAAAAGGCGGGCCAATTTAACAAGAATTCTTTTTGCTTCATCTGTTAACCGAGCAGAACCTGGAGCAAAATGATCGGTACCAATTAAACTAATTACAATTCCTCTTTCGTCTTGTACAATTTGAACTTTTTTTACTTTTACTTCGGGCTTAAATATTTCAGTTGCCATTTTTAACGCTTTAGAAAGTGTTCTACCCTTTTCTGTCGCTGGCAGCGCTTCAAGATTCATTCCCATTTCTTCTAGCTCTCCTTTTGAAAGTGTTTGACCGCCTTCAAATAATCCTAACGAACCTTTAAATGCCGATAAAATAAGTCTAAATTCTCTACCTTCAATTTTGGCCACGGTAAATAACATTACGAAAAACGTTAAAAGAAGAGTAACCATATCTCCATAGGTTACCATAAATAATGGAGCGCCGGGAGGCGCTTCTTCTTTTTTTCTTTTCTTTTTTGCCATTTATTTATACCTCTGACTCTTGAGCTAATACTTTTCTTTGTTCAGGTTCTAAATAACTTGCAAGTTTTTCCTGAACAATTCGCGGGTTATCTCCCGCTTGAATTGAAAGAGTACCTTCTATCATAACCTGCTTTATCAAAATTTCTTCTTCGGTATGATTTTTTAATTTATTAGCGGTAGGAATCGCAAGCACGTTCGCGATAATTGAACCATAAAGAGTTGTAATTAGAGCGGCAGCCATACCTTTACCAATTAGTGCCGCATCACCGCCTAAGTTACCAAGCATACCAACAAGACCAATTAAAGTACCAAGCATACCAAAAGCGGGAGCTAATGCAGCTAACGCGTCAAACCATGATCGTCTTTTAGCGTGCCTTAATTCCATGGCTTCTAAATCAATTTCCATTACATTTCTTACAATTTCAGGATCTGTACCATCTACAACTAACTGTAAAGCTTTTTTCATAAAATGATCATTAAGCTGTTCCATATCGTCTTCTAAAGCCAGAAGACCATCGCGGCGGGCTTTTTCAGAAAAACTGACAATTTGAATGATAATATTTTTTACATCAAATGTGGTTACTTCAAATATTTTTTTATAAACACCCCATATACCCAATGACATAGAAAGAGGAAATGACATAATTACAGTAGCAGCTGAACCGCCTACAGTAATAAATATTGAAGCTGGATCAATTATTTGTGCCGGGCCCAAACCAGCCGAGAACACACCAAATACAAGACATACTGCGGCTGCTATTAATCCGGCTAAAGAAGCTATATCCATATTATTCTATCCTACTTTTTTCTAAATAAATTTTCCTGTTATATTTAATTATTCTTTCTATTATTTCGGCTGCTTTTTCTTTTACAATTAGTTTTTTATCTGTAGTTAAAGTAAGCACAGTGTCTGGGGTTTCTTCCATAACTTCAATTAAATTAGGATTTATATAAAATTCCTGATTATTTAAGCGGGATACTTTAATCATTTAGCCTCTATTATAGATATCAACATATAACATTTTATCTTTCAATTTTAATTTCGGAATAAAATTGAAAAAATTAACTATAAATCTTTGGGTATAATTTTTTTAACCAGCGGATGAGATATTCCTAAGGGGCTAAAATCAAAAATATTAACGGGAAAATTAATTGTAGATAAGAGTTTTTCTATATTTTTCTTTGTGAGAAAAAATTCATTTGAAGTTTTTATTACTTGTTTATTTACCACTTGAATGTGGGAAGCTTTTTTTAGTACAGATAAATATTCATCTGTCATGCGATTATAAAAACGATTTAAACTATAATTTATTTTAGATTGAAAATATCTAGAATACACTATTGAATCAATAAATGATAAATCTATACCTATTAAATAGATTTTGGGCACTTCTTTAAATTTTATAATCTTTGCACAATAAAGAACCCATGACAATTGTGCCCCAACAACAGTACCGGCAGAAATTAAACTAATTAAATTTTTTATATTAAATAAATTATTTTCTTTTACAAAATTAAATAGATAATACTCATTTAAAATAGAAGAAAAATTTCTTAAATTACTATTTTGATATATTGCAATTTTTTCATCTGTCAGTTTTTTTAAATAATTGTGATATCTATATTCAACCGTAAAAATAATTCTCTTAGATTTGGGAAATTTTTGAATAAATGAATGAGCAATAGAATCAGAAAGAATAAAAATATATTCTTCTGTAATTAATTTTTTAATGTCTGAACCGCACAAATTTAAAGAAGGACCCGCGCCTACAACACAATATTTACCTTTTTTCATACATGAAAATAATTTTTCTAATGTGAAAATAGAATTATTTTTAATAAAATATTTTTTATTCACGGTATGTTTTCGACCGTATACCGAAAAACTTTTATAGTCTTTGAAAAGTAATTTGCGGTAAAGCCCGCTTTCTTTTTTAATTCATTTAAAAAATCTGTGGTAGTATTTAATGAATTCCATACTGATGGTAAAAACGTAGCTCTTTTGTTTTTTTCTTCAAGAATTAATCCGTCAATACCGGGACGAATTTTTTTAAGAAGATCTTTTTCAGAAGAAAATAATATTTCTTCAGGTTTGTTTAAAATAGAAATATGATATTCAATAAAAGATAATTCACTTTTTTCAACCGAAGAGAATCTATAATCTTCGAACGCTGCCGCATAAGCGTTTTTTACGACATTTTCTGCTAATGACATTTTTGGTTCTAAAGAGCCTATACAGCCTCTAAGTTTTTTATCTTTAAATAATGTAACAAAAACAGCAGCTTTATCTAAAAGTTTTTTAGAACAATTTTCATAATCAATTTTTATAAGCTTGTGATGTTCAGCGCCGTATTCTACGGATTTTTTAGCTATACTTAAAAGAAAACTTCTATCAGAATCTGAAAGTTTCATACTATATGAAACAATATGCGCCGTAACCAACTACACTTGATTTATCACCGCCGGTATCCCCTGAGTTTGTTAAGTATAGTGTTTTAACTTTTAAATTTAATTTTTTAGCGGCTCTTAAAAACCCATTGATCAATAAAGATCCGCAGGCTCTATCTGAAGATATTTTATTAAACTCTAATTTTTCAATATAATCAGAAGTTTCTCTGTCTTTTTTCTTAGCCTTTTCATAAGACAGATAATGACTTAGATCTGAGCTGATAATAAAATAATTACTTTTATCTTCCCACAAGAATTTAATAACCTCAGCAATTTCTTCTTCATTAGTATTGCCCGCTACTAAAGGAACAATCTTAAATTTTTTTATAACTTCTTGCAAAAAGGGAAGCTGCACTTCTAAAGAGTGCTCTTTCGCATGGGCCTCATCATTATATTGAATTAAAAATGAATTGATAAGTTTTTCGGTCAATTCTAAATCAACAGGAACATTGCCCAATGGGGTTTGAAACTTTTCAGCAGAATCGGCGGCTATACCTGATAAAGAATACCTATGAGCAGGACCAAATAATATAATACGTTTAATTTTTTCTTTATTCTCTAAAAAAGATGAAATAGCAAAAGCAGCGGCTTGGCCTGAATATACATATCCCGCGTGAGGTGAAATAACCGCACGGCCAAAAATTTTGTTATCTTTAGCTACAGAAAAATATTTCTTTATCTGCTTTTTTAAATTATCTTTATTGTCAGGATAAAAATATCCAGCTACAGCCGGTTTACGAATTAAAGTCATTTCTATAATTAAATTTACCTTAAAATTGTAAATTTTTCAAAAAAAAGCTTACTTTGATTATGGCACAAAAATTTTAATAAACTTTCGCTTTCCTATTCTAAACAGATATTCACCGTTTTTCAAAAAAAACGTGGTGTCTGTAATAGTATTTTCTTCATCATTTTCTAATAAATGAACACCCCCCGATTCTACAATTCTTCTGGCTTCACCGTTAGAAGAAGTTATGTTTGCCATTCGCAATGCGTTTAAAAGACCTATTTTATTATCCAGAAGATGCTCCTTAGTTATCTTAAATTCTTCAATATCTTCAGGAACGCCTCTATGTTTGGGAGAGTGTATAGTTTCCCACTCTTTTTTTGCTGCAAGTGCGGTTTTTTCATCATAAAAACGGGCTACGATTTCTACGGCGAAATCTGATTTTACTTCTTTAGGATGAATTTTATTTTCTTTAACATTAATTTTTAATTTATCAATTTCTTCCAGTGATTTTTGTGATAAAAGCCTATAATATTCCCACATCAATTCATCAGATATACTTAAAAGCTTACCATAAATTTCAATTGCCGGTTCTTGAATACTAACATAATTATTAAGAGACTTGCTCATTTTATTTTCGCCGTCTAAACCTACCAACAAAGGCAATGTAATTATTACCTGAGGCTCTTGATGATAATGCTCTTGCAAATCTCTACCCACCAATAGGTTAAATTTTTGATCTGTGCCGCCAAGTTCAATATCTGATTTCATTATAACAGAATCATATCCCTGCAACAATGGATACATAAATTCTACAAGAGATATTGGCTGCTTTTCTTGATATCTTTTTTCGAAGTCATTTCTTTCAAGAAGTCTGGCTACAGTATATTTAGATGTTAATGTGAGTACATCTTTTAAATTCATATTACTTAACCAGCTTGAATTAAATATAATTTTTGTTTTTTTCTTTTCTAAGATTTTAAAAACCTGTTCTTCATATGTTTTGGCGTTTTCTTTTACTTCTTCGGCTGAAAGAGGTTTTCTAGTTTCTGACTTACCGGTGGGATCGCCAATCATAGCGGTATAATCACCAATAAGAAAATTTACTTCATGCCCTAAATCTTGAAAAACCTTTAATTTTTGAAGTAATACCGTATGCCCTAAATGCAAATCAGGCGCGGTAGGATCAAACCCAGCTTTAATTATTAATGGCTTTTTATTATTATAACTATGAACTAATTTTTTTTTTAATTGATTTACAGGCAATATTTCTTCACAGCCTCTTATAATATCTTCAAATGGTTTTTGTAATATATTTGGCAGTATAATTTCTTCTATATTTTCACCTGTTTTCATATTGACATTTCGGTTTCGTCAAACAATCAAGCAAGTTTTTTTGTGTTTTAACAATATTTTAATATATTTATAAGTAATTTCATTATAATATTAAATAAATAATATAATAAAGCGTTTATTTTATTTTATTTTCAGTCGATATAAATAATTGATAGAAAGAATTTTAAATAATGAATAAAAAAATTACAGGGATATTTATCAAATTTAATAAATAATCAGGATATACTATGAAAGAATTTTTAATGTCAAGATATCATAAGTATTCTTTTTATCAGAAGATAATTATTCCTACCGGAATATTGTTTGTATCGGGATTTCTTATTGTTTTACCCTACTTGTATCACCGCTCTAAAACTCTTACTATTGAAAATACAACAATTACAGCAAAAAGTATTATAAAGCAATATGAAACGTTAAGAGGGTATTATACAAATAATGTTGTAAATGATGTAAAAAATAATTCAAAAATTAAAATTCACTATGATCATAAAGATGATAGCGCTACAATTCCTTTACCCGCCACAATGATACATGATCTAAGCGAGTTGCTATCTCTTAATCCTGATATAGGTATGGAACTTAGACTTTATAGTAGATTTCCCTTTCCAAATCGAAAAAATAGAGTTCTTGATGAATTCGCAAAAGAAGCGCTTGATTTTTTTGAAGATAAACCAAATGATATGTTTGTTCGTGAAGATGTACATAAGGCTAAAAAATCTCTTAGGGTAGCAATAGCCGATAGACTTCAAACTCCGGTATGCGTAAACTGCCATAATACCCATCCAACAACGCCAAAAAACGACTGGAAAATGAACGATGTTCGCGGAGTTTTAGAGGTAATAATACCAATTGAAACACAGCTTGAGCAAAATGTAAGTTTAAATTATGAACTTTCAAGTATTATAATGGGTATTTTTTTCTTCTTGGCCTTATTTCTTTACCTAATAATACGTTTATTACCTCAAAAGATAAAAGAACTTTCTGTTGTATCTGATTCATTATATCAAGGAGACTTGGCAGTAATTAATCAAATAGAAGATGTAGATAGAGGTTCTGGTAAAGATGAAACTTATTTATTAACAATATCGATAAATAAAATGGCTATAAAATTTAAACACACCATAGAAGTAGTTACAGAAATAATAAATAAACTATTAGGTTTAACAAATGAAATGGAATCAACCGCTTCAATTTTTTCAGGAAATATAAAAGAACAGGCTGATTCATTTACAGAGATATCGGCAAAATTAGAAAGTATATCTGAAAATGCAGATACAGTATCAAAATCAACCTCTGATCAGCACCAGCAATACAATAGATTAAAATTAGCAAATAATGATTTATCGTCCATAATTACTGATATGAACGGCAGAGTGAATGAAGCTGCTTCATCTGTGAAATTAATATCAAATGAGGCCTTAAAAGGTGAAAATATCATGGATATGATGAAAATAAGTATGGCGACTGTAAAAGAAAGTTCTAATAAAATGGTTGATGTTGTAGAGATGATTACAGCTATTTCAGAAAAAATAAACCTGCTTTCATTAAACGCTTCAATTGAGGCATCAAAAGCCGGTGAAGCTGGCAAGGGTTTTGCTGTCGTAGCGGAAGAAATTGCTAAATTAGCTGATCAAACATCGCAAAGCATTAAAGATATTGAATCTCTAATTAATATTAATAATGAAGAAATTACCAATACAACTGAAACAACAAACAGCATAATGGAATTATTGCAAAAAATTATACAGGGCATAAAAGGCATAGATCTGCATTTTGATGAAATAAGCAGATTAATGAAAAAACAACTTACTGACTCTGAACTGTTTATTGAGATTACCGCAGGAGTAAGTAAACAATCTGGTGAAATAAAAAATGCCGCGCAAGAGCAAAAAGATTCATTATACGGTATTCGAAAATCAGTTTCGCATTTAACCAGAATAAATCAATCAAATACTGACGAAGCTGGTAAAGTTGCTAATCGCTCGAAAGAATTAAGCAAAACAACAAGAATACTTCAGGAAGAAATATCGTTCTTTAAATTATAAATTAAATAGTTTTATTTTTTTCAAGTAAAATATTTTTAATTTTTGAAGCTTTATTATTATTAGGATCCATTTCTAAAGCCTCACCGACATATAACAACGCTTCTTTATATTTTGATAACTTAAGATAAATACCGGCTAAATTAATAAGATTTTTCAAGTGTTTTGGGTTTCGTAAGTAAATTCTTTCACTTAGCTCTTTTGACTTTATAAAGTTTCCCATTTTTTTATAACAATAAGACGCAATATAAATATGTTCAGTATCGGCGGGTTTAAGTGTTATATAGTCTTCAGCTGCTAAAGCCGCTTTCTTATAATCTTTTAACATAATAAAAATTTTTAATAAATTTCTTATTGTTTCTGGCGATGAATTATTTAATTTTTTCGCGTTTTCTAAAATTAAAAGAGCTTCGTTATAATTATTTTCTTTCATTTTTATTTTTGCTTCAGTAATCAATTTTCTTATATTAACTTCAGAGAATATATTAACTTCAGTATTGTCTTGTTTATATGATAACTTTAACAAAGATAAATCATCTGTTAATTGCCCTTTTTTTAACATATTTTTAAAAATATTTCTTAAACTTCCCTTCGATTCTTCAACAATTTTTAAAAATAAATTTTCATCTTTATTAATAATTTTATTATTATTTTCATCGTAACCCAATATTAAGTCATCTCTACCGTCTGAGCCTATAAAAACTATATCACCTTTTTTTAAGTGTATAGTAGGGGTGTGAATAATTCCGCTTACTTCTACAGTACCCAATTTTCTAAAAATAGTTTTTTCTTCAATAAATACGGCTTTATTGTCTCTGTATAAAACCGGATATGGATGCTCGGCGTTTAAAAAGTGCATTAAACCAAGCTCATCGTCAATAATACCAATTATTAACGATATTAACATAGAACCTTCAAAACTTTCAAACACTTTATGAAGCTCAACAAAAGCATTTTTTATCCATGCTTCGGGATATTTATTTTTTAATTCATCTGAATATTTTGTTCGTTCAATTATAGATTGAAAAACTGCTCCTAAAACTAATATACCCCCGGCACCCTGCATCGATTTACCCATCGCATCGGCATTTAAGAAAACAGAATATTGTTTATCTTTTAAGATAATACTATGGGCAATACAAATATCACCGCCTAATTCTTTTCTCCATTTTTTAAACCTAAATTTTTTATTTTGTTTCATAAGAAACTCTATTGAAACTGTATCACTTTTAACAGTATTTAATCCAAGAGGATTCAGTAAAAGAGAAGTTAAAAAATAGTCACCGTCTTGCTGAATTTTTAGCGATTGAATTTTTTCAAAAGATTCTTGAAGCTCTCTAGTTCTTTCTGCCACGGTATCTTCTAATATATCAGCATGATTTTGAAGTTTTATATTTGCCTTTTGAACTGATTTAACCATTTTATTAAAAGTTTGAGCGATAAAACCAATTTCATCCTTAGTATTAACCGGAATAACAGCATCTAAATTTCCTTTGTTAACCATCTCTACACCTTTTAACAAGGTTCTCAAAGGATTTACCAGAGAGTTTTTTAAGAAAACGGGAATAAGAAAAATAAAAAATATTATACAGAAAAAAATTATTAAAATATTAAAAGATTTAGAGTGCATATGAATTCTGTAATCTAAGTAAGAATAACCGGCCTCGTAAATTTTCTCATTATTAAAATCAATAGATATAAATGAAAAATAATGAGACTTATTTTCAATGTCTTCTCTAAAACGTCTTTCATTAGGATTTTTAAATTTAGTAAAATAGTTTAATAAATTATTTTTATCTTTAGCACTGTTAAATTCAATGTCTTTAAACTTATTTTTCACAGACTCTATAAAAGGATAAAACTCTTGACTGGTAAAAATATTTTTTGTATTTAAAAGTTTTTTTACTTTATTTAATTTCTTTTTATTTATCATGTTATAATTATAAGTGATTAAATTATCGAAGGAACTTACATAATCAAGAAGAACCCCGGCCTTATGCATTTGAATGTCATTTAAATTAGTTAAATATTTATTTATAATTGTTTTATAACCTAAGAAGTTCTCATGTGAATTATCTAAAATATATTGAATGCCTGAAGAAAATTCATAATCTTTCAAGTTGTTTATTTTCTTCCATAAATATGTATTTAAAAGCTCTGTTTCAAGATTTTTATAATCTAAGGTAATATTTTTTCTCTGATATATATTTGTGTAAGTAAAATCTTTTAATGAAATTAATGTAACATAATTTAAATCTCTTGAAATATAATTTGTTTGAAATGAGTTTAAAGTCATCTGAGAATGTAATTTATCATAAGCGTCTTCAGAATCTTTTAATATCGAAAACATTATCATTTGAAATCCTACTAAAAATATAACCAAACTTACCCCTACGATTTTAACCATAAATGTTGTTTTTTCTTTTGTTAAATTAAGAAAAATAATAATCAATCCTGAAAGACCAAAAAGAATAAGAACATCGTAAATAATCTGGTATGTGCCTCTGTCAATTAGCCCTTCTCTGCTAAAAGAGTTTAATATTGAGGGAAAAACCGAGCTTATAACAAATGAAACAGCCATACCAAAAATTCCCCAGCGATCTTTTCCTTTAAGAACAATCATCTTTAAAACCGCTGCGACAAGAACTCCCAATATAAAAATTAATATTATTATAGCGACAATAGCTGAAATCTCATCGGCATTAAAATCCCAGTGTTGCGCGTAAGGATGAAATATCTTTTCTGATGAAAAGGTATAAATTATAAACACAATTGTTACTATAATAGATATGGTCCATTTTACGTAATAAAATATTTTTGCTGTTTTTTTATGAACGCAATCGCGAAAATAAAAAAAGAACTGCCCAAAATATAAAAGAAGAGGCAGTATTGTAGCAACGGTAATCCATCTATGATAAGCGGCAAAAGGATGGTAAAAAGAAGCAGCAATAACATATCCAAAGTTAAATATTCCCAAAAGAAAAAAACCCTTACCAAAAAATAATGTTGATTCTTTTTTTTCAGGCAAACGAATTAAAAACAAACCAATTGCAATGGTAAAGATAAACGGGATTAAAGCGCCTATTGAATAATAATTTAAATAAAAATTTTCAAATAAGGACATTTATGAAATTAGATTATTTAAGTGTTCACTCGTCAAGAATTATTAAGTCTTTTTTATTTTAAGATTTAAACAAAAATAATCACTTTTGATTATTGACATAAAAAATATTTTTTGTTAAAAAATCAGATGATTTGAAATATTATTGAGAAAATTTACGTCAAATTAAATTAAGAAGGAATAATTATACAAAAGAAAATATATAAATGCCGACAATAAAATAATAATCCATATTATTAAAATAATATCATAATAATATGGCAAAATGAATAGGTTTATAATATTATTAAAAATAAACAAAAAACCGTATTTGGAGGAAGATTTTTATGGACTTAAGCAAAATAGATTTGCCTTTTCAACCGCATGTTTTAGCGAAAATTTTACAGCTAAATGAAAATTCTGATATGAATTTTAAAGATCTGGACAATTTAATTAGAGCAGATCAAAATATGACAACGTTAATATTAAAAGTAGCAAACTCATCTTTTTATTCAAGAGGGAACGAAATTAGCAACTTACAGCAAGCTATAGGTATGATTGGTTTTAAAACTGTACTAGCCTTTGCGACAGCTGGTGCCGCTAAAAAAATATTTGAAAGCGGCAATTATTCAAGGTTTAGAAGATATGTATGGGAACATTGCATTGTAACGGCAACTTTAGCGCGTGTAATCTCTGGCAAGTATGACAAAGATCTGCAAGAAGAAGCCTTTATTGGCGGTCTTTTACATGATATTGGCAAAGTAATATTAAACATTGTAGACAGGCAAAAATTTATTGAAGTAATTCATCTTGCTGAAGATAATAAAATTGAATTTATTGAAGCAGAAAACTATCTTTTTGAAACAAATCACGCGAAAGTAGGCGGTATATGTATTGAAAACTGGCATTTACCCAGATTATTTAAAATTGTGGCGGAATATCATGAAAACCCGCTCGAAATACCTGACGAATTAGAAGTTTCAGATAGAGATAAGAAAATTATATATATCATATCGTATTCAAATTATCTGGCTAAAAAATACAAATATGGTAATTATCTTGAAGGTAAAGAATATGATATTTCATATGCACATAAGATGTTAAATTTTTCTGAAGCAGAAATTCAGAATCTGGAAGAAAATTATGCTGAGGCAATAAAAGAAGATCAATTTTATAAATTTTTTATTACTGTTGTGTAAAATAAAATGAGATGACCCAAGAATATAAAAAGGCAGTTCAAAATAATATAAGTTCGGAAGATAATTTTGAGCTTGAATTTGAATACATTGCCTATGATTTATATTCGGGTATAAAAGAAAATTTAATTTCAAAAATACGAAAAATAACAACAGATTTAGGAAGACCCAGTTTAGCGGGTCCAATTAATACTATAGTTTATGAGTTAGCAGTAAACGGAATGAAAGCTTTATATAAAAAAGCTTTTTTCAGCTATTTAATACAAGACATAGGGTGGGGAGATATAAGCTATAAAGATTGGCTGGGAATTTTTAAGGCTGAAATTGATTCAAATAAAGCTATAAACTTTTCTAGAGTCTGTAGAGAACATAATTTAACTTTAAAAATATCGGGTAAAAAAAATAATGAGAATCTAAGATTTGAAGTGGTAAATGACGGTCATTTGTCAGATATTGAAAAAAAACGCCTAATTTCTCTTGTTAAAAAATCAAAAACGTTGAACTCTTTTTATGATTTAATAGGAGATGAAGATTCCCCAGAAAATGATTCAAACGAAGAAGAACAATCTGGCTTGGGAATACCATTAATTATTATGACCTTACGAGGGCTAGGCCTATCACTGGCAAACTTTCATGTTGTTTTAAAAAAGAAAACAACTACAAGCCGTCTGGATATACCTTTAGATTTATTTCATGGAACCAAAGGCCAAAGCATAAAAATATATAAAGAAAATCACAACGAAAGCGCTATATTGCAGAATATCTATAAAAAACTAGGGTATTCTTTAATTGAGTTTAATTTAAATGGCGAAATACAAAGCATCACCGGGCCAATTCTTGACCGCTTAAATATTCCTGAATCTGAAATTGATAGTTTTCCTGTTGCTATTAAAGCAAAATTTTTTGAAGATATTTTTAGCGGCCCTTTTAGCATAAAGTCTGTTAATCAGTTTGAAAATTACCGTATTTCTATTCCCTTTAAAGATAATAGCGATGATATAATGTTTAATGTAAGCGGCATTTTAGAAAATTCTAATACTGTGCATACATTGTGGCAGGCTGTAAATATCGCGGGTAAAAAGAAAGGAGCTTTATCAGAGGGTTCGGTTATTGAAAATGTTCATTTGCAAAAATTAATATCACCATATATTCCAGAAATGATTCTAGATAAGGCCCGACAAAGCATTAGAATGGGAAAAAACACACTGCCTAATGAAGTAAAAGATGTAACTATTTTTTTTGGAGACTTAATAGGATTTACAACAGCCAGTGAATCTTTAGCTCATGATAAAGTAATTGATTTGTTAAATATAGCCATGGGTACGGTAGTACATTCTGTTGAACAGCATCAAGGTAATATTGATAAGTTTATGGGTGATGGCATAATGGTAATCTTTTTAGAGCCTCTTTCTGCTGTTATCGCGGCTATTGAAATTCAAAATAATTTTTTTCAACTGAATGAATTTAGAGAAGCCAGCGGACAGATGCCAATAAATATTAGAATTGGCATAAATTCTGGCAGTGTAATTTTAGGCAGTGTGGGTACAAAAAAAAGAATGGACTGGACCGCGCTAGGTGACGTGGTGAATACGGCCTCAAGAATTGAAAAATCTTCAGAAAAAAACGCTGTATTAATAAGTGAAGAGACATATGAAAGAATTAAAGATCAGGTAACATTTACAGAAAAAATAAAAAGAAAAGTAAAAGGCAAAGCAGAAGAAATTACATTATATTATATAAATTCTGTTTCATTTGTTTCAAAAGATAGAAATATAACTCTTTCTTTACAAGAAGAAGAATTAGAATAAATACATAGATAGTAAAATTTTAAATAATCATTATAAATTATATGACGAGTAATACAATAAATTATATAATACAATATATATTATGATAGAAAGTATAAATATTCGCTCGTTTGTAATGCTTATTTTACTTTCTTATTTATTTGGCTCAATTCCTTTTGCGTATATAGCGGGAAAAATAAAAGGAATTGATATTACAAAACATGGCTCTGGTAACGTAGGGGCAACAAACACAATGAGATTGTTAGGAAAATCATGGGGTTTTTTTGTTTTTTTCTTAGACGCATTAAAAGGGTTTATACCTGCCGCTATTTTTGTAAAATTGTTGTTCAATAAAAATAATGAAGCTTTAGAATTAGAATCTGTATACCTAATTGCGGCTGCGCTGTTTGCTATATTGGGCCATATTTATTCTGTATGGATAGATTTTAAAGGAGGCAAAGGCGCGGCCACAGGCTTTGGAGCTCTTTTAGCAATTATACCATATATTATGTTAATTTCATTGGGTATTTTTATTATATTTATTATATTATTTAAATATGTTTCTTTAGCCTCAATAATGGCTGCTTTAAGCATACCTGTATTATTTTTGTTTTTTGAAAGTCTGCATGAAAAAAAAGAAATTTTTATTTTTCTTTTAATTATTTCTCTTTTTGTTGTTTACAAACACAAAAGTAATATAAATAGGCTCTTAAATGGTACAGAAAATAAAATTTTATAATATGAAATATACATTTTTAAACTTGAAAATAATTTTTTTAATAACAGTTCTTATCAGTATGACAAATGGTAAAAATATTAACGCTGGGCAAATAGAAGATACATTTAACAATCTTGTTGAAAAAGAAAGATTAAATATAGTACCTGAAGATAAAAAGAAAAATCAATTAGAGCAAACTCTTTTAGTTTCATTAAAAAGAGCTGTTTTAAATTATTATCAAGACCCTGATTATGAAAATATAAAAGTATCAGATTTTAAATATGAAAAAGCCTCTGATGATAATTTTACATACTATGTTCAGTATAAAAATTATTATGCCTATTTTTCATTTAGTATAAGTCCTGAATTATATTTAACATATCCGTTAAAATATAAGATAGTACAAAATGATGAGTCTAAAAAATCCAAAAAACAAGAACAAAAACAAGAACAAAAACAAAATTCAAAACAAGAAAAAAATAAATAATAAATGGATATAAATCCAATACTTGTAACATCTACCTTCCCTACAAAAGAAGAAGCTGAAAAAACAGCTAAATTACTGGTTTCTAAAAAATTAGCCGTATGCGTAAATATTATAGGGCCGGTAATCTCATATTATGAATGGGAAAATAAAATACAAAATGATGAAGAATATAAGCTTTTTATAAAAACTCTGGAATCAAAATGGCCCGATATTAAAAAAACTATAAAAGAAAACCATCCGTATACAGTACCAGAAATATCAAAATTATTGATAAATGATATTCTTGAAGAATATTACAGTTGGATGAAAAACATACTAGCCTAAGGCTTCTTTCATCTTCTTGCCGATATCAGCGGGACTTTCACATACATAAATACCGGCTTCTCTCATGGCCTTCATTTTGCTTTCTGCTGTACCAGCACCACCAGAGATTATGGCACCCGCGTGACCCATTCTTCTGCCGGGAGGCGCGGTTTGGCCCGCAATAAAGCCCACAACCGGTTTTTTTACGTTTTCTTTAATATAAAGCGAAGCGTCTTCTTCGGCAGTGCCGCCAATTTCGCCAATCATTACGATACCTTCGGTATCGGGGTCTTCGGCAAGAAGTTTTACCGCTTCAAGATGAGGCAACCCAATAATAGGGTCGCCGCCAATACCTATACATGTGCTTTGGCCCAAACCTTCGGCGGTAAGCTGGCTTACTGCTTCATAAGTTAAAGTGCCGGAACGCGAGATAACGCCTATTTTACCGGGTTTATGAATAAATCCGGGCATAATACCCATTTTACCAACACCGGGGGTTATAACGCCCGGGCAGTTTGGTCCCACAAGAATAGTTTTACTATGACGAAGAAAACCAATAATTTTAGACATATCTTTTACGGGTATGCCCTCTGTAATACATACAGCCAGCTCTAGAGAGGCTCCTACGGCTTCCATCACGGCATCTGCCGCAAAGGGCGGCGGAACGAAAATTGTTGTGGCATTTGCGCCTGTTTCTTTTACGGCGTCTTTAATACTGTTAAAAACAGGTAAACCATGCTCAGATTTTTGACCGCCTTTACCGGGCGTAACGCCTCCCACTACGTTTGTTCCATATTCTAACATTTGCGCGGTATGAAAGGCTCCTTCTTTGCCGGTTATACCCTGAACTATAACTCTTGAATTTTTTGTTAATAATACTGCCATATAATACCAACCTTATTTTATTGCCTGCGTGATTTTTTCAGCGCCGTCTCTTAATGTGTCGCCTACTATCATTTTAATACCGCTGTTTTCAAGTATTTCTTTGGCCAATTCGGCATTTGTGCCGGCAAGCCTTACAACTAAAGGAACATTTATATTAACATTTTTAGCGGCTTCTACTATACCGTTTGCTATTCTATCGCACCTTACAATACCGCCAAAAATATTCACAAATATACCTTTCACATTTTTATCAGAAAGAATTATTTTAAATCCGTTGGTAACCGTTTCTGGATTGGCGCCCCCACCTACATCTAAAAAGTTTGCAGGCGATGAACCATGGTGTTTTATAATATCCATGGTGGCCATGGCAAGCCCCGCGCCGTTTACCATACAGCCTATTTCGCCATCTAAACGAACGTAATTTAAGTTATATTTAGACGCTTCGACTTCTAAATCGTCTTCTTCTGTTAAATCGCGAAGGGGCGGATGTTCAGATTGTCTATATTCTGCGTTATCATCAAAATCCATTTTGCAGTCAAGAGCTAAAACTCTGCCATCACCCGTAGTTACAAGAGGATTTATCTCTACCATTGAGGCGTCTTCATTGTCGTAGGCCTTCCATAGACCAAGAAAAAACTTAGCGGCTAGTTTGGCGTAATCGCCCTCTAAACCTAAAGAATAACTTAAATAAGAAGCCTGGTTAGGTAAAAGCCCCAAATTAGGATCAATTGTTTCTTTTACTATTTTTTCGGGTGTTTTAGCGGCTACTTCTTCAATTTCCATACCGCCTTCTGTAGATACCATAATTACCGGCTTAGACTGCTTTCTATCTAAAGTAATACCAACATAATACTCTTTTTTAATATCCATGCCTTCTTCTAACAAGACACGTAAAACTTCTTTACCCTCAGGGCCCGTTTGGTGAGTAACAAGGTTCATGCCTATTATTTGATTGGCTAATTCTTTGGCTTCGTCAGCCGATTTTGCCAGCTTAACACCGCCGCCCTTGCCGCGGCCGCCCGCGTGAATTTGAGCTTTTACCACCACAACAGAAGTACCGAGCTTTTCATAAATAGACGATGCTTCGCCAGCGTTCTCGGTAACATAACCGTTTGGTACCGTAATTTTATATTTTCTTAAAATTTCTTTTGCTTGATATTCGTGAATTTTCATGGGTGAGACATATATAAAGTTTCAAACGTATGGTCAATAATTTTGAGCTTATAAAAAGCATAAAAAAAGCAGAGTAAAACTCTGCTTTTTTAGATTATTTTCAAGTAAACAATCTAGAATTAAGGTGCTGTTAAAATACCTTCATGTTCTGTACAAAGAACTGGCTTACCAATACCACCTGGGAAATCATTAACACATTTTGCATCAATTTCAGTAAAAGAAAGATTCGTTAATTGACCCCCCGCTGGATCAAAATTTGTATCAGCAGTATATGTGTAAAAAGTTCCCTTAAAGAAGAACATATCTACCTCACAACCTCTGATACAAAATGAATTATAGGGTTTCACTGCTGAACAAGTACTGGTACCATCCCATGAATTAGAACTTTCTGTACATGTTGGACCTAAAGCTGCAGCATCAATAGAATCAATTTCATGATAATCTATACAAACAGCACTTAACACAATTGGTGACAAAGCTGCCGGTGTGGTTGGGTTTATATCTAAACAAGAAGCGTCAAATACGCCATTGCTATCTTTTATTAAAGATATCGCGTTTGCTATATTAGTTAGAGTACTGCCGGTTACTGAGGCTAAATCGATCGTTAATACAGAGGCTAAGCTGGTAATATCTGATGCACCTTCTATATCAAGTAGTATATTAGAGTCTAATTTTGCGGCATTCTTTATATCGCCAGCCATCTTAACAACATTGTCTGTTATTTTTAAGCCTTTTAAAGCTTTTGAATTTTCTATTCCTAAGCCCCCGTTTTCTACTTCAATAGTACGAACTACCGCGTCGGTAATAGGATCGCATATAATATTTTTTGCGCCGGGCTTTGCCAGACATTTCATTGAATTATTCGTTAAGAAATTGCCAGGTGCACTACCGCATGTAAATAAAAATACAACTTCATTTTCAATATACACCCCATCTATACTAAATGTGCCTTTATCACCTGTTTTCTTTTTTGTAACTTTTTCACCGTTTTCTTCAAATTCCATTGCTTTGCCAGATCCAACAGGAAATACCTCATAATCACTATTCGCGCAGCCAACGGCGCTTTGTCTCTCTGATAACGCTTTATTTAAAGCAACACTGCCGCTTAATTTAGCTAAAGAACCTGATATGGGCTCTACAGTTTCGGCACTGGCCGTACCCGAAATACTGGCCGTTAATGTTGTATCGCTGCCTGTATCTACAGCTTTTTCGTCACTGCAATACGCTACGATAAATAAAATAATTAACAAAATACTTTTTGTTTTCACATAGTTAAAACGTTTTTTGGTTTGATTTTTAATTTGATTTTTCATATATTCATTCTCCTAACAGGATTTGTAACAAGCTACTAAACCATTGTTAAATTGTCAACATAATTTAAAAAAAAGTCACATTTTTACGTTTGTAATTTAACAGAAAAAAGAATAAGGCAATTTTAGACTTGGCCTTGACAAATTAAATAAAAATAAAAAAATACCCTATGATAAGCGCAGAAAAAAAGCAAGTAATTGATTTATACAATGAAGGGCTAAATCTTTATAAAGACAGAAAATGGCGTGATGCGCTTCAAAAATTTGAAAGCGCTATTCAACTTATACCTGATGACGGCCCATCTAAACTTTATATTGAAAGATGCCAATTATTTATAGAAAACCCTCCCCCTGCAGATTGGGATGGCGTATTTACAATGACTACAAAGTAGACTTATTTAAATGGTTAAACTTGAAAAAAGAAAAAAAATAGACTTTACCGAATTTCAAAAAAATACCTCTTTTAGGGGTTCGCTTGAATTTTCAAATCCCTTAAGAATTTTAGGCAAATTTGAAGGCGATATTACCGGTACCAATATATTAGAAATAGGTAATGAAGCGGTAATAGAAGCTCATATTGAAACAACATATTTAATAGTACACGGCACAGTAACGGGCAACGTATCGGCTTCAGAAAAAGTTGAACTAAAACATGGCGCCCGTCTTATTGGTAATATTCGAACGCCAAATCTTGAAATAGATGACGGTGTTATTTTTGAGGGACAATGCGAAATGGAACAAAAAAAATTATCTGTACCTGAGCCAGCCTCGTAAAAATATCAGTCAATTTCGTTAATTATAGCCTGTGTTATCTCTTCTGTATTTAAAGGTTTTTTATCGTCAGTTTCATATTGAATTAAATCAAATGTGCGGGCGCCTTCAGTGATAGCATATTTTACGGCGTCTTCTATTTGAACCGCTTCTTTTTCAAGACCAAATGAATATCTTAACATTAAAGCAGCCGATAAAATCTGCGCTATAGGATTACAAATTCCCTTGCCCGCGATATCTGGCGCCGAACCTCCTGCCGGCTCATATAATCCAAAAGAATAATTTTCTTTACCCCATTTGCTGTCTGGTTCACCCAATGAAGCCGATGGCAGCATGCCTATAGAACCTGTAATTTGGCTGGCTTCATCTGATAAAATATCGCCAAACATATTAGGGCAAAGCACTACGTCAAATTGTCCCGGATTTTTAATAAGCTGCATAGACGCGTTATCTACATACAAATGATGAAGTTCTACGTCTTTATAATCTTTATGAACTTCTGCAACAACTTCGCGCCATAATACCATACTGGTAAGAACATTGGCCTTATCGATACTATGCACCCTGTTTTTTCTGCCGCGGGCATATTCAAAAGCAAGACGCGCGATACGATCAATTTCATAGCGTGAATAAGTCATTGTATCATATGCTTTTTCATCTTTTCCGCTGCCTTCTCTGCCTTTTGGCTGGCCAAAATAAACATCTCCTGTAAGTTCTCTTAATATTAATATATCAAGGCCATACTTAACAATATCATTTTTTAAAGGCGAAGCGTTTTTTAATTCGGGATAAATAACCGCGGGCCTTAAATTAGCGAATAACTCAAAATGTTTTCTTAATGGTAAAAGAGAGGCTCTCTCGGGCTGTTCCTGCGGCGGCAGATTTTCCCATTTAGGGCCGCCAACCGAGCCAAATAAAATAGCGTCACTTTTTTCGCATATGGCCAGAGTTTCATCTGGCAGAGCTTTTCCTTTATTGTCAATGCCGGCACCGCCAACATACCCTTCTTCAAAAATTAATTTATGTTCTGAATCGCGCATAACATGTTCTAAAACACGAATCGCGCTTTTCATTATCTCGGGACCTATTCCATCCCCGCTTAAAACAGCTACTTGAAATTCCATATGGCATGTTTTAAATTAGAAATATTCTGAAAATAATTAAATGGCTTTTTGAACTTCTGACGAAATATAAACTTTATTGCCAACCCGCCATACAAAGTGCTCGTCTGAGACAAGGGTTTTTCTTAAATTATTATTAATATCTTCGGTATGATTTACGTAGTACATAGGATGTACCCTTACCACCTGCATGTTGTTTTCATGATTTTTATAGTGAATAAAAACAGGGCTTTCACCGGGATATCCCGAAAGTATTTTTTTTATATTTACTACCTGCTCACGTAGCGTAATATTTCCCCCCGATGACATATAGATATGAAGGCTTTTTTCTACAAATTTTTCAAGTTCAGAGGCAATAGAAAAATTATTAGCCGTAACCATAAGGCGAGAAGTCTCTTCATCTCTAAAAATAGAAACTTTCATATTAATTAAAACAATATTATTTTCTTTAATAATTTCTTTATGCTTTTCGTAAACAGTATTATAAACCCTGCACTCTAAACTGCCGGTTAAATCTGAAATCGTAAGGGCACAAAAAGAAGTACCCCTTTTCGAGTTAACAATTTTTACGCTGTCTATAACAGCTAATATTTTAACCTGTCTTTCTTTACTAAATTCATCATCAATTTCAGATATAGGAACAATGCTAGAATGAGCCAGCATCTCTTTATAGCTATCAACAGGATGTGCGGTTAAGTATAAACCCAAAGTTTGTTTTTCTAAAAGCAGCTTTTTACCAGAGCTCCATTCGGTAATATCTTTAGTATAATACGAAACGGGCCTTACCTCGCTGGTTTCAAACAATGATTCCTGCCCCATTGCTTTATCAAGCTGAGCCTTATTGCCAAATGACAATATAATTTCCATATTTTCATATAGAAAAGCTCTGCTTTTGCCAAAACAATCTAAAGAACCAGAAAATGTAAGCGCTTCAAGGCTTTTTCTATTTAAATGCTTTGATTCTACCCTGCCCGCGAAATCAAAAATGTCATCAAATGGTTTCTCTCTACGAGCCTCTAGCATGGCGTCAACGGCCAGTTTACCCAGACCTTTTACGCCAAGAAGCCCATAAATTAGCTTATTATCGCTTAATATAGTAAAATCAAGATTTGATTTATTAATATGGGGAGGCAGAATCTCTATACCCATTTCTTTTGCGCTTTGAATGGTTCCAATTAATTTTTCAGAAGTTTCAATATCAGCATCAAGGTTAGCCTTAATAAACTCTACAGGATAATGGGCCTTTAAGTAAGCGGTTTGATAGGTAATTAAACCATACGCCGCAGAGTGAGATTTATTAAACCCGTATTTGCCAAACTCTGCCATCATATCAAACAATTGGCTGGCCCACTTTTCGTTATGGCCCTTCTTTTTTGCCCCGTCTGTAAATTGAGCCTTTAGTTTTTCCATAACATCCATTTTTTTCTTGCCCATAGCTTTTCGAAGGGTATCGGCTTCGGCCATACTAAAACCGCCTACTACCCTTGATATCATCATCACTTGTTCCTGATAAACAATTGTTCCATAGGTTTCGTTTAATATAGGCTCTAAATCTTTATGAGGATATGTTACTTTT
This sequence comes from Spirochaetia bacterium, assembly GCA_029880285.1. Taxonomy (GTDB): domain Bacteria; phylum Spirochaetota; class Leptospiria; order Turneriellales; family JAOUOS01; genus JAOUOS01. Next base: position 29,066 of record JAOUOS010000020.1, read on the forward strand.
ACTTCACCGTTTCTTCTTTTAATATATTCTTCGGTCATACCCGATTGAAGAGGACCGGGGCGGTATAGGGCTACGCAGGCTATAATGTCTTCGAATTTTTGCGGTTTTGCCCGCTTTAACATTTTTGTCATACCCGAATTTTCAACCTGAAAAATTCCTTTAGTTTTGCCTTTTTGCAAAAGTTCATAAACGGCCTTATCGTCTAATGGCAGCTTATCAATTTCTACTTTAATACCTCTTCTTTTTTTAATTTCATCTATTGTCTTTTGAATGATTGTTAAATTTTTAAGACCCAATAAATCCATTTTTACAAGACCCGCTTTTTCAAGAGAACCTTTCTCAAACTGAGAAATAACAGACCCTGTTTTTGTATCAACAGCAAGAGGAATTATTTCATCTAAGGCGCAGGGCGCTATAACAATACCAGCGGCATGTTTGCCAGAATTGCGGGGCACTCCTTCAAGAGTTTTAGCCGTATGCCATAATTTTTTTTCTTTTTCTCCTCTTGAGAAAAATTGTTTTGCTTCATTGCTTTCAGAAATCGCGTTCTCAAGAGAAAGCCCCGGCGTATCGGGAATATTTTTACAAAGAGCGTTTATTTCAGAAAAGTCAAAACCCATTACACGGGCAACATCTTTAATTACAGCTTTTGCTGAAAGTGTGCCGAATGTAATTATCTGCGAAACATGGTCCACACCATATTTATTAACAACATAATTTATAACATCTTCACGTTTGTCTCTGCAAAAATCAATATCAATATCAGGCATTTCATTTCTAGAAGGATTTAAAAATCTCTCGAAAAGAAGCCCGTATCGTATAGGATCTATATTGGTAATTTCAAGACAATAAGCTGTCATTGAACCAGCCGCAGAACCTCTGCCCGGCCCTACCGGTATATTGCTATTTTTAGCGTAAGATATAAAATCAGATACAATAAGAAAATATCCCTCAAAACCCATTTTATGAATAACACTTAGCTCTGTTTTTAGTCGTTCTGTGTAGGCAGCGGGGATTTCTCTGCCGTTAAAACGTTTTTTTAATCCATCAAAGCTTAGTTTATCAAGATAATCAGCCAAAGATATTCCGTCTGGAGTTTTAAAATCTGGTAAAAGAGGCGTATCAAACTGCATTTCGAGATTTATCATGTCGGCAATTAGGCGTGTGTTGCTGGCCGCTTCAGGAAACTCGGGAAAAAGATTTCTCATCTCGTCGCCAGATTTTACGTAAAATTCTTGATTAAAGCCTAAGGTCATTGGCTCATCTATTTTTTTCTGCATTTGAATTCTTAACATTATATCTTGAGCGTCTCGATCTTCTTTGCGTAAAAAATGAGCATCGTTACTTACAACCAAAGGAATACCTGTTTTTTTGTGAATTTCAATTAATCCTTTTGCTGCTATTTCTTGATCTGCAATACCGTGTTTTTGAAGTTCAAGATAAAAATTACCTTTACCTAAAATTTCATTTAAACGAACTGCCAAATTTAAAGCTTCGCTTGACTCTTTTCTTAAAATTTTTCTATTTATCTCTCCCGCCAAACATCCAGAAAGCCCTACTAAACCCTCAGAATATTCAGATAGCAATTTATAATCGATGCGGGGTTTTTTATAAAAACCTTCAATATAGGCTTTTGAAGAAAGTTTAATAAGGTTTTTATACCCGGTTTTATTTTTAGCTAATAATACAAAATGATAAGCGCCGCCGTCATTTACATCATCTTTTGATTTTTTTTCAAATCTTGAAGGCGCTATGTAAAATTCACAGCCAATTATAGGTTTTATATTATTTTTTACGGCTTCACTATAAAACTCTATGGCGCCAAACATATTGCCATGGTCAGTTACCGCGACAGAATCCATCCCCAGACTTTTTACGTGACTGACTAAATCTTTTATACCAATGGCGCCATCTAAAAGAGAATACACACTATGCAAATGCAGGTGTACAAAAGGGTCTTTTTTTAAAACTTCTTCTGAATTATGGTGAATTTCAGGCGCCGACACCAAATGTGACATAAGACAAATTTGGAGCGATAATGAAGATGTCAATTCAAGTTTAAAATTATTACAATTTTTTAGAAAAAAATACTTTATTAGGCCTTATGCTTAAACTTTCTTCTTTCTTCGCTGGTCAAAGATTCAGCGGCCTTACTTATTTCGCCCGCTTTGTCTGCCATAGATCCAGCGGTTTCTTTTAAAGACTGTATAGTTTTTTTAGCCTTTTTACTTAATCTGTTTATATGACTTTCTGTTTGAAGATGAAATCTAAACATATTACGTATATATAAATATAAAAATTCAAAAAATATTCTTATAAATAAGGCTATTTCTATAATCCAATCTTTTGTTCTGCGAAGAAAAAAACGAAAGACATTTTCAATTTTATACTCGGGTCTTCTGTTTTTTCTATCTTTTAACCGGTGAAAACCGCTGACCATCGGGTGATTTTTACACACAACTATTGAATATTTATACCATAAAAATGTCCAGTACATATTTCTTAAGGGTTCGCCTTTTAAACTTTTAAGTATCCACTGCATTCTTCTTAAAGAATAAAACTTCTCCCACGCGTAATTGTACGCTTTTAACCATTCTTTTTCTGACATTTTGGGATGCTTCACCACAGGATGAAAAGTATCAAACCAATTTAAATCTGAACGCATTACAACGGCATCATCAAGCATTTGCGTATGATCTTTTGAACCGGGAAGAGGCGTTAAAATAAAAAATGAGGCCATATCAACATGAATATCATATGCCAAAGTTTTAATATCTTTTTTAATTGATTTATATGTATCGTTCGTGAAGCCTATTATATAACCCACATGAGTCATAACTCCGCGGCTTCTCCATGCGTTTATCATTTCACGATATGTCTCAATTTTGTTTTGTTTTTTACCAATTTCAATTAAATTTTCAGGGTTTATAGATTCCATTCCCATAAAAACCTGAGTACATCCCGCTTTAACTGCCTTTTCCATAAAATTGGGTATTTTATATGACATCATATCTACCTGCATCATAAAAGTAAAATTATACCCATTTTGGCGCAAATCTATTAAAGCGTCAAAAATTTCTGACCATCTTTTATTTCGTGAAAAATTATCATCAGTAAAAAAATAAAAAGTAACACCGTTATCTTCAAAGTTATGCATTACGTGTTTTTTTAAATTATAAATGGGACGGTGCCTCATAAGGTTACCATGAACATTTATAACCGTGCAAAAAGAACATTTAAAAGGGCAGCCTCTACCGCAGTCAAGGGTTGAAAACGAATCAACAGAAAATTTATCTAAATATTCTCTGTTTACCTGCGGCAAATGGGGAGTTTCTAACTCGGGTTTATCTTTTAAAAAATTATAAACAGGTTTTAACTTCTTATTATACGCGTCTTTTAATAAAGAAACCCATTTTTCTTCTACTTCACCGGCAGTTAAAGAAACGCCTATATCAAGCATTTTTTGCAGTTCAGTTGAAGGTTTGCCCTGAACCGATAATACCCCGCTAATATGAAAACCGCCCATCATAACCTGATGGCCTTTTTTTCTAAGAAGCCTCGCGATTTCTGACGCTCGGGGAAACTGATGCGTTTGAACACCAACCATGCAAAAAACGCTGTCTTTTGATACAGCGTTAACTTCATTTGAAAGAATGTCTATATCTATTAAGTCAACTACTTCATCATATATTTTTGCTATAATTTCTATATCTTCGCCAAGTGAGTCATTTTCAATAACTTCTTGGGTTAAGCCGTAAAGACAAGCCAAAGTATTTGAAGGTAAAACGCCTTTTTTAAAACGCACCACATAACCATCTTCATCATAAGCAGAGGGTTTTATAAGAATGACTGAGAATTTTTTTGTTTTTTCTTTTATTTTTTTTGTCATTATAACAATTTGCGCAGAACAATCTGTTTGTCAAATGTTTTATATACCTGCTTTTGGTCAAATATACTTCGACAAAAAAAATCAACCAACATATTGAAGTCTATCTAGTTTTTCAACATATACATTTACCGCTTTGTCATTTATTTTAAGTTTAGATTTAATTTCTGTAAATGTCTCTTCTGCTTCTTTAAATTTTTTGGCGTAATAATAATTTACACCTGTTTCAAACTTCTGCTTATACGATAATTTTTCATCTTTAATTTCACTTGTTTCTGAAGTAAATACTTCGTAAATTGAAAGTGGTATTGTTTTTCCCTTCACGCGCGCGTTGCCGAGAAGTCTTATGTGTTCAGGTTTTTCGTGAGTGGTAGCAATAATATCTTCACTTACAATTAAACGACATCCAAATTTTTTCGTTAAGCTTTCAAGTCTTGAAGCGATATTTACCGCGTCAGAAATAACCGTCCCCTCTAAACGTTCTTTTTCACCTATGGTTCCTAATATTAAATTACCTGTGTGAATACCCATTCCTATATCAATTGGCACATAGCCCTGCCGTTTTCTTATTTGATTATACCTTCTTAATAAAGCAAAAATTTCTTCTGCTGATTTTAAAGCATGAATAGGGCTGTCAGGAAACAATGCCATAACCGCGTCACCAATATATTTGTCTATGAATCCATGGTTTTTACGAATTACCGGACTTATTCTTTTTAAATATGAATTTAAAAACTTAAAATTTTGATCAGGCGTCATAGACTCAGATAAGGTCGCGAAAGATCGTATATCTATAAACATTATTGTCATAATCTTTTCAACCTGATCACCAAGTTCTACATCAATAATACTTTTCTTATTTAAAAACTGTAAAAACTGCATGGGAACAAATCTGCTGTATGCCTTATTTGTTCTTGTGATATGCTCTTCTCTTTCTTTTCTTTCTAGATTTATTTTATCGCCTAATCCGAGAGATAATAATATTACTTCTGCTGTAGCACCTAAAGGAACCGCATTATCTATTAAAAAATTTGACGGCAAAACACCCAATGATTTTAATGAGTATAAAACTATACCTATTAAAAGACCGCCCCATGCTAGCAAATAAAAACGAGCGGGGGTATATTTTAATCTATATGATTTAATTCCTAAAAAAAATAACAATGGCGAAGTTAAAATAGCTGAAGCTATAGCTATCATAATACCTGCTTTGTATGAAATCACAAACGTTAAAATTGCTGAAGCAAAATAATAAATAGTTATATACTTTGTTATTTTATGCCATTTAGGCATAAAATGTGATACCATTAGATACGATCTTGTAAATAGTAAAGCAAATCCCAATGGCGTAAAAATTAAAAACGGTATAGAAATATCATTCCACACTGAACTTTGCGGCCATAAATATTGTGCCCCAATACCCGATAAGCCCGCTTGAAAAAGTATGAGAAAAGCAATAAAGAATACATAGTATAAATAACCTCTATCTCTTACAGATAAATATAATAAAAAATTGTATAATATCATTACCAATAGAAATCCGTAATAAAGACCATGCACGAACATGTCACTTGTTCTGTGTTCGGCAAAACTTTTATCTTTCCATAAAATAACAGGAAATTGTATAGAACTGGTTGTTTTAACTTTAATAAAGTATTCAATAACCTTATCTAAAACTGGTGTTACTTCAAATACATAGTACCTGTATTTTATATCTCTTTGAACAAAGGGAATTCTATCTCCTAATATTACTTTTTGATAATTCCCTTTTTTATCGGGAAAATAAAACTCAATATTATCTATGGGTGAATACGAAAATTCTAAAAATAACTTATTAGCCTTTAAACTATCGTTCAACAATTCTTTTTCAGTAAAATCAATTTTAAATTTACCCCAATAAGCAGAATTAGAATATCCAAAATTTGGAGTTTCTCTACCGTCTAGTTTCCAGCTTATGTTTAAATCGTTTTTTAAAATATCTTCAATAGATAAATTTTGTTTGTCTTCAAAAAATTCAATTTCAGAACCAATTTTAAAAAAATTCTGATTTTTATTTATAACAATAGGTTTAGATATTAATAAGTTTGTATTAAAAATACAAAATAATATTATAAATAGATATCTTATAAGTTTATAAAATCTCAATTCTTAAAACCTTATACTTATAGCCATATAGACTATATATTACAACAAGTACAAAAAAAGACAAAAAAAATAATAAATTCATAACCTAATTTTTCTAAAATCTCGCTTCTACCCCAAAAGTGGGCGAAAAAGCCAACCCATCTGATTTTTTTGTTTCAGGATTTACGCCTTCTTTATAAGGCTTGTTGTAGCTCCATCTATAATTATACGAATGATAATTATATACATTTAGTAATTCAAAATACCATTTAATATATCCCCATTCATAATTAGTTCTTTTTGAATATCTTAAATCAAGCTGATGAGAAATAGGCAATCTTTCTGAGTTTTTCTCTCCATATACAGGTGAATAACGGCCGCTATTAGGCGGTAACTCTTTACTTCCTACGATAGGCGTATAAGGAAAAGAGCTATATAACTGAAATTTACCTTCAATGGAATGAGTATCATATACATAACCGCTAACTAATTTTATAGAGTGCGGCTGTTCACTTTCAAACGGAATATATATATTTCCTGTATCATCTAAAGCAAGGCCTGTTTTATGCTTTGCCTGTGTATAGGTATAACTTAACCATCCGTAAAAATCATTTGCTTTTTCTTCTTTATCTTTTCTAAGCATTACTTCGATACCGTAATTTTTTCTTTTGCCGGTACTTCTTGTCAAAACCTGTTCACCGGCTTCATTAATATGAGGATCACTTTCAACCAGATCGTAAAAGTTATTGTAATAACCCTCTAATTTTATGGCATATAAATCAATTTTTTGCTCAATACTAACCGATCTGTGAATTGCCCTTTCGGGTAATGTATTAGTTTTTGCCATTTCGGGCAGTGATTTAAAATAGTAGGGATTCACCTGTAAAAAAGAACTGTAATAGCCGCCTGCGGCGGCAATTGTTGTTTCAGATTCAAATTCATAACTAATCATACCTCTGGGGTCCGTTGTTAATGTTTTTGTGCGTGCTAAATAATCAAGCCGAACAGCAGGCACCAATTTTAAACCGGCAAAGGTAAATTTATTTTCAAGGGCCCCGCTTAAAACAACATTTTCACCTTTATGATCAATAATTACTTCTTCAAATAAATCCTGAGCAAGATCAGGCGGCCCGCCGCCTCCCGTCTTTGTGTTTGCTTTTGGTATAAGAGATTTTCCATAGGCTTTAAAATCATAATAATTAGCTTCTGAAATAAATCTTATTTCTGAAAAATCTTTAATATATTCAACTTTTAATATATTTTTTAACCCGTAAACATCAGGATTCGTTGTAATTGTAATATCTTGAAAAGCTGAAGTTATACCTTCACCTAAAATACTAAATTCTACCAAACCTTCATTTAATACAGAATATAATACCAGATCATTTTGAAATTTTTCTGAAGCTCTGTAGGTGTATCTAACAGATTGAACATGCGAGTTTACATCATTTTTCATATCTACCCCGCCAATGAGCGGATCTCTATATTCAGAATTTGGCTCTTCATTTTCATTTTCATCTAAATTTCGGGCGAAAGCTAATTTATCTTCAAACCCGAATAAAAAAATAGTGAGCGCGTGCTTTGGCAGTAAAAAGTATTTTCCTTTCAGCTGGTAATCCCAATATTTGGGGAACTGTTCAATCTTTTCATCAATTATAAATTCAATAACATATGGTAAAAATATTTCAAAGTAAGAGTATCTTCCTGATAAAATATAGTAACCTGATATTTTTTCTTCGTTTGATTTTTGATCGTTTTCTATACTTTCTTCAGGTTCATTACTTTGGTATAAAGGCGCTTTAATTAAAACGCTAGATGTTATTAAACTTACATCAGATACGCCGCTTAATTTTTTAACATCATCAACAGTGTTAATATCAATAACAGCCGCCCCAGCCTGGCCAAATTCAGCGGGATAAGCTGAAGCGTATAAATCAATTTCACTCATTAAGTCGCTTGATATAATAGAATGAAAACCCATAAAGTGCTGGGGTTCATAAACCGGAATATCATCTATAAAATACCTGTTATAACTGGCGTCGGCGCCTCTTATAATCATGGGCCCGAAAAATCCGCCTGACATTTTAATTATTCCCGGCAGTGACGTTAAGGCGCTTAACGAATCGCCAAATGAACCGGGCACGCTTTTTATTTCTTCTGCTGTCATTGAATACCTAGAAATTTTTTGCACTTCTCGTTCGGCTTTAATTTCAAGAGTTTCGCCTTTTAACGTTGCCAGCCCAAGAAAAAAATCTTTTTTTGTACTCTCGGTAATTTCAATTTCAGCTTTTAGTGTTTTTAGTCCGGGGGATGAAATAAAAATTGTGTATTTGCCTGCCTGTGAAATATCAATTGAATAATAACCCTGAGCGTTTGTTCTGGTTTTTATTTTTAACTCGGGCAGGGCCACGGTAGTAAAATCGAGAGGTTCTTTATCAACTGAATTATAAACATAGCCCGATAACGTTATATTAGAAGAACTATCCTGCGAAAAAAGATTGGCGGTTATAAAAAAACAAATTATCGTCTTTATAATTTTTATTTTCATTTACTGGTAAAGAAAAAAATAAACTTAAACTGTCATCTTAAATTTATGGGCAAGCCTCATTCCTTTTACCTTACAGTCATTCCCGCGAAAGCGGGAATCTACAATTAACCCGCCTCACAGATTCCCGCTTTCGCGGGAATGAAGCCCTGCGTTAAGTAAATTACCCGTACCGTATTAAAGTCTGTGCCCGCCAAAAAGTGGTGCTTGTTGTCCTTGAGAACGGAATCTGTACCCATTGACGGCATGGCATAAACACTAGCGAGAATACCAGTAAAATATCTTTATATTTTGAGAAAGCCAGATACTTAAATAACTTAGTCAATATCCATCCATTCTAACATCTTTCTGGGAAAACGGCAAGGCTTACCTGTTTTATTAATTAAAGCATGAACAGTATAACCGGTAACAAGAAGGTCATCGCCCCTTTTTACTTCATAATCAATTTTTAAGCGGCATCCTTTTGCCAAAGAAATCCATCCGCGAATTGTAAGCAAATCGTCATATTGAGAAGGCCTATGGTATTCAACATGGGCCTCGGCAGCTGGTAAAAAGTACCCGTCTTCTTCAAACTTACGATAGGTTAAGCCGTCTTTTCGCATTATTTCGTTTCGTACCCTTTCAAAATAAACCAAATAATTCGCGTAGTACACAACTTTCATTTGATCGGTATCGGCATAAGGAACCCTGTATTCTATGGATGTTTCTTTAAGACGCATAATAATAATTTAATGTGTTTTTTAAGATGAGCAAAAAAAAGATATTAAAACATTGACGCCTTATGAATCATATATTCTATTTCTTTAAGGAGCAAAATAATGAGTGATTCAACTATATTAGACGTTAGAGAAATAATACCAAAAGAAAGACATCCTAAAATTTTCAATATATTTGATAATTTAAAATCAGGCGAAAGCCTGATTATAATAAATGACCACGATCCAAAGCCGCTTAAATATACATTTGAAGCTGAAAGAACGGGACAATTAGACTGGGTATACCTTGAAGACGGCCCAGAAGTTTGGCGTGTTCAAATAACAAAAAAATAAGGTATTTATTATTCTTTGTATTTGATTACTTTTCCCTTCACTATTAATTTTTCTATGGTACCTACAACCCAATATTCAGATTCATTTATCCATGAAACGTCTATAAGCTCGTCACCATTTTTCTGTTGAACAGCATCATCTATCGCGCGGTTAATATCGGGCCGCGGCGTTATAGTAAAAAGCCAAAATAAATTATAGTTACTCGCAACCGCTTCGCTTTTACCTAAGACCTCATATACTGTGTTTTCTTTTAAAGGTCTTACATTGGGCTCATAGCCAGCCAAATAATTTGTTGAATAGTACAGGCAATTTGAAAATAAAGCTAAAATAGCCAATAAAAATATAAGAATTAATTTATATTTTTTCATTACCTATTCTCTTTAAACTTTACCACATCGCCAGTTACAATTACAGACGCTCTATTGAATAGAATAAAATTATAATTTTTTTGATACCACCTTAAATTAATAAGAGCGTCTCCCTGTTTACTTTTTACCGCATCTTGAATGGCTATATCAATATCAGGATACCCGAAAGGTATGCCCAAAATAGAAAATGACGCATCGCTGCCTTCTGCCTGACCCCTGTTTTCTTCTATTACTTTACCCTGAAGGGGTGTTGAAGACGCTGTCATGCCCATAGGAGAAATACACGCGTTTAATATAAATGCCAGTGCCGCCAATACAAAAACTAGTAATTTCTTTTTATGTTTATTCATATTTTTTCCTTTAATTTTAGTTTGACCTTGCTTTGTTTTACTCTTTCTCTGCCCATTCTTTTACTTTTCGTTTAATTTTTTTTTCTACTTTTTTTGCGATGTCATCCCACTCTTTGTCTTTTTCTTCGCTGGCCCATTCTTTGCATTTTTCGTAAAATTTATTTTCCAGTTTTTCTTCTATGTCTTTCCATTCGGGATCGTCAAAGCATGATTTTTTCTTTTTTGCCGACGCCCCTTTATGTGCGCCGCCCCAAACAGAAGAAACGCCCAGTAAAAATCCGAAATCATACCATCCGCCGCTGTTTTGAACTTCATATACCTTAACGGTATCATAAAAAATTCCCAGAATTAAGGTAACGGCAGAAATCATTCCATGCCAAAGCCCAAACCAAAAACCAGCCGGTGTTTCATTTGTAAATTGAGCATCACCCGGGGCGCATCCTGAAAATAACATAAAAAAAGATAAAACAATAATCGGCTTTAAAAACCAAAAATATTTTTTTAAATAAATAAATTCCCCCATTTTTTGATAAATAAACATACTCTCTCCTTTAATTATAAATTAATTATATAATTATAAATTAATTATAAATTTTATAATTTAAGTTTAATTAAAATATATATTAAAAAGAAGAAAACTTCTACCGATTTTTGATGTTAAATTATTTACGGCAAGTAAAAAAAATTATCGAAAAAAAAATTGACAGGGTAAATTAGATATTTTAAATATTCTAATATATTAAAACGCTCAGGTTATTTATGAATAAAAAAAGAAAATTATTTTTAACAACTCCATGGTGGTCCATGGGAGAAAAAATTAACGAAAATTTTGGTTTAAGAATTAATGAAACCGCTACACGAGCAAGGGCGGGTTTTTTAAATATGCTTTCAGCAACAACAATTGTAATTTTAATATTTGCTCCTGAACTAGATCCGGTTATATATGTTGGTCCCTTTGTTATTTATGATATGCTTATAGCTTCATTGTTTGGCCTTACCCCTCTTAGTCCCATGGGAATTATAGGTACATTTATAACTTTAAAAATGGAACCATTGTGGAAGCCGAACAAGCCTAAACGCTTTGCGTGGATTCTTGGCGCGTCATTAGGTGTAACTTGTTTAGCCATGCGCTTGCTTAATATTGATAACAACTGGATTATTGGCGTTGTAGCAATTTGTTTTGTATTAACATGGTTAGAATCTGTATTAGGTTTTTGCGTGGGGTGCTGGATGCACGGGAAATTATACGGATGTGAAGATTGCAGTACGGCTATCAGCTAATAATATTTTTATTTGATAAAAATATTTGATTAATATTCAAATTTTAATAGTTTTATACTATGAAAACAAATTATTTATTATTTAATTTGTTTATAAAAAGTATACTCATTGTTTTTAACCTTTCTTTTTTTTCTATTATTGCCGCAGAAGTAAAAACAGCAGAAAATATAACAATAGAGAATCATGTTGAAGATGACCTTTACTGCGCGGCAGGCGAAATTATCCTAAAAGGAAGTGTCAAGGGCGATGTTAATCTGGCCGGCGGTGAGATTATTATTTATTCAAATATTTCAAACGATTTGAACGCGGTTGGCGGCAGCATTAAAGTACTTTCAAACGTAGAAGACGATGTTCATATCACGGGTGGTCAAATAACTATCTCAAAAAAAGTTAACGGTGACGTTTTTATAGCAGGCGGAGACATTTTTATTGATGAAACAGCCGAAATTTTAGGCACCGTATATATAGCAGGCGGAAGCATTAAAATTCATGGTACCGTTGAGGGCAAAACTGTTATCACAGGCGGTAAAATTTCTATCGCGGGCAGTCTAAAAAATGATTTAACCATAAAAAACGCCGGCCATACCGATATATCTGGCAATATTCACGGCAAATCTATAATTTCTTCAGAAGAGTTATATATCAATAAAAACGCTTCTTTTCATTCGCCGGTTGAATACTGGAGCAAAAATACAGTTGATTTTTATGATACCCTTAAAAAGGGCGAAGCTGTTTTTAATCATGAATTAAAGCAATCATACCATCCGCCAATTGTGTTTATGCTGGCGTTAATACTTTTGGCTTTGGCTTCAGGGTTTTTAATCATTTATACTATTAACCGTTTTGGGGGTAATTATTTAAACGAAAGTTCTCACTTCTTAGAAGATAATTTTATTACCGGCTTTGGAACAGGCGCTCTTTATTTTTTAGTAGTACCCGCTGTTATATTTTTATTGTTTATTTCTATGATTGGTATTCCTTTTGCCATTGTTTTTGGATTTATTTATGTAACCACTTTGATTTTTTTACGACCCATAACCGCGGTAATTTTAAGTTACTGGTTTAATAAAAAACTCGGCAAAAACTGGAACCAAAACCAAATTTTTTTTATAAGCTTTGGTATTTTAATTTTTCTGGCTTTTATAAGTTTTATTCCCGCCGTAGGATGGCTCGCCAACGCTGTTATATCGACGGCTGCTTTTGGTTCTTTAATTCAAATTGCGTATACGAAAAATAAAAAGCCGGGTAGTTCTAAAAAGAAATTTTTAAAATCATAATTTATGAATTATAAATTTTTATTAAAAAAACCCCTATGAAAAATCAAAGTTTTATATACAGAAGTCTTCCGGCAATAAATAAAAAAGCTCACCGGCTGGGCCTTTCATTTAATCATGGCATTAATGGCAAAGGCATAGAAACCGCTTTTAATCTGGGTATCAATTACATATTCTGGACAAAATTTGGCACAGGTGAAGCGTTTGATGTGGTAAAATCAGCGTTAAAAAATAATCGTGAAAAATATATTTTAGCTGCCGGTGTAACGCTTGGTTTTTTTAAAGGCAGCCTTCGTAAAAGAGTAGAGACACTTTGCCGTCAATTTGATATTGATTATGTAGACGTATTTCAGCTTTACTGGCTGGGCAGGATGTCTTTTTTCACAAAAGGAATTCAAAAAGAACTGGTACGTTTGCGCGAAGAAGGTATGGTTCGGGCGCTTGGCGTATCTATTCATGACAGAAAAAGAGCAGGCAAACTAGCCGCAGAATCTGTTCTCGATTTATTAATGATTCGCTATAACGCGGCTCATCCGGGAGCCGAAGTTGATATCTTTCCTAATTATGTTAAAAGGCGTCCTATAACCATTGCCTATACCGCCACAGCCTGGAGAAAACTTTTAAAACCGCCAAAAGGGTGGAACGACAAAGTTATGAACGCGGGCGATTGCTATCGTTTTTGTCTTTCTAATTCAAATGTAGATGTTGTATTATGCGGACCGGCAAACGAAGAACAATTAATAAATAATATAGAAGCTCTTAAAAAAGGTCCTCTTTCATCTTCTGAAGATATGTACATCCGAAAGTTTGGTAAAGCCGTACACGGGTAAAAAATATTTAATTATATTTTCCAAATCATTCCACTTGAAGTACCCTTTAATACTGTTTCTTTTTTTTCATTATAGCAGTTAAATGAAAACCATACTTTATAGCGTCTGCTTTGTTCAATAATTTTATCGATGTGACCAACGCAAGTAACAGTCTCATTTTCATAAACACCTTTTACAAATTCAAAATACATGTTAGACGCAATAAAGTTTAAATCTCCCCCCAGTTTTGTGGGTAACGTGGCTACCAAAAGGCCGTGAGCTAAAAGTTTTTCACCTGTAACATGATGATCGCCGTGATCTTCACTTATTTGGGCAAAATCAAGAATATTCTGCCGGCTTATATGGCGCGTAAAATTTACTTTATCGCCTTTTTCAAGTTTTTTAGAAATCATAGTATTTGTCTTTTTTTTTTACAGGTCTTGTCAAGTTTTTTCAAAAATAAATTCTACTATACCTCTCAATTCAAAAAAAGTAACCTGATTTTTATAATGACAAACGAGAACCAAATGAATAGCGATTATTATAAAAAAATATTCTGGGAACTTCGTATTGAAATACCTAAAGACAAAGCTGACCTTGTTGAAGAATTTAATTTAAAAAGCGGCGCTTTAGGTTTTCATGAAATTTTATACGAAGAAGATAAAATTCAAAACATAGAAAATGCAGTTCAATATTATTATTTTTCTTTTGAATTTCCTATTAAGGCGTATATTGTTATGATGCTGGCGCTTTTAAAAATAGAAAACTGCCCGTATATTATTCAAGAAACAAAATATGAAAATTTTCTAAAAAACATGAAAGAAACTTTTCGAAGTTTTGAGATAGCAAAACATTTTTGGATAGTTCCTGAATGGGAAGCAGAAGAGCTTGTTCCAAAATATTCAAAAGAAGACCATTTTGTTATTCTAAGACCCGCTTTCGCGTTTGGCACGGGACTTCATGAAACAACAAAACTTATGATAGAAATGTTAACAGATAATAAATACGGAGTTTATGAAAATGACCGTATATTAGATATGGGTACCGGTTCGGGAATTCTTTCTATTGCCGCTTTAGAACTTAACGCGCATGAAGCTGTAGGAGTTGATATTGATACCTTGTCTGTAGAATCGGCCAATGAAAATCTTAAGCTTAATCTTCGGGCTAAAAATTTTTCTGGCAAAGCGTTTTTTTATAAAGATAACTTCTCATTTTACCATTCATATTATAAAAACCGGCCAAAGCCCGATCTTTTTATCTCAAATATTTTTCCCGAGGCATTCATGGCAAACGCCGATATACTAAAAGATATTTTATCTCAAACACAAAGAGTAATATTGTCGGGCATAGTTGAAGACAGGGCCGAAGAATTTGAAAAGTGGCTCACGCAAATTGCACCTCAAAGAAAATTTACTTCAAAGAATCTGCGCGGATGGTTTGTTTTTTTTAGTAATTATGAAATAAATTAATTATACTTTATACTTTTTTTAAAACCTAACCTCTACACCAAAACTGGGTATAAGAGCCAGCCCTTCGGTAGCTTTTACTTCGGGGTTTGTTCCTTTTTTGTAGGGTTCGTTAAACTTCCAGTTTTGAACAACTTGCTGGTTATTATAAATGTTTAATACTTCTACATACCAGTTAATCTCTCCCCATGAATAGTATTTTTTTCTGGTATATCTTAAGTCAAGCTGGTGAAAAACCGGCAGACGCGCTGTGTTTTTTTCGCCGTATGCAGGTCCGAACCTATCTCCTGTAGGCAGAGTAGTAGGCGCCTCATTGCCAATAATAGGCGTATAGGGGAACGAACCATAAACCTGAAATTTACCTTCAATTGAATTTTGTCCGAAAACATATCCGAAAACCATTTTTAACGCGTGATCCATTTCAAAATCATAGGGAATGTATCTATCGCCGTATGTGTCTGATGCAAGATTCGATTTTGTTTTTGCTTGTGTGTAAGTATAACTTACCCAGCCGTAAAAATCGTCTGTATTTTCTTCTCTATCTTTTTTTATCATAACTTCGGCGCCGTAATTTTTTCTTTCACCTACGCTTCTGCCCAATTGCTTTTCGCCGTTTTCGTCAATATGCGGATCGGTTTCTATTTGATCAGAAAAAGTATTATAAAAGCCTTCAAGCTTTAAAGAATACAGATCATATTTTTGCTCGATGCTGGCCGCTCTGTGAATAGCTCTTTCGGGTATAGTGTCAGTTTCTGCCACTTCGGGAGCCATTTTAATATAGAAGGGATTTACTCCCTGCGGAAAGGCGCTGTAGTATCCGCCGGCGGCCGCTATTGTGGTTTCGGTTTCAAACTCATAACTGATAGCTCCTCTGGGATCAACAGTGGTTGTATTGGTACGACGCAGATGGTCCACTCTTACACCCGGCACCAGTTTTAAGCCGCCTAATGTCACTTTATTTTCAAGCGAACCGCCTATAAGAGTATTGCTTGAATGCTGATCAATATAAACGATATCCCATAAGTCTTTGGTAAAATCTGGCATTCCAAAATAAGGATTACTTGGCTGGTTGGGTTTAGGTACAATAGACTTGCCTTCGGCTGTAACATCTGAATAGTTTATTTCAGACAAAAAGGTAAGCTCAGAAATATTTTCAATATACTCAAGCTTCATGATATTCTTTAGCCCGAAAATATAGGGTTTTGTTACCACACTCATATCTCGAAAGGCAGCATTAGCAAGATCGTTATTTATATCTCTTTTCATATCATTTTGATTTAATACCGAATAAAACAATACATCATTTTGAAAACGATCAGATAAACGATAGGTATATCGAATAGACTGCGCGTGAGACTGAATGTCGTTTACAGCGGTAAAATCAAAAGCCAATGGATCCATACCAGCGTCTATTTGTTTTTGTTTTTCTTCTTCTTTATATCCGAACGCTAAATCTTGACCGTCTTTAAATCCGAAAAAAAACAAAGTAAGCGCGTGTTTATCTGATAAATAGTATTTTCCCTTGGCCTGGTAATCAAAATATTTGGGAACGAATTTAACGTCTTCTCCAAACGCGGCTTCTAAAACAGCCGGCAAGAAAAGTTCAAAATAAGAATACCTGCCTGATAAAATCCAATAGCCCATGGTTTTTTCTTCCTGTGGTTTCACTTCTGATTTTTCATTTGTGTTTGCGTCTGTTTCTGCGGATGGTTTACTTTCAGAGTTTTGAATTTTTATAGGCGATTTAACTAAAAAATTAGATGTCAGAAAATTAATCTCTGCGTTGCCGCTTAGTTCTTTTACGTTGTCAATGGTATTAATAGATATAACGCCGCCTATGGCCTGCCCAAAACGAACAGGATGGGCCGAAGCGTATAAATCTACTTCATCCATTAGATCGCTTGATACAACAGAGTGCATACCCACCAGATGCTGCGCGTCATATAAAGGAATATCGTCTATAAAATACTGATTTTTTATCGTATCGGAACCTCTTATCACAAGCGGTCCAAAAAAGCCCATAGCGCCCACTACCCCGGGAAGACTTTTTAGTGCGCTTATAGAATCACCAAAAGCTCCGGGAACATTTTTAATTTCACTGGCCGTTATTGTATAACGTGAAATTTTTTGAATTTCGCGGTCATCTTTTATTTCAAGAGCTGAACCTCTAACTCTTGAAGCTTCAAGATAAAAATCTTTTTTTATATCGCCGGTAATTTCAATTTCTGTCTGTATGGTTTTTAATCCCGGCGAGGTTATATAAAGCGTATATGTACCTTCTTCAATATTCTCAATAGTAAAAAAACCATCCGCGCCGCCGCGGGTTTTTATTTTTAAATCAGGAATTGCAATTGTCGCATATCCTAATGGTTTTTTATCAACCGCGCTGTAAACAATACCCGATAAAGTAAAACCCTTCTTTTCTGTATTTTCGCTTTGAGCAAAAATAGAATTAAACGCTATAAGCACCGCGCCAAAATAAGCCAATTTAATATTTTTCATATATTCATCCTTTTGTCATAAAGACATTTTTTTCGTTTGATATTATAACAAATTAGAAAATATAATGTGTTACTTTTAATGGAAAAAAATACACTAATTTTCTAAGAACTTTGCGGCTCTTGCGACCTGCTGTTGGATGCGGCAGAGGAAGTTGCGGCATCTTGAACACATGATGTGTGAAATGCCGGTTTTGGCATGAGGTCAAAACCGGCCATGCGGATGTGGTTGCGAAAGATTTTGTTATAGGAAATTATGTTCAAAGAAGAATTGGGTATCGAAGTATTAGTTACAGGCTGTGACCAAATTAGTTTCACTTATTAAAAATAAAAACCGATATCTTATTATATGGATTGGTCAAAATATTTTAATATTTCAAATTTACCTGAATGAAGTTTTAGAAGTATCAATGGATATGCCAATGAATCTTTGGCTATAGGTCGAGCATTACAGTGCGGTTATAACTTATTCTTTAAAGCTTGGCGCGATTCAGCATATGATGCAGTCTTAGATTTTGACGGTGTATTATTTCGCATTGAAATCAAAGGTTCATCGACTTCTTCATTTGCAGTAACAGGCGGTGGCAGGGCAGGCGCACAGATAGACAGAACTGGACCAGATAGAGAGCATATTCTAAGAAAAGAAGATTGTGATATTTTACTTGCAATTAGTGGCAAAACAGGCCATTGCTATATTATTCCAGTAGAAATACTTGAAATATTCGGCCAAAAAAGTGTTTCTTTTACTAAAATTGAAATCTTTAAAGAAAAATGGCAAGTTATTAAAGGCGTACTGTTAAAAAAAGATAAATTTTTTAGCTCAAGTTTAATTCAAACTGGTTTTCAAAATATGAGTTTAAATGATTTGAAAAAATTATGTAAAAAATATGAAATACCCTTTAAGAATGAAAGTTCGAAAGAGTGGCCAGGTTTTCAAGGTGGCAAAATTACTAATTTAGATGAAAAAAGTAGGATAATACTGGATATTTGGGAATTTCTTTATAAAAACCTTTAGAGACATAATTTTTTTCTTTACACAATACTTGACTTACCTAATATATACAAATGGGAAGTAACAATAAAGTTATTTTTGAATTAGGTGAGTTATTTTCTGGTCCCGGTGGTCTTGCTTTAGGTGCAATTAATGCTAAAATAGAAAATAATAGGCAATTTTTTTCTTTAAGACATAAATGGGCAAATGATATTGATAAAAATACTTGCGAGACCTATAGAAAAAATATTTGTCCCGATTCTGAAAAATCTGTTATTTGTGGTGATATCCGAAAATTGAATATCAAATCACTTCCTAAAATTGATGCTTTTGCTTTTGGCTTTCCCTGTAATGATTTTAGCATTGTCGGTGAACATAAAGGTATAAACGGTAATTACGGGCCTCTCTATTCTTATGGCGTTCAAATACTAAATACTTTTAGGCCTAAATTTTTTGTTGCAGAGAATGTAAAAGGTATTACTAGTGCAAATGAAGGTCAGGCATTTAAAATTATTCTAGAAGAGCTATCTACTGCGGGTAATGGTTATAATTTGAACGTTCATTTATATAAATTTGAAGATTATGGTGTTCCTCAAAAAAGGCACAGAATTATTATTGTTGGGATAGATAAAAATCTTGGTAAGTTCTTTCGGGTACCTGCGCCAATAACAAAAAACAAACACATCCCCGTAAAAAATATAATTGAAGATTTGATTAATAAAAGTAATATACCTAATCATGAACTTACAATACAATCAAAAAAAGTTATAGAGAGATTAAAGTATATTAAACCCGGCAAGAATGTCTGGAACTCTGAATTACCAGAACATTTACGTTTAAATGTTAAAGGTGCAAAATTAAGTCAAATTTATCGACGTTTACATCCTGACGAACCAGCCTATACGATTACTGGCAGTGGCGGCGGCGGTACGCATGGTTATCATTACCAAGAAAATAGAGCTCTTACGAATAGAGAAAGAGCAAGAATTCAAACATTTCCTGATAATTTTGAATTTTACGGCTCAAAAGAAAGTGTTCGAAGACAAATTGGTATGGCAGTATCGCCAAAAATAGCTCAGATTATATTTGAATCAATTTTAAAAACTTTTGCAGGAATTAATTACAAATATGTTGAGTCGAATTATGAGTTTTTTCAAAATAATTTATTTAATATCCAGAAAACTGGTTGATAGTTGGATAATTTAACAAAAGAACAAAGAAAAAAACATATGCAAAATATTAAATCATCTGCGACTAACCCAGAGGTTTTAATATGGCATAAATTAAGAAAAAGAGTCTGGATAGTTAAACGTTTTTGGGAATCTGCAATAAAAAAAGATAAAGGCGTCGCTTTCTTAAATAGAAAAAATAACCTTTATAATTATATTCCTAAAATTGGTAAAGAGATAAAAATTGAAACAGATATTTCAAAACATAATAGAAAAATATGACCCTTTAACAGACTTTAGAGTACTGGCAAATTTAGGTATCTCTCTTGTCGGATTCATTTTTTTAACTCCTTTCGCGGTTTACAATCTTTTACTTGCCCATTATTTTTTGGGTTTAGGCGCAATGTTATTAGTGCTTATTAGTTTATTTATAATAATAAGCATTCTTCTTAATAAGTATCGAAAAATTATACCATTCATTACTTTTACTCCCACTGTTATCATTATTGTTAATATGCTTATAGTAAAACAAGGCATTATAGGAATATTATGGAGTTATCCCGTTATCATTTCTATTTATTTTATGCTTACCGAGAAAAAAGCATGGCTAGCCAATTTTATTCTTCTGGTTACCGCTATTCCACAGATATTTTTAAATATAGAACCCTTTATAGCCGTTAGAGCATCCGCTACTATGGCCTGCGTGAGTGTTTGTTCAGCGATTTTCATTAGAATTATTTTATATCAGCAAAACCTTTTAAAAAAGAGGGCCTTGATTGATCCTCTTACCAAATTATACAACAGAAATATTCTAGATATTACTCTTGAACAGGCTGTCGCTCAAAGCCAGAGAACTAAAACACAAGTAAGTCTTCTTGCTATTGACATCGATCATTTTAAAAAGATAAATGACACAAAAGGCCATGACGCGGGCGATATGGTTTTGCGCGGCTTGGGCGTTTTTTTAAAAAGCCAGATAAAAAGAAAAGCCGATAAAGCCTTTCGAACAGGCGGCGAAGAATTTTTATTAATGCTGTATGGAACCGATAAAAACAAGGCAAAAATATTTGCCGAAACCCTTAGAGCAAAAATTGAGAACCAATCTTTTATACCGGGATTTTCTGTAAAGGCGAGTATAGGTGTGGCAGCATTAAAAAAAGACGAAAATATTAATGAGTGGCTTAAACGCTGCGATGAAAATCTTTACCTTGCTAAAAAACAGGGTAGAAATAGGGTAATAGGTTAAGTTTTAATTTTCTTTATAAATATTTTTATTTTGAAAAAACTAAACTTATTTAAGCTGTTCCCTGAGGTACATATAATGGTTAAAAGCTTTATTTTAATTTATATTTTTTATTTACTTATTGCTTTACCGCTTTCTGCGGCAGAAGACATTGAATCGCCGTATGAAATTCAGCAAACAGAATATAACGATGAAGAAGACTCCCATTTTTTTTATAATGGTTTTTTAAGACTGTAAAGTTAAAAACCAGAATGTATAAACTTCTCAATATAATTTATAAGCTCGTAAGATGAATGCGCCATAAATTGAGGGTTTAACTTCAAAAGATCTTCTTTTGGATGCGCGCCGTATGCACAGGCAACACTTGAAACTTTTGCCGACTTTGCCATTTCTAAATCAAATACCGTATCGCCTACCATAACAACATTTTCTCTTTTAATTTTTAGCTCTTCAATAATGTCTTCAATCATATGCGGATGAGGCTTGGGTTCGCATTCATCTACCGTGCGCGAGGCGGCAAATAATGTTTTTGTATTAGTGGTTATAAAATCTCTTTCTAAACCGGCGCGGCTTTTACCAGTGGCTACGGCAAATAGAGTTCCATTGTTGTAAAATTTTCGCAAAATATTTTCAACACCCGGATAAAGGGGCAGGCCATGCTCTGATTTTTGTAAAAAAAACTTTTTATAAGATAATAATAGTTCATCACGTTCGGCAGTTGATTTATCGGGCGCTAAAACTTCAAAAGCGCGTTTAAGTCCCAGGCCAATAATTGATTTAGCTTTATCTTTTGTGATTTTACCCATTGATAATTCATTAAAGGCTTCAATAATGCTGTCGGCTATAGCGTCAATGGAATTCATAAGAGTTCCATCCCAGTCAAAAATAATTAATTTCTTCAACATATTTAAAATATCTTTTTTTAAATATGAAACAGACAGTATATAAGAATTTACTCTAATTTAAATTTTAATGGCTGTTCCATTTTAACCGGAATTTTTTTACCATCAATAACAGGAGGGCTAAATCTTGCTGTTTTAAACATTTGTACGGCGGCTCTTGAAAATTTTGCCGCTAAACCAGAGTAAATTTCTGTGGGCAGCTCTTTAGAAAGCCTTATGCCGATAATTTCTACATTTAATACCCTGCCCTCAGAAGATATCGTCAGCTCTACAAATACAGTTGCTTCTATGTTTAATTCTTTAGCCTCAGGCGGATATATTTTTTTTAACTTACTTACAAGCTTAGGTGGCGCCACGTTAGGAAAGTAAGCTAAATCTACGGCAGAATCGGTCTCGCTAACTCCCTGCGCTCTTTCTACCGGTGAGGCGTCTGATACTTCGCCCTGTTCGGTTGATACCTGTTTTTTTGTAACTCTTTTAGGAGATTGAATTTCGTTAATATCAATAATGTCAAATGTGTATGTTTCTTCAATAGTATCTACCAGTTTTATGGTTGATGAATACGTTAATGTAAAAAGCGTTAATATAATAGAAAAAAAAAGTGAAACCCGGTAAGGGTGCCTGTCAAGAATTTGATAGGCTAAAACTATAGATACTCTTTTAATGCTCATAATTTTTTACTCTATTAATTTTTTTTGTTCTTCTGCCATAAAAACAATATTTAAAAAATCTCTTTTCTTTAAAACATCTAATACATCTGCGATTGTTTTATAAGGCAATGATTTATCGGCGGTAACGGCCACAATTCGGTCTTTCTCTCCCTGGCGCATTGCCAGTCTGTCATAAAGATCAGAAAGTGAAATGTTTGAACCGTCAAAATATATTTCACCTTTATTAGATATTGAAATATACAAGCTATCCTGCTCGGCGCCTTCGGTTTGCGCTTTTGGCAGCTCTACCTCTACACCCTTAGGCGGTTCTGTTGTTGTCGATGCCATAAAAAAAACAAGTAGAAGTAACGCCATATCGGCCATGGCGGCTCCCATACTCGCTGTTTTTAATTTTTTCATAAATTTACCGGCTTTCATGATGAAACCTCATTTTTTATGGAGATTTTTTTTATACCGGCTTCTTTCGCGACACTTAAAGTATCTATAAAACGATTATAAGAAATGTTTTCTTTCATCAGTACAATTAAAATTAACTCAGGTGTTTTTTCTTTTCTGCGTATAATTTCACCTGCTAACTCTGCTCTCGTAAACATTTTACCATCATGCTCAAAAACATCTTCATGAGGAGCTACTTCAAAAATTAAATTTTCTTCTACTTTTACAGAAGACGAATTTTCAGAAGGCAGGGATAAAAAAATTCCCTGACGCAAAATAAAAGAACCGGTTACAATAAAAAAGATTAACAAAAGAAACGCTAAATCGCCTACAGATGAAGAGTCAACATCATGAAACTGTCTTTCTCTCCAGTAGGCTTTCTTTTTTCTATAATATGTGATTATTTTTTTCATATTCAGTTCTTTAACAATCTTTACTAATAATTTATTTCTTAGACATCTTCAGACATTCTTTTTGTTTTCGCAGATAGTTTCATAATAATTTCATCTGACTGCGCCATTGATTTTTGTAATATATGATTAAACAAATGAAAAGCGCCTAATACCGGTACTGCCACAGAAAGACCACCCGCGGTAGTAACCAAAGCAATTTGAATACCCACGGCCACAATTTTCGCGTTTACCGTACTAGCTGCCGCTATCGCCGCGAAAGCGCTAATCATACCCACAACTGTTCCTAAAAACCCTAAAAGAGGCGCGATATTACCTATTCCGTTTAATAAAACCAAACCCTTTTCTATTTTATTAAAATAAATTTGAGAAGCCGCTCTTAATTCATCTTCAAGTTCTTCACGATATTTAGCCTGTGATTTTGAGGCAGTCTCTTCTAAATGACTTATTAGCTTTTTTTTATCAGCGGCTCCGGTTCTAAAAAAGAAAATGGCTCTTTCTATAATAATAGTTAATCCAAACACTCCTAAAAGCACCAAAGGAAGCATTAAAAGTCCGCCTTGTTTTAATGTTGAGTACAAACTGCCGTTTTTCATTTCAACTTCCTGAGAATGATTTACCGAAGATGTTTCTACTACGCTATCTTCTGGCACATTTTCTTGCCCTAAAATTGAACCTGAGAATATTAGCAATACTACGGCAAGAACAACTATTTTTAAGAAAATATATTTATTTTCTACTTTATTGCAGCTTTTTACATTTAATTTCATATTAAATCTCCTTTTTATACTTATAGAATATTTATACCATTATTTACTTTTATAATCAATAGTACAAATGACCTTTTGTCAAGTATTTTGATTTTATTGTCATTTATTATTATAACAGGAGAGCAATCAAAAAGTGTTACTTTTTGATTAAAATTTTTTTCTTCTCTTGAGCTGTACCGTTTACAGCTCAAGAAAAATTCAGACTTAAAAAAGATTGACCCTGCTGCCGTACTTAAACTAAAAGGAGACTGATAGAAATGAAAAAAACATTCAATATATTAATTATGTTATTATTTTCTACGGTAAATTTAGAAGGTAAAGAAGAACTCACTTATAAAGAAAAAGAAGCAGATTATAAGCAAAGAGTAAAACAATTTGAAATAGATTTAATTAAAAGAAAAAATTATTTTCCTGATGGGACAATAATTAATACATCGATATCAACGTGTTCTTATATTGCTGAAGAACAAAATGGTTTATCTGTACCAAAAGGCGCAAATATTAAAATGTTGAATTTTTATACTGAGTACATAGATAAAAAAAGAGTAAAACACTGGCAGGTTATTTATAAAAATAAAATATACTGTATTCCCAATGACAATATTAAACCAAAAGAAAAAATAGTTGTGTTAGAAGGTCATGGACGACTCGGAGGAGAAATTTGGAGACGATATATTTTACTACAAAATGGCACATATGTTCAAGTGTTAGAGACATTAGGACCCCATGGCGCTGGTATACTGGCAATTCATCCCGCATTAAGAGGTAATTACACCAGAACCGAAAATACCATAACTCTATGTATAAAAGAAGAATGGTCTCAAAAAGAAAATTATAAGAAATTAATTAAAAATAAGGAATGTACAGTTTATAAAAAATACACAGGCTCTACAAAAGGCAGAATGAAAGTATTAGAAGGCACATGGGTAATGGACAAATTATACGGCGGCCTGGGCCTTGATGAATTTATTTATGAGTAATTATTTTATCTTAGCGATGTCGTTAACGGCATCGCTAAGAAAAAAGGAGATCAATTGCGCTAATCTGCGTTGTTTATCAGCGTTATTCTGCGTGCCACATTCATTAATCCTGAAAATCCTGTCTAAAAATTCTTTTCTAAAATCTCTAAATATTCACTTTACATTCTAAAAATAAATATTTATTTTGTATACAGAATAAAAACATGGCCCAGAATTTAAAAAATAAATATAAAAATGAAATTAATAATATAATTGAACAGTTAATTAAATTATATCATCCTCAAAAAATTATTTTATTTGGCTCTGTAACAGATGATTGTAATGAAGATTCTGATATTGATTTGTTTATAATTAAAGATAATATTCCTTATTACGGCGATGAAAGAATCAGAGAGTTAGATAAACTAATTA
>JAOUOS010000021.1 GCA_029880285.1 Spirochaetia bacterium
TTTGCACGCCGCCGCTGTCGCACTCTTCACCCGCCGCCGTATTAGTGTGACCGTCACCACACGCAGGCAAAGTACAATCGCTGTCGCAGGTTAATTTATCTGTGCCGCCGCCGTCACATTGTTCGCCCGCGCCCTCATTTTTGAAACCATCACCACAAACAGGTGTTGTGCAATTGGCTTCGCATGATGACGACTGAACACCACCCGAATCGCAGTCTTCGCCTATATCGGTAATACTATCACCACAGGTTAACGATATTGTGCCCGCGCTTGTGGTTACTGAAAATTCTTCAGTTACAGTACTTATATTTCCCGCGCTGTCTTCAGCAAGAACAACAAAATAATAGGTTGTTTCTGGCGTTAAGCCGGTAATGTTATAACTGGTTTCGCCAGCGTTTGTCGTATAAGCAGCCGTAAAAGAATCACAGCCGCCTGTGGTTTCGCTCATACAAATTTGATATGTTATTTCTGATGTCGCGTCGGTTTCGTCTGCCGCCGGCTGCCATGTTAAAGTAACCTGCGTTGCCCCAGTGGCGCTTGTAGAAACCGCAGAAGGCGCACTTGGCGCCGTTGTATCGCCAAAGCCTATAAAATTCTCTGCCTTGGGATCAATTTCATTATCCCGCGGCATATGCTCGGTTGAGCAAAATAAAATTCCCATAAGAATTATGGGTAAAATTTTTATTGTTGTTTTCATATTTTTTCTCCCTTTTTCAATGTTTAATTTTCTCTTGCCGGTTGAAGGCGGCGATCCGGATCGCCGCCTTCAACCGGCAAGAACATTCAAAATTCAACACTCAACATTAATAATTGATGACCTCTTTTATTAGAATAAAAATTTATAGAAGGCTTATAAAAAAAAGTTTGATTCTTATAACTTCCCCCTGTTATCGCGATATCTGTTACCGCGGCGGTGATTACCGATATTAAGGCGTAAGACATATAGCCCCTTAAAATATGGGCCCCGTCGGCGGCGTCATATTTGGCGTCAAAGTCGCTTTCGGCTTTTGAATATTCTTCTTTTTTTGAAGTATAATTTAAGTGCGACCATAAAAACGCGCCGCCTGTGGCGGCAAAAAGTCCCATATAAACATAGCCCCGTTTTTGGCCAGCGTAAAGATGACCCCAGCCGGGAGCCAGAGCGTTTCGCCAAATCATTCCCGTATATGAAATACCGCCAGAATCATAAGATTCGCCGGTAAGTTTTGCTACCACATCTTTGGCGGCTTTCGGGAAGTCGTTTTTGCTGGCCACGCTTACGTCGGCTGCGTTTTCGTACTGCTGTAAAACAACGTCTAAGACTTTAGCGTTAATAGAATATTCGCCAAAGGCTTCGCCCGCCGAGCCTACCAGCATTTTTTCGCATTCCAGCGCGTTGCCAAGGTCTATAATGCACTGTTCGGTACTGCAAGAACCGGGGCCAACACCCTGTTTTTTAGCTTCTACCTGCATCATGGTTTCTATCTGGTCGTTGCTTATGACTTCATACTGTCTGGTTTGAATTAAAGCGCTTCTTACTTTTTCGGTTAGATATTTAGCTTCGTCTTTTGTTATGGCGCCGCTAAAATCAAACGGCATTACCGCGATGCGTTTTTTTATTTCTTGCGCGTTAATTGAAAACGTCACGCTTAAAAAACATAAAAAAAAGATGAGAATTCTTTTTGGCTCATAGCTATGCGCCAGCATTTTTTTAAAAATTTTCATTTTAAACCTCCGTTATTTCTTTTTTAATATTTGATAAGTAGAATAGATCGGCAATAAAGAAATTATTTACTCGTTTTTCTTTATAAATACAATTGTACAAAACATCTTTGCATATTAATGTATTTTGACAAACCAATTTTGCATATTTTTTTATGCCCGTAATTATGCTTAAAATTATATAAATTTTCATTCTCTATCTACCTTTACCAATTTTAAATTTTGAATACTTCAATTATACTCAGTACAAGTACTGCATTTTGAATTTTATTTTCATATCATTTGTGTCATTTAACATTCAAAATTCAACATTCAAAATTATTTCACCGCCCCCAAAAGCCTGAAAAAGTTCATTAACCTGCCAAATTTACAAAATATTATGAAGAACTTTTTCAGGCCCTTGCCTCTCCGTGACCATTTTATAGCACACTTTCAAAAGTTTGTCTTCCGGATTCTTGATTTTTCATACTATTACTGTTAACAAAAATGGGTACTAATGGCTTTTTTGGCCCAAAAAAGCCATTTTTTTCATTGACGCGGCGCTTTTTGATTCATTTTATGAATTATTTTTTAACGAACAAAAATGGAAAAATTTATTGTCTTATTTTTTGGTATATTGTTTTTTATAACCGGCGCGGTTCATGTTTATTTTTACAAAAAAATAAAGAATCTTTATTACATAACTAATTTCTTTTTTCTTGGTTATGCCGGTTTATACTTGTGGTTGTATGAAAGCGGTTTTCTTATAAACCTGCCTTTTCTTTACGGCAGTATTTTCGTTGTATACGCCTCCATTGCCCCTTTTATATATCTCGCGCTTAAAAAGGCCATTGAACGCGAATTTTTCTGGCAAAAAAAATATCATTTGTTGTTTTTGCCCGCGTTTTTTCAATGGGTAACATTACTGCCTTTTTATTCGTTGGGTATAAATGAAAAAAAAGAAAAACTGCAAACCATATTAAAAACTTATCTGCCCGAAGTTTGTTATATTGAAGCCTCGAATATTTTACTTTTGGCCAATTATATTTTTTTTCTTTTTTTTCTGGCCGCTTATTTGGTAAAAAGAATAAGTTTTAAAAATATTCAAAAGAAAAGCGCGCAGGCAAAAGTTTTAAAAATACTTTTAATTTGGGGCGTTGGTCACATGCTGGTTGTTATTTCTTGGGGTACGTTTGTAACAGAAAGTAAAATATGGTTTATCGTTGGTCATTTTATAACCACGTTAAGTGTCTATTTGTTTTTTGTTTTTTTAACGCTTGTGCCGTATCTTGTAAAACGCGGGCTTTTTACAAAACCCGGGGATGTATGGAACGCTCATGTTTTTTCTAAATCAAGACTTTTAAACATAAATATAGAAAAAGCAGAAAAAGAACTTAAACGACTTTTTGAAGAAGAAAAACTATATTTAAATGAAAAATTAGAATTAAAACATATCGCGAATAAACTAAGTATAAATATTTATCAGGTTTCAGAACTTATTAATTCGCGGTTTCAAAAGCATAGTAACGCGTTTATAAACCATTATAGAATTCTTGAGGCTCAAAATATTATGCGCGGCCAAAAAGACTATAATATCGCTAAGGTATGCTATCAATCGGGCTTTAATTCATACTCTGTTTTTCACGAAGCTTTTAAAAAAGAAACTGGAATGTCTCCTGAAGAATACCGTAAAATGTTTTAAGAAAATCGCTTAATAAGTAAATTCTTAATTCACGGGCCTCTTGAACTTACAATAAATTATAATTTACAGTAATATTGCATATATTCTTGACATATTAAAGACATGAAATTTTTTAATAACAATGTTTCAAAAATCAAAAATTATATCTGTTGGTAATCTTTTAATTGAATTAAAAACCGGCAAAAAAACTCTACTAATTGATGTTCGCAGCGAAAAAGAGTTTGAAGAAGATCATGTTCCGGGGGCGGTTAATCTGCCGGTCTTAACCAATAAAGAGCGCGAAGAGGTAGGCACGCTTTATAAAAAAAATTCTTTTGAAGCAAGAAGACTGGGAGCCAGGCTTATCGCCCAAAATGTTCCCGGCATATTAAAATTTATTGAAAATAACGCAGATAAAGATACTATAATATATCTGTACTGCTGGCGAGGCGGTATGAGATCAAAATCTCTTTTTACTGTTTTAGATTTAATTGGTTATAAAACATTTTTGTTAGATAAAGGATATAAGGCCTACAGACGCTTTGTTTATGATTTTTTAAAAAATGAAACGTTTTCTATGATAACAATATACGGGCCAAGCGGCAGCGGAAAAACAGCTCTTATTGAATCTTTAAGAGCCGATGGGCTTTCGGCGGTAAACATAGAGAATCTTGCTTCTCATAAGGGTTCTTTGCTTGGCGGTGATTTTGAAACACAGCCGTCTCAAAAAAAATTTGAATCTTTGCTGGTAAAAAGTATTATAGAAGAAAAATTAAAAAATAACTTATTTTTTATTGTTGAAGGCGAAAGTCGAAAAATAGGTAAAATTAATTTACCGTTTAATTTTTACAGCCAAATGATTAACGGAAAAAAAATTTGGATAGAACTACCGCTTAAGTTAAGAGCTAAAAGACTGGCAGAAGAATACGAAAATAATTCCAATGATTATATTTTAAATAAAGTGTTACTTATAAAAAAATTTATATCTAAAGAAAATTATGAAAAACTGACAGAATATATAAAACGCGGTGATAAAACAAGCGCGGCTGAAGTTTTATTAGAATCACATTATGATAATTATTATTATAAAAGAAAAAAAGATGCGTTTGTTAAAGAGTTTAATTTTATGGCATGGGAAGAAATTTACAAAGAAGTAAAAGAATTTTTATCAAAAACAACGGATAAAAACGAGCCGATATTTAAAATTGGTTAATTAATAATGAAGCAAAACTACTTAAAATATTTTTTACTTTTTCTTTTATTGGTTTTTTTCTGTGGTAATCCTGAGGTAAAAAGATATATAGTACGGTATTCAGATAAGGGCCCTAAAAAAGAAATAAAAAACAGTATTCTTGTATTTTCAGAAAATGATTTTTTTATTTATATTGAACCGGTAGATCATTATGAGATGGAAGAACTTGCCGAAAAGCTGGAATTATTTTCAACACAAAAACACTATCGTCTGCCGGGGCTTACTTTTTTTAAATTTAAAGCGGTTAATAAATCTAAAAAAACAATTGCTGTCAATTTTTTTAAGATATATTTTACAGATGAATTTAATGTGTTATATAAACCGCCCAATTTAGATGAGTATTATAACAGATATACATCCGTTTCTTATGATAAATTTAATTACGATTATATGTATTCTTTTTATTTAATAAAAAAAGAGGGTAAAACAGAACCAGATTCTGAAGATTTTTATTTTGATAATGTTCTACCTGAAAACTTAGCTAAAGTTCCGGCTGATTCAGAGGGTTTTCAAATTGTACCTTTTGATTTTTTCTCTTCAGGCAGCAGAAAATATACCCTTGTTTTGCCTAAAGAGGAACCTTTTTTAGAAGAGAAAGTAACTTTTTATTACAGATCTATTCGTGAAGATTTAAAAGAAAATTTGTTTGATTAGAATAGTTTACAAGCTGTCTAAAATGCAATTTAATGGGCAAAGATTTAATAATATTCTTGTTATAAAGAAATACGGCTTATTTATAACGCCCCATGTAAATTAATATGAAATTTTTAATTAAAAAAATAGTACGTACAGCCGCGCGTATTGTACAGTTTTTATATCCGCGAAAACCCACTGTGTTTCTTCATGTAAGAGCTCTTTTTTTACTTGTTTTTTTTCTGTTTATAACTGCCTTTTTTGCCGCTTATTTAAGTGTCGATTTAGATTCTGTCAAAAAATTAAAAAATTATACCCCCGCTTTGCCGTCTAAGCTTTTAGATAGAAAAGGAAACTTAATAACAACTTTTTTTCATGATCAAAGAATACTGGCAGATTTTGAAAAGCTTCCCAAGTGTTTGCCCAACGCTTTTATAGCGGTAGAAGATAATCATTTTTATACACATCATGGGCTAGATTTACAGGCTATTTTGCGAGCTTTTTTAGCTAATTTAAGAGCAGGCGGCGTAAAGCAGGGAGGTTCCACTATTACACAGCAGCTGGCTAAGGTTATTTTAACCGATAGAAGCCGCACATACTTAAGAAAAATTAAAGAGGCATTTTTATCAATTTATCTTGATATCTATTTTGAAAAAAAAGAAATATTAAATTTATATTTTAATCAAATTTATTTTGGGCACGGTAATTATGGTATAGAAGCAGCGTCAAATTTTTATTTTGATAAAAAAGCTTCAGAATTAAGGCTGGGAGAATGCGCGATTTTAGCAGGGTTGCCTTCGGCGCCAAACAGATATTCACCTCATAAAAATCCGAGGCTTTCAATGTCAAGAATGAGTCAGGTTCTGTTAAAAATGATAGATATGGCATATATTACTCATGAAGAAGCCGCTAAAGAATTTGAATATATGGTAGATTATTTTGCCGCGATAAATGTTGCTCCAACAGAGACAGCCTTCGGCAGAAGAATAGACAGGGCGCCCTATTTTTCTGAGACAATAAGAAGAATTCTTGAAAAAGAAATCGGTCAAAAAGAACTTTATTCGGGGGGATATACAATATACAGCAGTTTAGATTTAGAGCACCAAGAAGCGGCCCAGGATGTTTTGTGGGCAAGTCTTTATGAACAAAACCAGTTTTCCAGTGAACATTTTTTTACCAGATTAACTGAATTTGGCAAGCAATATTCGCATGTGACCAGCTTAGCTTCACTTGTTTTTGATGTACCTGAATTTAAAATAAAACGTTCCCTTTCAAAATACGAAATGCAGATATACTTTCATCAGTATTTAAGAAATAATGCTCTATTGTTAAACCTTGGTTTGGGCGGTGATATAAATTTAGATAATTTCTTAGTTGAAATGTTAAGTGAAGATTTTTTTCTAAACCGTACCCAAAAAGTACAGGGGGCCTTGGTTGAGTTTGATAATAAAACAGGCGAAATAACCGCAATTGTGGGAGGCCTGCCTTTTGACACGCAAAATCAGTTAAACAGGGCCATTCAAATTAAAAGACAGCCAGGCTCTACCTTTAAGCCTCTATTATACGCCGCCGCTATTGATCAAAAAAGAATTACACCAGCCATGATTTTTCCCGATTCTCCTCTTATTTTTTTAGATTCTGAAGGTGGCAGCTGGATTCCGGCAAACTATACAAGAAGCTACCGCGGATTTATTTCGGTAAGAGAAGCCATGAGACATTCTGCAAATTTAGTCTCTATAGGTATAGCAAGGCAGGCCGGCATAAATAATTTAATTCCCGATTTGGCCAAACTTTTGCATATCACTGAAAAAGAAATACCCACAAACTTATCGCTGGCTTTGGGGTCTTATGAGGTAAGCCCCATTCAAATGGCGCAGGCATTTTCGGTTTTCGCGCGCGGCGGCGAAGATATACCTTATCAGTTTATACATAAAATAACTGATTCTGAAAATAAAATAGTGAAAGATTATGATAAACTGTTAAGAAAACCCCAGCGAATTTTAAGCAACGCGTCATCTTCTATTATAAAAAGTATGCTTGAAGAAATTGTAGACAGAGGTACAGGCACCAGAGTTCGAGCTGAAGGTTTTGAAGATTACGCGGCCGGTAAAACCGGTACCACAGATAATTTTAGAGACGCGTGGTTTGTGGGTTTTAATAAAAGATATACGACGGCCGTTTGGGTGGGTTATGACAGAGCGTCTTTAAGCTTGGGCCCCGGACAGGCAGGGGGTGTGGTTGCTGCTCCTATTTGGGCAAAATATCAAAAGAAAATATTAAAACAGCTTAAAGAAGATGAACCTTATTTAATAGAAAATGAAGAGGCGCTCGAAGTTCAAATATGCCCCGTTTCAGGAAAGCAACCCGGGCTTCGATGCACAGAGCTTATTACCGAACTTTTTATTCCCGGTACCGAACCAAACGAATTATGCGAAGAAAGCCATGGTGTGCAAATGAATATGGTTGAAATTGAAGGCGATGAAATTATAATAGAAAAAGATCCTACGCTGGCCCATGAAGATTTTATTGGTCAGGATGACTTATATTAACTAAGTGTACTTATGAAATCATTGGCGTTAAAATACCGTCCAAAAACATTTAATGATTTGGTTGGCCAAATTCACGCTTCTCAAAGTTTAAAAAACGCTATTGAATATAAGCATATACGGCAGGCATATTTGTTTTTTGGTTCACGCGGTGTGGGTAAAACTTCTACGGCAAGAATTTTATCACGCTGCCTTAACTGCGTAAACGGACCCACGGTAGAACCCTGCGGTACTTGTAGCAGCTGTATTGAAATTTCAGAAGGACGCAGTGTTGACGTAATTGAAATGGACGCCGCTTCAAACCGCGGTATTGAAAATATACGCGAGTTAAGAGAAAACGCCCGTTTCGCTCCCATGAAATCAAAATATAAAATCTATATTATTGACGAAGTTCATATGCTCACAAATGAGTCATTTAACGCGCTTTTAAAAATACTTGAAGAACCTCCCGGTCATGTGGTTTTTATTATGGCGACAACCGAACAGCATAAGATTCCTGAAACAATTATTTCAAGATGTCAGGTTTTTGGTTTTAGAAAATTTTCTATTCAAGATATTCGCGATAGGCTGGAGTATATCTTAAACACAGAAAAAATCGCCTATCATAAAGATTCTATTTTACCTATTTGTCAAAAAGCCGAGGGATCTATGCGCGACGCTGTTTCTTTGTTAGATCAGGCTATAGCTTATTCGGGCAATAAGCCCATTGATCTTGAAGTTATATCAAACCTTTTAGGCATTCATCCTCTTGAAACTTATTTAGAATTTGTTGAATCTTTTAGAAACTCAGACGCTAAAAAAAATCTCTTAATTATACATCGTTTATTTAGCGAGGGGTTAAATTTAAAAAGATTTATATGGGATCTTTTAGATTTTATGAAGTCTATGATTTTGGTAAAAAATGAACTTTTAGAAAGAGAAAATTTTTCTTACGCGGCCTCAGAAATTGATAAATTAAAAAAATATGCCGATCTATGGGATGTTTCAGAGCTTATTTTAGTTTTTGAAAGTTTTTATAAGCTTTATTCAAACTGGTCCTTGTTTCAAACCAGCAAAAGCGCCGAGATAAAAATATCGCTTGAAATAGCGGTTGTCGATATTTTTGAAAAATTAAAACGTCCATCTGTAAGTAAGTTGATGCAGAAAATAACTATGCTTAAAAATGCCATAGAAAAAGGGACAGATTATGTTGATGAAACCGCGAGTTCTTTGCAAAATAATAATGAAATAGATCAAAAAAAAGATATTACCTTGCCGCGTTATAGTGAAACAGTTATTGATAAAGAAAATATTAAGCAAAAAAATGATGAAAAACACGCGACAAACGATAATAATTCAGATAAAGAGTTCGATATAGACACTTTAATTCAAAAAGAGTTCATGGCGCAGGAACAAAACGACACCAAAAGCGAAAATATCTTTTTAGATAAGTGATTAAAAATATAAGTTTATGGCGTAACTTTAGTAAGATATTTATCTTTTCTAATTCCCTGATGTCTGTTTTCTATAGTTAAACCGTCATCAGTACCATAGGCTGAAGTGCCCTGATAAAAGCGGTTTGGTGATACACTTTGGTCAATATAATAATTTGAAAATAAAAGAGGAGGAAAATCAAAACCACTTTCACTGCTGTCACCATTTATTAGTTTATTACAATCTGGTGAGATTATATGTTCAGCATCCGCAATCCATGGCCCACTTGCGCTGCACGCTGTAAAATAAAGATTCATTGCCATGATAAAATTATCAGCATCAGGGTTTGAAGAGGGCATTGTCATGTATAACGCGCCCCTATACAAATTGATTTTAACAGCAGTCGTTTGATTGCCGTCTAGAACAGGATATCCGTTTTCATCTTCGCCTGTTATATCTTGCGCCTGCATTGGTCCGTCATCTGTTAAAACAGCTGTCATCCGCATTATTATTTCTTCTGTTCCAGCTGTACAATCAGTTGATCTATATAATGTCATTGTACTTGAATAGATTGAATTTGTATTAATATTTACCATTGTTTCTTTTTCTGAACTGCCATCGGGGTTAGTTATACATGGGCCTTCCCAGCTTGTATTTTGTAAGGCAGAGCTTCCGGCCTCAAATAAACAAGTACTTGTACATCCGTCACCTGAAACTATGTTACCGTCGTCACATTCTTCGGTTGCTTCAACTACACGGTTTCCGCAGCCGGGCTCCAGAATGCACGTAGAAGAACATCCGTCACTTGATGTTGTATTGCCGTCATCGCATTCTTCTTCAAGATGAACAATGCCATCGCCGCATATTTCGTTTATACAGGTTTTACTGCACCCATCGTAGCTTTCAAGGTTACCGTCATCGCATTGTTCACTGCCTTCAATAGTATTGTTTCCGCAAATTGAATTATCTGGTACCGTATTATTCTCAAAACTATTGGCAGTACAGGAGGTATTTATAAAAGATATTAAAATTGTAATAAAGAATACATTAATATAAAATGATATTTTTTTCATAAAATATCCCCTTTAGGTTAATTTAGAAACCAAGAACATACCTTCAGGGGACATATTTTACACTTTTGATAGATATGCAATAAAAATCAAAAAAAATATTTTTTTTTCTTAAAAAAACTTGCCGATTTTTACGATATTTAGTAAATATAAGATAGCAGTCTGATGTTATAAGTGCTAACGCTCGTAACTGAAGACTGCTAAATAATTTAAGAAGTTTTGTAAATACAAGGAGGAACAAAATGACACTAACAACTTGGGATCCATTCAGAGAAATGGAAGAATTAGTAGGCAGATACATGAGAACAAATCAAAGAGATTTGGCAAAAAAAAGCGATGGAAACATTGTAACCAGCGACTGGATACCCGCGGTAGATATAGAAGAAACCAAAGATGAGTTTATCATAAAAGCGGAGCTGCCCGGTGTAAAAAAAGAAGACGTAAATGTTTCTATTGAAAACCGGGTTTTAACCATAAAAGGTGAAAAGAAATTTGAAAAAGAAGAGAAAAGCAACAAACATCACCTTATAGAAGCCAGTTACGGTTCTTTTGTACGAAGCTTTACGCTTCCCTCAAATATAAAATCAGATAAGATTGATGCCGGATATAAAGACGGTATTTTAACCTTAAGTGTGCCTAAGGCAGAAGAAGCAAAGCCTAAGCAAATTGAAGTGAAAATTCAATAGATTTTGCATAGACGGCCGGCCGTATTAGCGGCTGGGCCGTTTTTTTTATCCTGTTGTTCTTAATCCCGACGCTATCGCGTTTACAGATAAAATAAGTTTTGATAATATTTCATTTTCTTCTTTTAAAGATAACGATTTATTTTTTTTCAATTTTCTCCACTTTTTTAATAAGAATATTTGCTCTTGATGAAGAAGTTTTAGCGGCTTTTCTCTTCTTTCTATAGCCGCGGCAAGAGAAGGTCTTTTTTCCTGAATGCTTTTTTCTGATATATCACGTAGCATTTTTAATGTAAGAAAATATTCATCTGAAATTAAGTTGTTAAATTTTTGCTGAATATTTTTATCTGAAACAAGTTTAGCGTATTCTTTCATTATTTTCATATCTGCCGACGAAATGGAGGTCTCAATATTTATAAGTGTATATTCCATAAAGGACCATTTTTCTTTTACACCAAGAATCATATTTTTTAGTTTATTATATTTTTCAGGGTGCAGGGTTTTTAACTTATATAATGCTGTACCTGTTCCATACCAGCCTGTTAAAAAACATCGGTTTTGACTAAAGCTAAAAACCCATGGAATTGCTCTTAAATCTTCAATGCTTTGTTTACCGGTTCTTCTTGAGGGCCTTGAACCTATATTTAATTGACCTATCGCGTCAATAGGGGTGGCTTCATTATAATATTCAATAAATCCACTTGAATTTATTAAATTTTTATAGGATTCAAAGCTGTATTTTGATAAAATGTCTCCCATTTCTTTTTTTTCGGCAGATAAATTTTGGTTTTTAATTAAAGAAGCTCCAATAACGCCCGCCGATAAGAGTTCTATATTATAAACCGCGTTCGCGAAATTAGCGTATTTTTGTGAAATAGATTCGCCCTGTTCGGTAATTCTTATAAATCCATCTATTGAATTTGAAATTTGAGCCTCAATAAAGCGGTGCGTAGGGCCGGCGCCTCTGCTTATTGTTCCTCCCTTGCCGTGAAAGAAATCAATTTTTACCTTGTGTTTTTTTCCGGTTTCTAACATTTTAAGCATTGCGATATGAAGGTTCCAGTGTCCGGTTAAAATACCGCCGTCTTTTGTGCTGTCACTGTAACCAATCATAACAGGAACTCTTTTTATATCTTGCTTATTAAAATTTTTTTGTTTTTCAATACTAAATTTTACAATAGGATTACTTAGAAAGTCGTCTAATATTTTGGGACTGTTTATTAAATCTTCAATGGTCTCAAAAAGCGGTACAACCGGTATTAAAAGATAGGGTTTACTTTTATCAGTTTGTAATAAACCTGCTTCGTGGGCAAAAACATAAATAGCTAATAAATCTGCCGCGTCTCTTGTCATACTTACAATAAAATATCCTATTCCATAATAGCCGTTTTTATCAACATATTCTTTAATTTTTTTATAACAGTCTAATGTTTCTTTCGTTTCTTTTTTCGTATATATTTTTTTTGATGAATAAGAAGGCGGGTGTTTTAATTTTTCATTAAGAATTCGCATTTTTTGCTCAAAGGTGAGTTGGCCATATTCTTTTGTTCGTGTTTTTGAAAAAGAAAATATTTGAGATAAAGCTTTATCATGAAAACCGCTGTTTTGTCGTATGTCTAAAGCTGAAAGATGAAAACCAAAGCAGTATACAACGCGCATTGCCGTAAAAACTTCTTGGCAGGCCAGCCTTTTGCCCCCAATTTGAGTTAATGAATCATACAAAATCTGCAGGTCGCTTAGTAATTCATAGTGACTTTTGTAAAAAAAATCATTTTTAGATTTTTCTAAAATATCTTTTGAAGGTAATGAAACTATCATTAATTCTAAAAATTGTCTAAAACTCTCTAAATGGTTTTTTTGCGCTATTGTTTCAGCTTTATCTTTATGGTTATTTGATAATACCGCTATACGTTTTTTAAGCTGGTCAGGAATTTTTTGCAAAGAATCTGATAAACTAAGTTTTCTATAAAGGTTTTTTAATGTTTTTTCTATTAATTCTAAAGATATATGTCTTAGTTTTAACAGTGTTTTACCGGTTATATCGGCAGTTACGAAAGGATGACCGTCTCTATCGCCCCCTACCCAGTTACCGAATATTATTTTGGGCAGTTGATTAGGATGAGAAATTAATTTAATGTCAAAATTCATTGTTAACCATGCTTGTTTTAGCCTGTTGTCATGGCGGCCCACAGCATACGGAAAAACATTCTTAAGATAGTGTATAATATTTTTAAGCTCAGACATTACATCGGGTTTTTTATAAAAAATTTCTCCGGTTCTCCAAATTTGCTCCAAAACAGATTTTATTTTTTCGCGCATGTTTGCCCTTTCATAAGAGGTCCACATTTTATTTTCCATCTCTACAAGTAAAACATAGAGTTCTCTGTAGTGCTCTAAAATAGGCAGTCTTTTTACTTCTGTGGGATGGGCGGTTAATATGATTTCAATTTTGGATTTTTTCATTTGATTTGCTATTTTTTGTGCCGAAATATTTTTTTCAGAGCATTTTTTCAAATAATATCCCCATAACCCCATATTTTCGCAAATGTCTTTTTCTGTTTCAATTTTTCTTCTTATTTGCGTGGCTGTATTTTCTTCTGCCATATCAAGAAGTTCAAAAGCGATAGAATAAGCCTGCGCCGCGCGCGATGGTATTTTTTTAAAATTAATATTTATATTTTCATTTACCCATGGTAGTATTTGGGCAGTTTCTTTTTCATTTAATTCTTCTAAAACTTCTTTAAAGCAAAGCATTAGAAATTCTAAATCATTGTTTAATTTATGAATCATTCTCGCAGATTATTTCTTTAAAATGAATTTCATGCTGTCAATTCGAAAGAAAGAAGTTTTTATTAATTTGAATATATGATATTATAAAATAAAATCCAAAGAAATGCAATTTTGCAGGGCATAAATATCCTTAAAAATTCTTGACAAATTGTTTTGATAAAATTTTATAAGGTATGGATAATGTTCAGGAAGAGAAAAGTAAAAAAAATAAAGAAATTAAATCTGCTATTTTTCAAAACTTAATAAGCGTACCCGTGCTTACCATTTTAATAACTTCATTAGCCGC
Organism: Spirochaetia bacterium; assembly: GCA_029880285.1. Classification (GTDB taxonomy): domain Bacteria; phylum Spirochaetota; class Leptospiria; order Turneriellales; family JAOUOS01; genus JAOUOS01. Next base: position 14,035 of record JAOUOS010000021.1, read on the forward strand.
CCCTATTGTAACTCATTTAATTAATACAGGCATTAAAAATAAAGAACTGCAAATTAGTACGTTAAATAAGTTAATTGAAATTACAGATAAGGCAAATTTTAAAGATTTAGATGAAAAACACAAAATGAAAATTATTGCCGAAATTATAGAAAATAATCAGGGGCTTTTTAAGTTTGAAAATTTTAATAAAACTAAAATGATTTTTGATGAAGTTTTTAATCAGGCTTTGCCCGGCGGTATTGTTGGGCTTCAAAATGAGGTTATGAAAAATAAAAAAGAACTTACCGACGCGCAAAATAAACTAGCAGAAACAGGCAGCAAGTTAGATTTACTAATGAAACAGTCTTTAGATTTAAAACTAATAAATGATGAAATTAATAAAAAGCTTTTAAACGAATCTGAAAGAAGCAAATTATCAGAAGATGAAATAAGCGAACTAGAAAACACATTAGATAATAATAAAAACATTATAGACGAAAATTCTGAAAAAATAAAAACTTATGAAGAGCAGTTAAAAAGTTTAGAAAAAAAAGCAAGAGAAAACGCAGAAGCCTTTATAAAAAGTCAGGAAAAACTAACCGAAAGCGCAGAAAAAAATAAAATACTGCAAGAAGAAGTAAAAACCTATAAAAGAACAATTAATAATCAAAACGCTACTACACAAGAGTTAAAAACAGAACTTAGAAAAGCTTTAAAGCAAATTGAAGATTTAAATGATCAATTAAAACAATATTCATTTAAAAAAGATGAAATTAACCGTTTACATTCTGAAATAAACCGACTTAATGAAATGATAAAAAGTAATGAAAACCAAAGTAAACTTTTAGCGAACAAAAAGCAAAATATAGATAAAAATATAAAAGAAAACTCTGAAAATATTCACGAGTCTGAATCTGAAGATGCACGAAAAACCAGCGAAAGAAAGGAACCTAAAAAGCCGGTAAAGTTAAGATAATCTGGTTAAAAGTTTAATAATACCAATATTGTTCCCAGTTTTCTATTGTTACTGTAGAAGTAAAAAAGTATAAAAACGGCCTGTCAAAAAATACAGGTTCGGTAAAAAGGGCGCATATAGCCGGGTTTGCGGCTACAATGAATAGAATTGCTTCTGTTTGAATTATGACTTTTTCTAATAATTTAAAGAATAGTTGCAGACGTGAATAGGTTTTTTGTTCATACATTATATATTTATTTTTTTATGCAAAACGAAAGTCAAAATAAGCCTAAAAAATATTTTATCTGGGGGATGGGTCTGCTTGGCGCTTCTTTGGCTTACGACTTAAAAAAGCTGGGTCATCAGGTTTTTGGCTGCGTAAGATCTGAAAAAAATTTAAATACGCTTAAAAAAATAGGTTTTGAAAACTGCTACCAGACAACAGATAACTCTTTATGGGAGCCTTTAAAGATATGCGATGGCATTATTATTGGCACGCCAATTGACACCATATTTCCGCTTTTTCAAAAATTTATAGAAAATAATGTTCCTGAAAATATCTGGATAACAGATATGGCCTCTACAAAATCAGATTTAATAGAGTGGGTAAATAAGTGGGACGAAAAGCTGCTGATTGTGGGTTCTCATCCTATGGCAGGCAGCGACTTAGGGGGGCCTGAAAACGCCAGAGAAGGTTTATTTTCAAAAGCAACTATTTTTATCACTCCCGCAGAGAAAATGGCTGAAAAATATGAAGCAGATGTGTATGAAAATACGGTGTGTGAAATTGAAAATTTTTGGAAGAGTGTATTGGCCAATACCTACCGGGTATCGCATAAAAATCACGATAAATGGGCGGCTTATTTAAGCCATGGTCTTCATTTGGCTTCTTGTCTTGTTTCTCATTTAATTAATGATATTCCCGAAGTTTACAAGGTGCCTTATAATGTAACAGGAGGCAGTTTTCGCGATTTAACACGGGTGGCAGGTAGTAATCCTCAATTATGGCAGGGTATTATTGAATCTAACCTTGAAGAAGTAACAAAGTATATGCAGTCTTTAGAGAATTTAGCGAGAAACTGGCGGCAGGCAATGGAAAAAAAGGCTTTGCCCATAGCTGAAATTTTTGAAAAATCATCAGAGATAAGAAAGAAAATATTAAAAACCAGCGAATAAAATATCATTTTTACAAATAATCAATGAGCAAATTAAAAGTTGAAGGCAGTATAGTATTACAGGGAGATAAATCGTTATCTCATAGAGCCGCTATTTTTGCCGCCTTAGCCAAAGGAAAATCTAAAATAAATAATTTTCTTACGGCAGAAGACACAATTAATACTTTAAAGGCCGCGCAAAAACTAGGAGCGTCTGTTTCAGGTGATATTGAATCTGGAAAATTTGAAATACTATCAGAGGGCATGAATTCTTTTTTATCTCCCCGTGAAGTTATAGACGCGGGCAATTCGGGCACGGGAGCAAGACTTCTCTTGGGTCTTTTTTCGGGATTGAAAGATATTACGGCGGTTATTGACGGCGACGAAAGTCTTCGCAAAAGACCAATGAAGAGAATTACAGAACCATTAACTTTATTTAACGCTTATTTTAATCCTATGGATAAACTGCCCATTACAGTAGAAGGTAAAAAATTAAACCCTATTATTTATAAAGAAACTTTGGGTTCGGCGCAGGTGAAATCGGCCCTGATGTTAGCCGCGATAGCTTCTCAGATAGATTTTGAACTTGAAGAGATACATCCCTCCCGCGATCATACTGAAAATATGCTTGAAAGCGCCGGCATAACAGTTTCAAGAAAACAAAATAAAATCTCAATGCATCCGCCGTATGAATTAAAACCCCAAACTTATGATATTTGGTCAGATATTTCTTCAGCCGCTTTTTTTGTGGTATTAGGTTTACTTGCCAATGAAGGCGAAATTAAAATAAAGAACGTTTTATTTAATCCTTTTCGTGATAAATATATTGATATTTTAAAACAAATGGGCGGCAATATAGAAAAAATTGTTAAAGAAAAAAAATGCGGTGAGTTAGGGGGCGACATTATAGTAAGACCCTCGCGGCTTAGGGGTATTACTATTGATAAAAAAGATATTCCTTCGGTTATTGACGAACTGCCAATATTAACCATAGCGGGTCTTTTTGCCGAGGGTACGTTTGAATTTAGAGGCGCCGAAGAATTAAGAGTTAAAGAATCAGATAGAATAAGTGCCATGGTTGTAAATTTAAAAAACTTAAATGTTAATGTTACGGAATATCCTGACGGCCTAAGCTTAAAAGGAGATCCCGATGCCGTATTAAAAGGTAGCGTAGAAAGTTTTATGGACCATAGAATTATAATGTCTTTCGCGGTGGCGCGTGAGAAATCTTACGTAAATAACAATTTAAAAGAAAATAAAGAGACAATGTTAAATATTAAAGATATAAATTGGATTCATACCAGTTTTCCTGATTTTTTTAATATTCTAAACAAAACCGTAAAGTATTATGATTGAAATGCCCGTAATAACAATGGATGGACATGCCGGTTCGGGAAAATCTACTCTTGCGAAAGAGCTGGCTAAAATGTATGGATTTTATCAGATTGATTCGGGAGCTTTGTATAGAACGTATACTTATTTTATATTAAAATACTTAAACGAAAATAATGAAAACGAAATAATTTCTGAAGAAATATTTCAACGTGAAGAAATAAATAATTTAATAAAAAACTTGAAAATAAATATTGAATTTATAAATAACCTGCAGATAACAATGGTAAATAATGAAAATATAGAAGAATATATAAGAACTCCGCGGATATCAGAAAATATTAAAGCAGTCGCCGATAATATAAATACAAGAAATATGGTAAACGATACCCTTAGAAATCTAGCGGGAAAGTATCCTATCGTGGCAGACGGGCGGGATATGGGTACGGTTGTTTTTTATGACGCGGATATTAAGTTTTTTGTTACCGCAAGCGCTGAAGAAAGAGCCAAAAGACGTTTTCTTGAGTTTAAAGAAAAGCATCCCCATATAACAATAGATGAAGTAGTCGATCAAATTGTTACCCGTGATAAAGATGATGAAAAACGGCCAGTTGGAGCGTTAAAACCTGCAAAAGACGCCATTTTCATTGACACCACCGGTAAAAATATAAAACAGGTTATAGAAAATATAATAAGATATCTTCAGGGAAGCACTTCTTTAAGAATCAAAAATTTTTTAGAAAATATTAGTAAAGCATAAAATTTTACTTTATTGAGGTAAGTATGGCAGTATCACCAATATCTTTTCAAGAATCTGATATTTCAATGGAAGACCTGTTAAACTCGGTAGAAGTAGGTATTACCGATATTCGTCCAGGTACCATTATAAACGGGGAGGTTGTAGGTTTTCACCCCGAAGTAAACCCAGAATCGGTTATTGTAGCCATGGGCACAAAATCTGAGGGTAAAATATACTTAAAAGAATTTACTGAAGCGCCCAAAAAGGGCTCAGAAATTGAAGCTATTGTAAAAACTATAGATAAAGATACCGGTCTTTTTTTATTGTCAAAAAGAGAATTAGAGCAAAGAAAAGGATGGGAAATCGTTCAAGAAGCCTTTGAAAAAGAAGTACCGGTAGATGGTATTGTCGAAAGCAAAATTAAACAGGGATATCTGGTAAATATAGAGGGCTTATCTATGTTCTTACCTCATTCTCAAATGGGGCAGTTTTGGTCATCAGAAAATAAGCGTTCGGATATTGCGGGCGAATATGTTACGTGTAAAATATTAGAATTAAATCATAAAAGAAAAACAGGCATTGTATCAAGAAGAGCCTATCAAGAAGAGCAAAATGATCAATTATGGCAAGATCTTTTAGGTAAAATAAAAATTGGCGATATTGTAGAAGGTAAAGTTACAAAGCACATTAAAACCGGTGCTTTCGTGAAAATTGAAAATATAGAAGGTTTTTTACATAAATCAAACATCAGCTGGGAGCGTCATGCTGATGATTTTAAATCAAAAATTCCGGTTGAAAGCGATTTAAAGGTACGAATACTTGAAATAGATCCAGAAAATCACCGTTTATCACTAGGTTTAAAACAGCTTACCAATGATCCATGGGAATCTGTCATGGAAAAATTTGAAATTGGTGACAAAGTAAAAGGTGAAATATCGTTTGTTGCTAATTACGGCGCGTTCATTGAACTTGGTAAAGGTTTAGAAGGGTTGCTTCATGTTTCTGAAATGAGCTGGACAAGAAAAGTAAATCATGCCAGAGAAATTGTAAAACTTGGCGATGAAATTGAAGCGCAGATAATAGGTATTAATCCTGAAAATAAAAGAATATCATTAGGGTTAAGACAACTTCAAAAAAATCCATGGGATTTGGTAAGAGATACCATAAAAATTGGTGATGTGTTAAAAGGCAAAGTTAAAAAAACAGCCGCTTTCGGGCTCTTTGTAAGCGTTACCAATGATATTGACGCTTTAATAAGAAAGGAAGACTTGTCATGGGATGAACCTGTTCCTGAGCCTAAAAACCTTTATAAAAAAGGCGAAGAGGTAGAATTTAAGATTATTGAATTAAATCTTGAAGAAAGAAAAATAGGCGCGAGCATTAGACACATACTGCCCAACCCATATAAAGAGTTAAGAAGAAAATTTCCCAGAGGTACAGTTGTAGACGGCACCGTAACAGGTATTGTTGAATTTGGCATATTTGTACGTATTGATGAAAAATATGAAGGTCTTGTTCATCTTAGCGCCATGACAAAAGATCAGGAAACCAGCATAAAAAAAACCTTTAAGAAGGGCGATAAAATAAGAGTTGTTATAAAAAGCATTGATCATGAAAAAAGAAAAATCTCTTTATCGACAAGGGATGTTGATTATGCTCTTGAAAAAATGGAAATGGCTCAGTATATAGAAAAAGAAAGCCGTTCTCAAACATTAACTTCAAGCCCGTTTGAAAGTCTAAAGTCGATGGTTTCTTCTAAAGAAAAATAAAAAGACTAAATACCTTTAGAAAAGCCTATTTTTTCGCCTTCATGCCGGTAAGCGTCGAAGGTTTTAGCAATATGCCTAACTATGTATCTGCCTAATTCGGTAACGTTTATTTCGTTGTTAGAAATATTTACCAGACCTTCTTTTGAAAGTTCTTTTAGTTTTAGATATTCTTTTAAGTATTTTTTTTGAAAATCAACATTCCATTTCTTTTCAAAATTTTTAATATTTACGCGAAAATTATTCATAATAGATTGAATTATTTCTTCTCTTTTTTCGTCATCTTCGTTTCTTTCTAAACCTTTTTCAAACCAGTCTTTTTTTTCGGTAATAGAGTTTTTGTAGGCTTTTAATTTATTATGGTTTTGCGCGAATACGCCGTTTACTTCAGATATTGAGCTTGCGCCAAAAGCAAGCATAGCTAAATTAGCCTGCGTGGTATATCCCATAAAATTTCTATGAAGGCTGTAATCTTCCTGAGCTAAACTTAAAGGATCCTCAGGTAAAGCATAATGATCCATACCTATTTGACGATAGCCTGCTTTTTTTAAGTCTTTTTGAACCCCAAGATAAATTTTAAGTTTTTCTTCAGGTGTTGTTAATGCTTCTAATGGCATTTTGTTTTGATGCTTTTTTATCCATGGGATGTGGGCATAACTGAATATGGCAATTCTATCGGGACGGTATTTATCTATCCATTTTATATTTTCTTTAAAACTCTCATAAGTTTGATGGGGCAGCCCGTAAATGAAATCTATATTTACCGAATCAAATTTTAATTTTCGGCAGTGGTCAATTAAGCTGTTTATATGATTCATGTCTTGTATTCTGTTTACGGCTTCCTGCGTTTTTCTATTCACATCTTGCACGCCAAAGCTTACTCTGTTTATGCCTAAGTTTTGCAGCGTATTTAAATAATTGATATCACAGGCCATAGGATCAAGTTCTACGCTCCATTCAATATCATTATTAAATATAAAAGATTCTTTCAAAGTTTTTACCAGTTTTTTCCAAAGATCTAATGTTAAATAATTTGGTGTGCCGCCGCCAAAGTGAAGCTGGCTTACCTTGGGTTTAAATTTTACACTTTCTAGTTTTATTTTAATTTCTTCAATAAGATAATTTATGTAGATATCGGCTATTTCACGCTTGCGGCTTACCAGAACGTTGCATCCGCAGTAAAGGCATCGGTTTTCACAAAAAGGAATGTGAATATAAACACTTATAGAATTTTCTGGGTTTAATTCACTTAACGCTTTAAAAAATATATTTTCTTTAAAGTCGGGCCTAAACTCTACAGCTGTTGGATATGACGTATACCGGGGAACAGGAGTATTGTATTTTGTAATTAAACGTAATATTGTTTTATCGTTTAATTCTTTATTGCTATCAATATTCATTTTTATATAATACGTTTTTACTTTTAGGTAGGTAAATATTTTTATCTGTTTATTTTGTCAAATAAAGGATTCAAATAGTTGTCATATATACTTAAAAATAGAATTTTTTGTTAAATATTCGTTAAAAGCCATAATCACCGGTTTCAATTTCTATAATTTTACCCTTTAAGAAAGTAATAATGCGCGTAAATTTATTAGGGCCAAAATTATAAATCCACTGTTCAAAATCATCTTCATATTTTCTACAAATCCAAATAATTTCATACTCTTTTTCAATAGATTCAATTTCTGATTCTTTCATGTATTTTTTTCTTTTTTGAATAGTTTTTATTTTTTCATCTTTATTTATTTTTTTATCATTAGAACTACTGTTATTTTGATTTGTATCTTTAGCGTTTTCACTGTCTTCAAATTCAGAAAGTATTTTATCATGCGGATGATTTTTATTTTCAAATTCTTTTAAATCTTGAATATAAGTTTTGCTGTCTTGATATTCATAAATATATTTTTCAATAAGACGGTTTTCTTTTTTTTTCATTTTTAAATATTTACTGTGAATAATTGTATATTTTGAAAATCGGATTACATCGGCCGGTTCACCGCATTTTTCGCGTACCTCTATCTGTAGATCGTCCTTTCCGAATAAAGATCCATCACATCTTACTGATTCTTCGGAATTTATAGAATTTATTATAAATATAAATAGTGAAAGATACATAAAATAGTTGCAATATATATTTATCCTAATATATTTCATTACTACAAGTGAATTAAATATAATTATCGTTGTAAAGCTTTTTTTGTTTCTTCATTTTAGCTTGACAAAATGATTATACAAATACTTCTTATTTCTTCAATATTTCTATTTCAAATGAAAACCGTAAAATTCATTATTTTTCTTATTTGTTTTTTTAGCGCTGCGGTTGTTATGGCTCAAACAGCAGAGCCTGAAGATTTGCAAAACGACAAAACAGAAATTGAACAGGCGGTTTCAGAGAAATCTGATGAAAACTTAAGTCTGCCAAAAGATTATCAAATAACGCTTGGCTATTTTACCGATTCAAGATTTGTGGCGGCAAACGGCATTTTGTTTAACAAACTGGGTTATGATTTATACTACAAACTAATCTCGCCGCATATGCCCCAAACTTTAGGAATGTTTATTGAACCGGTATGGAACACTTTGGTTACTTTTCATTTTACTTTATGGCCGCATGAAACAGGGCACTGGTGCAGGGCCAACCAGGCTGGTGGTAATTTTATAATGACAAAATACCAGTTTCCTATTCCTGTTATGAAAATGATTATGCCCGAAGACGGCGCGAAACCAGAGCAAGAAGCATTGATGTCTTCGGGAGGTTTCGAGATTAACAACTTAATGCGCCGTCAAACCGAATATGATTTTTATTTGCATGGTTACCGCTATGCCGAAGATATGGGACATAGTTTTATTCAAAGTATATTTTTTCCGATGTATACTTTATTGTTTGCCTCTGTCGACGCTAAAAAAACCGACACATGGAAAAATTCTTACGGCGATCCGGTTCAGTATACGAAAATTATTTTTGAACATTATTACGCGCGGCCCTCGGTTACGACTGAAAATAAAACCGATCCCGATTTGGTTGATTTGTATAATGAAATATTCTGGGTTAATCTTGCCGTTACTTTTTTAGATCCCATGCTTTACCAGTCGGCTGCCGGTTTTACTGCCGATTATAAAACCGCGCCCTTAGTACAAAATCCGTGGTTTTTTGGCGATCGTATGTTCGGATGGATGTTTTCTTTGCAGTTTAATCCCGGCGCGCTGGGTTATGAGGTTTATATTATAAATCATTTTCGAATAAATAAAAAATATGTCGCGTTAAATATAAGATACGGCAGGCCATTTAAAAATTACGGCTTCGGTGTTTTTATGCCTGAGATAATAAAAGGCGATACTTTCTCGCTGGGTACGGCTTTTGATGTTTTTAACCAGGACCTTTTTGGCGCTGGCTTTGGCGCTTCTTTGATACCGGCTTATCATATTGGTAAAAATCATAAAATAGCTCTGGATATTTCTTATAAAACCAAAGGTTATATATTGGGCAGAAAGCTTGAAGAAGGCGCCGAATTTTTATTGCACACCTTTTTGCAATTATAAATTTGTATGAAAAAGAAAAATAAGAAGAAAAATAAAAATAAAATAGATATTTCAAAAGTTCTTAAAAAAATCTCACGCGAAAAATTGCAGGCAAAACCCACTTCTGTTATTCCGTCGAAAAAAAGGTATACGCGAAAAAAGAAGCATTCAAAAGATGATACTGATACAAGTGAATAAATACTTTATTTATTTTACATAATATTAAAGAACTTGTCTTATCCAATTCAAAAAAACCTTTGGAATCAAATTATAAAAAGTGAGTAAAACATGGACTATAAAATATTATTAACTGTTTTCGCGGCAGTATTTGTGGCCGAGCTTGGCGATAAAACACAGTTGGCTACGATGCTTTTCGCGGCTGATAAAAACGTAAGTAAATTAACAATTTTTATAGGAGCCTCATTAGCTCTTATTGTGACATCGGCCATAGGTGTTTTAGCGGGTAGTTTAATTTCTCAGTATATTAGTGAAAAGATGCTACATTATATTGCCGGTACCGGATTTATCGTAATAGGAATATTCACTTTGATAAAAGCATAAGAAACTGGGAGATTAATACAGTGTTCGCCGCGGCTTTATTTTTTTAACGCGAAATATGCCAGAGGCGGCAGAGCGAAAATCTGCGTTTTTTGAAAGAAGCCGATGTTCCCATGTACTTTAATTGCCCGCTGAGTTCGTGCCCAAAGGGTGATAGCCGTGTGTTAAACGGAAAAGACAGCGCGGCGTTCTTGCTACGCCCCTTGTCTTTTAAATAATGGCACAAACTGTCAAACTCTGAATCTTAATAATTATAAATATTGCATATCTTAAAATTTGCCCATACAGCATTCGCCAAAAATATATACATCAATCTTAATACAATCTAAATGTTTTATAAAAATGTTGACATTTTAATGAAACTATTTAAGGTGACATAAATGTTCTAAAGATAAGCAGTTTTATATGGCAAAATATATAAATGTGGCATTAGAACACAACGCATTTGTTCAAATGTTTAGGGTGTGGCAAAAAAAAATAAAATTCCCGTGCATAAACGATATGCGGTAAAAATAATTTTTTAAGGAGAGTCTATTATGAAAAAGGTGATAAAAAAAATAAATATTAGGAAAAAAACAGCATTAATTTGCACATGGCTGTTTTTGATGGCGGGAGCCGGATCGTGGGTTTATGGGGGTACTGTTTATTCTGGTATAATAAAATCAGTAAACAATGTCAATAGTGTTGATTTTGTATATAAAGGTAAAACAATTAAAATAACTATTGCGGGAATAGATATTTCAACAAATAAAAGTGCAAATCAGGGTGCCATTAAATATATAGAATCTTTAATTCGTGGTAATATACCAGCATTGATTCGAGTTAGGAATATGGAAAATAATACGTCAATGCAAGCTGATTTATATGTTATTGATAAGAAAAAGGGAAATATAAATATAGGCTTAGAATTAATTCGAAAAGGCTTTGTGAAGAAACAATCAGGTTTTGATTATAAATATGGTCAATTGGCAAAAGCAGAATCAGAGGCTAAAAAATCTAAAATTGGTATTTGGGCCAATTAAAGGGAGGATATAAAAATGAAGAGTAAAAAAACTAATATTATAAAAAACTTAAAGAATAATTTGGAAAATCTTATATTTGGATTACAACTGCTGTTATTTCTTATGCCCAATAGTTCTTTAATAGCACAAGTATTATCGGGTACGGATAAAAACTTATCAAAAATATCGGGTGATGTAAACAATTGTTCAATTGCTGTGAATCCTACTAATAAGATGAATCTATATGCGGTATGTGATCATAGTGGTCCCGGATTGATTGCCGTTTATAGTACTGATAGAGGGAGTACATGGAAATTTGTTGATGATCCAGATACAGGCGGCGATAAAGTAATAGCTGATGGTAACACTACACAGGGCGCCGGAATCGTCGCGGCTAATGGTTCGCCTGATGTTGCCTGGGATATTTTTGGAAATATTTACATTGTGTATGCTGGCAATCCTGGAGGCGGCGAAGAATCACTAGAGCTGATTCTAAGTACTGATAACGGCTTTAATTTTGCAAATGTAAAATCTTATACTGCCGGCGTGGGGGGCCTGGTAACTAAACCTGCTATTACCGTAGATACTGTAAGAACTTCAGAGGCAGCGATTCCTGCGCCATATAACAGGTCTGAACAACTTTGGGTCTCATGGACACAACATGCTGCCGGTGTTACTATGCAGGCCGTTGGTTTTAATATAATTGCTGCAGGCGCTACCGACGCAGATAAAGAAACTGTAGCGGCATTAAATGACTGTGACTATGGAGATATTTCTATTTCACCTCAGGGCAATGTTTCCATTGCCTGTCAAGTAATTACATTATCGGCAGACCCTAATTCACAAATAAAAGTAATAACGAGTTCTGATACAGTCCCAGATGGCTTATCAAACAATTGGGCAAACCCGGCTGAAAATGTGGCATTAACAAATGTTAGTACATCTGATAAAATAGATGCAGCAGGTTCTAAAGGAGTCAATGCCGGTGTGAGTATTGCTTATGATAGAGCATCATCTTTTGGCGGGACAGAAAGTCTTGCTTTTGAAAGATTATATTTGGTTTATACAGATGAACCGACAAATGAAGCTTCGCCGACCGTTACGAATATTAAACTCTGGTATAAAGACTGGGGTAGTACATGGGTAGAATATGATGATGGTCTTGCACTCTTTACTTCAAAAATCATCAACAAGGCGGATAAAAGCGCATTTTTACCGAGTCTGGATAGTAACCCAAAGTCAGGTAATATTTCTATTTGTTGGTATGATACAAGAAATGATACAGCTTCACCATTTGCTACAGCGCAATTTTATTGCGCTATGCTTACAAGACCTTATATTGCGGGAAATAAGCCTGAATTTATTGTTGATAGTGCAGATGGTGTGTCTTTAAATCGGCTTATTAGCAATGGGGCATCCACAGCACCGGGACTAGGTAATGATTTTGGCCAGTATACGGGAATACAATACTTTCAAGGCGCTGTACATCCGGTTTGGGCCGATTATTCAAATAGTACAGGTGATAATCCAAACGGAACCTCTAAATCAGAAGGTTATACCGACTACTTGATTCTAGGAGGTGCAGCCGCGAATGAAGGAGATCCTCATCTTAGAACAGTAAACGGTATCAGGTATGATTTTCAGCCTGACGGTGAGTTTGTAGCTCTTCGTGGGGATGGTATAGAATTACAATTGAGACATACTGCTATATCTCCAAGCAACAGCTATACTATTTATAATTCATATACAGATCTTAGAACATGCGTAGATTTGAATACGGGTCTTGCCACAAAAGTAGGTAAGAATCGTGTTACTTACCAGCCTGGTCTCGACGGAAAGTCGCCTTTTGAGGTAAGAATTGATGGTAAAGTAACAACGATTACAAGCGCGGGGCAAGAACTGGATGGCGGTTATATAAAAGAAGTTACGCGTTATCGTTCTTATTGGAAGGGGATAGAAATTGACTATCCTAACGGAGCAAAAGTAGTCGCTTTTGCTTATAAATGGTATGGCCAGCCCTATTTAAACATTACGGTTTCTAACGCAAGTTCATCTATGGGAACCATGGGTTTTATTAAAAAAGGCGACTGGCTTCCCTTGCTACCTGATGGAGCCTCTCTCGGTAAAAAGCCTTCTACTGAAGAAGAAAGATATTACACTATGTATGAAAAATTTGCCGACCCTTGGCGGGTGGTTAAATCACGAAGCCTGTTTGATTACTCACCGGGGCAGTCTACCGCTCATTTTACTAATTTTAACTGGCCGCCTTATCCCGGCAGCGCGTGTGTTATTGAAAAACCCTCGCTTGAAGAAACAGAAGCTAAACTAGCCGTTCTTGAAGAAGCGGTAAAAAGTACAGTGGGAACCACTTCAAGTACGACAACAAAAAAGAAACCAAAACGGCTGTTAAAAAAAGGAAAAGGAAAGGCTGAAAAAGCTGATCAAAAAGCATTGACAAAGGCAAAAAAAGCATGTAAAGATATAAAAGATAAAGATGACAAACAAAACTGTATTGAAGATGTTACTTTAACAAATGATGAAATTTTTGCGCAGGGTTATAAAGATAACTATGAATTAAAAAATGGTCTTACAAAAACCATTATTAGATCAAAGAAAGGCGCTAGCAAAAAGAATGAAAAAATTACATTAATCGCGAGTGTTAAGCCTGTTTTTGCAAAAAGCAGAAAAAATAAACTGACGGGAAAAATACAGTTTATGATAAATGGTAAAAATGTGGGTAAACCGGTTTCTCTGGATAAAAAAGGCAATGCGGTTTTGGCTATAAGCAAACTGAAAACTGGTAAACATAAAATATTTGCAACTTTTATTCCCGGCACAAAAGATTTTCTTACCAGTACAAGCCACGAAATAATACACAAAGTTAAATAATTTCTATATTCATTTTAATAATCTGCATGGGAATTTATTCCTATGCAGATTATGGGTTTTTAGCTATTCTAAACCCCAAAATGTCTGCAAATAAATCTGGCGAAGCTTCAAGAAGATAACCTAACTGTATCTCTTTTTGCCCCCCAGAATTATTGCATGCGGTACTATATGTACCGCCACGATATATCCATATAGTAGGGTCAACAAGCCCTGGTCCCGGGTTCATTTCATGAACATTGCCGCTCATATCAAAAATACCCAGCGCGTTTGCGGTTTTACTGCCAACAGCTGCTGTTCCAGTTGCGCCGCATACGGCAACTAAGGCATTTTCTGTTGCTGCGGTTGCATCAAAGTATGGTACCGTTGAGCCGCTGGCAAAATTTCCCGGATAGTATTCAGTATTATCATCCAAAATATCGTTAAAATTGCTATCTACTTTATAACGGGCAGCCAGTTCCCACTCAGTTCGAATAGGCAGACGAAAACCCTTGGCGGCTGTATTTATATTTGGATTATCCTGAGTTCCCAGCGGTGGTACGGGTGGATTTACATAACCGATATTTGTGCTTGTTCGAATTGGCGTTGTGCCATCTGTTGTATATACGCAGTCAAAAACAGGATCTGCTGCATCTTTATACGCGTTATAATATTCAGTAAGCGCGTTTGTCCAGACAATAGCATCACGCCATGACATAGACGTTGCTGGGTGTTGTACAGTAGTACCCCCGCCAGCGCCTTGAACGCCAGAATTGGCAATACTATAAAGACCCTCGCCTATATCAACAGGCGCGCCATCACCAACTGTTGCCCATGTGTAAACGGCGCTCCAAAGTTCATAGGTTACTTCTGTTTCGCCAATATAGACATTTTCTACGGTTGCTGGCGATGGAGCAAAAATAGCACCGGTACCAATAGGATCTCCTGTTTCATCTACACCTAATGGTACAGTTTTACCTGGAACATACACCATATTAAAAGTTTTTCCGTTTAGGGTATACATTTTTTTAAATCCCGCTGCGGGCGGCGTTGTTACATTATTGACAGTCACCCCTGTAGATATATTCCCAAGTGTATCTACCGTTTGAACCGTAAATGTGTAAGTGGTATCTGCCGCCAAACCATTTGCGGCGCAGGTATCATCCAGTATCACTTTATAAGCTTTTACGCCTATAGCTACTATCTGCGCTGTCGTGCATCCGGACGACCATGAAACTTCAAGATGATCAAAGTCGGCATCTCCCGTTGGCTCTGTACTCCAGCTTAAATCTACCCAGTTATCGCCAATAGCCGCGGCTAAGCCGGTCACTTCTCCCGGCGGGGTTTGATCAATAGTATACATTCCGCTTAAAAGAGAAGAATCTAAATAACCAACCCTGCACGCAAAGGCATTTAACTGCAAAGCGGTATCGGGCGTTGAAATGGTAACCGGCGTCGGGGTTGCCGAATCGTATGTTGACCATCCGGTAGGGCATGCCGCTGAAACGTCGCACGCCGGACTTCCCGGGGTATCTGTTATTTTATAGCAAATGGTAGCACCCGCGTCAGATGAAATGCTTACATCTTGAGAAGCGGCATAAGTACCGGGTGGGGTACCAAAAGTAGGCGTGCTTACGGTACCAAGCGGATCAGTTGTAGTGAAATCCTGATTGCTTACCGGTCCAACATTTCCCGCTTCATCTTTGGCCCGCACAGTAAAATAATATGTTGTATTTGGGCTTAATAGAGTTATAGTAGTAGAACCGGCTCCTGTAATTGTATCTTGTACGGTAAAAGTATCGCAGTCAGTAGAGTTAATGCCGTAACAAATCTCATAAACCAGATTTGCCGGGGCAGAACCGCCTGGGTCTGTCGATTGTGTCCATGAAAGATCAATCTGTGTTGTGCCGGCTGATACAGCGAGAAGACCTGAAGGCGCCGTGGGCGCTGTTGTATCAATAGTATAAAGACCGCTGGTTACTATTGAATCGGTATAACCCACCCTGCACGCAAACGCGTTTAATGTGCTTGTTGTTGCAATATTTACCTGTGTTAAATATTGTGTCCATGTAGCGGGGCAGGCTGCCGAGGTGTCACATGCGGGCGTTCCCGGAGTATCTGTTATTTTATAGCAAATATTCGCGCCAGCGTCGGCCAAAATAGTTACATCTTGCGCCGTTGTATATAAATCGGCTATAGGATTAAACGAAGGCGCGCTTAGTATACCCACAGCGTCTGTTGAAACAGAATCCTGATTGCTTACCGGTCCAACATTTCCCGCTTCATCTTTGGCCCGCACAGTAAAATAATATGTTGTATTTGGGCTTAATAGAGTTATAGTAGTCAAACCGGCTCCTGTAATTGTATCTTGTACGGTAAAAGTATCGCAGTCAGTAGAGTTAATGCCGTAACAAATCTCATAAACCAGATTTGCCGGGGCAGAACCGCCAGGGTCTGTCGATTGTGTCCATGAAAGATCAATCTGTGTTGTACCGGCTGATACAGCGAGAAGACCTGAAGGCGCCGTGGGCGCTGTTGTATCAATAGTATAAAGACCGCTGGTTACTATTGAATCGGTATAACCCACCCTGCACGCAAACGCGTTTAATGTGCTTGTTGTTGCAATATTTACCTGTGTTAAATATTGTGTCCATGTAGCGGGGCAGGCTGCCGAGGTGTCACATGCGGGCGTTCCCGGAGTATCTGTTATTTTATAGCAAATATTCGCGCCAGCGTCGGCCAAAATAGTTACATCTTGCGCCGTTGTATATAAATCGGCTATAGGATTAAACGAAGGCGCGCTTAGTATACCCACAGCGTCTGTTGAAACAGAAGCCTGATTGCTTACCGGTCCAATATTTCCCGCTTCATCTTTGGCCCTAATTGTAAAATAGTACATTGTATTCGGATTCAAACCTGCTATGCTGTCAGAGGCAGCCCCCGCAGATGTAGTTTTGTCTACTGAAAAAACATCACACGCGGTAGCAGTTAAACCATAGCATATTTCATAAACAAGATTTGTCTGAGCCGAATTATTGTCGGTTGATTCTACCCATGAAAGATTAATTTGAGTTGTACCGCCAGACGTAGCGTTCAAACTCGAAGGCGCCGCAGGCGAGGTGCTGTCAATAGTGTATGTACCGCTTGATACAGCGGAATCTTTATATCCAATCATGCACGCGAATGCGTTTAATGTGTTTGTTGCTGAAATAGTTACCTGTGCAGAATATAATGTCCAACCCGTGGGACAAACAGCTGAAGAATCACATGCTGGTTCTGTTGTGGGTGCCGTTCCTAACATATAACAAATAGATGCTGCTTCATCTGCGTTAATGGCAACATTTTGAGAAGCCGCGTATAAGCTGGCAGCAGGATCAAATGTAGGCGAGTTTAATGTATCTATTTCAGAAGTTTGGGCAGATGCTTGATCACTTGGCAAACTTATATTGCCGGCTTTATCTTTAGCTCTTATGGTAAAGTAATATAATGTAAGCGGCTCTAAACCTCCCACCGTAAAAGAACTTACGCCTTCTGCCGTGGTTTGATCAGCGGTAAACGTATCGCAGCCGGTAGTTTCGGTATCAAAGCATATTTCATAAAGCAGATTTGCCTGCGCCGATTTGTCGTCGGTTGATTCTTCCCATGAAAGATTTATTTGGTTAGGCCCCGCCGCTGCTGCCAATAAACTCGCGGGCGTAGAAGGCGCATTCGTATCTACACTTGATGGTAGGTCTTTGCCGGGAATATGATCTTCTCTTCTGGGTAATTCTTCATATTTAAACATATTACATTGATTTACAGAAATAGATAAAATAATTAAAATGTAAAAGTCAAAAAATCGTTTTAAGAAAAATTTAAAACCTTTTTTCATATTTAAGCGACACATATAAATCTCCTTGATTATTTAAGTTTTTGTTATTTATTTTATTTTGCGTGGTATTAATATTTGGTTTAATTGAAGCGTAAAACGATGCGGATGTATTTTGTTTATGAAAAGCTAATTGCTCGTAAGATTTACCAAAAAATAATATATCTGCTATGCTGATTGCATAAACTCCCACTACGGCTAAAAATGAAAAATTTCTAAGCAAAAAAGCGTCGTTCATCTCGGCATAGGTTTTTTCAAGATTGTTTGACGCGTTATTATAAACCTCTTCTTTGGTTGCAAAATCCATAACACCAAAAGCAAAAGCTCCTATAGAGCCTACCCATAACGGCATATAAATCCATCCCCGCCATTGATCAGCGAAAACATGTCCCAAACCGGGAATTATAAGCGTTCGTACTAACATTCCTGAATAAGTTTTTTTACCGGTGTCTATATATTTTACTCTTTCTTGCACAAGTACCTTTTGAGGCAAAGGAGGCAAAGTTTTTTTCATCTCGGTGCTCATTTCATCGGCAAGCTGTGAGATAGCGGTAAACATATTGCTGTCAACACCGGTTAGTTTAGTTTTAGTTACCATTACTCTTTGGCTTGATATTTGAATTGCTTTAGAAACCATCTGCATTTGACTGCCTATAAGAGAAAAACTACCGATAACAACAACATCGGCCTCGGCTTTCGCGCCTACCTTAATGGCAATATCTTCATCATAAGCTTCTTCAGGCTTGTAATCGTTTTTTTTAACGTGCTTTTGCCAAATGTTTCTGTTTAATAAATCAAAACTTTTTGTTGCTTGAATAGGTTCTAAAAAAGCATCTGGAATACTTACCGCCAAATAACCAAATTCCTCACGGTTTTGTGTGTTAACAAAGTCAAGTATAAGTACACGCCTGTTAATTAATTTATCAGGTTCTTTAATCTTTTTACCGCTTATTTTCGCGACGAGATTTTCTGCCGCTAAAGGGAATTCTTCTTTTTTACTTATGGTTACTTCTTCGGCTTTTTCATAGTGCTGGCTTACAACATCTAAAACTTTACCATTTATGGTAAAAAGTCCAAATGCCTTAAGTATATTGCCCGTAAGCATTTTTTCACATTCCAGAGCATTGCCTAGATCAATGATACATTCTTCGCTTGTGCATGAACCGGCACCAACCGACTGCTTTGCCCCTTTTATTTTCATCATATTTTCAATTTGATCGTTACTGATGACTTCGTATAATCCTGTTTTAATTAAAGAGGTGCGTATTTTTTCTGTAATAAAACCACTTTCTTCTTTAGATATATTTTTATCATGAGAAAACGGAAGTACCGCGATTCTTTTTTTGGTTTCTTGAGCGTGAATAGAAAATATAGTAAAAAATAAAAAAATGCAAATTGATTTTTTGCAGAAAGATTTCATAATATACCGCCTTAATTTATTAAAATAATACAGCATAACAAAGTGATATAATTAAATATATAGTCAACTATTTTTAACAATTTTGGTTATTTGATAGGGTCATAATCTTTTATAAAAAAATTGGCTGATCAACAAAAAAGTTAATCAGCCAATTCATATGTTTCGGGGATGTCTCCTTCTTCGCCCATTCCTTTATATTGTAAAAATGTACCTGTCGATTTTTCATACCACCAGAAATATTTATGCGGCCATAGTTTTGACATAAAAAATCCGTTTAAACCCATTTCGTATTTTACTGCGTCATAGCTCTTTCCGTTGATGTAAATTGTCTCAATCCCCTTGTTTTCTAGATACATTTCAACAAGGCGCACGGCTTCACTATTTAAATTTTGAAACAACATTCGCTTTCCTTCTTTCAGCTTTTGTTTGCCAATTAAATAGATCATCGTTTCATTTTCCCATACATTGCCTTCTAACTCAATTACCTCTTTTTTCACCGTGCCATTGTTTTGGTTTATCAAAACAATTACCTCTTTTGAAACGTAATTGTAATCAATTCTTCTTAGTAAACGGGTACCATCGAAAATTTCTACTGAAACGACCTGTTCATTTTGAATACGGATTTTTTTTATCCCATCCTTATCTTTTATTATCATATTGGAATAGGTTCCTTCTTGATTAAAGTCCATGGTCCATTTATGCCGGGCATTTGTATCACCGGCGATAGTAACATAGTCTATCGAAAATACATTCAATGACCATAAAGCGATAAGGAATACTTTTGCGCTTTTCAACATTCCCCTAAAAATCATCTTTGAAAATTTAATTCTATTCGTAACTTGCATATTATCTCCTTTGTAATTACCTCTAAAGAGGTTTAATTTTTTTTTATATTCATATCAATTGGCAGTGACTTCAAATAGTATTTTAGCCAGCCTTGTTTCAATGATTGATAGTACATCTTTGTCGCTACCGATAATGCCAATATCAGTGTTAATTTGAAACGCGACAACAGACTTATACTTTGCATAATACAGAAGACTGGAACAATATCCCGGAATCCAGCCTTTATGGCCGTAGGTAATATCACCCTTGTTATCTTCTGTAATTGCTGTGGCAATACTGTACTTTGTACCGGGTGCTGCGGTAACACCTTGAAAAAGCTCTTTCAAGTATTTACCCGATAAGGCCCTGCCTTCATACAGGGTGCTGCCCCAAACCGCCAGATCTTTTGATGTGCTGATAAAGCCACCGCCGGCCCATTCAATACCGGGATTCCATGACATTAAGCCGGGCCGTATTGTTGTTTTCACGGGTAGCTGAAAAATATTTTCAGGTGAAAGATAGCCCGATGCCAAACCCTTAAGTTCCTTTTTATCAGAGGGCTCGGTATTTTTAAGATTTAAAGGCACCAGCAGTCTTGATTTTATTTCGCCAAAAAGATTTTTGCCGGTTATTTTTTCAACGACGAGCCCCGCTATAATGTATCCTGTATCGCTGTAATGAAAACCGCTGCCCGGTTTAAATAGAGGCGGGGTATTCAGTATAAATGAAACCAGCTCTATGGGTTTAAAATAGGGTAGGTCTCCTTTTTTGCTCGTTTGAATGGCTTTTATAAAATTTGGCGATTCAACATGATTTTCAATGCCTGAACTGTGGGTTAAAAGATGCCGCAGCGTAATCTCGTTATTGTTAGCCAACTGTTTAAACCAGTTTTCACTGCCAATATATTGATTAACGGGAACATCTAAATTTAGCTTTCCCTCCCTTACAAGATCGAGTATAACGGCCCCGGTAAACGTTTTGCCAATACTTGCCGCCAGCATTCTAGAGTTTACGCTCATGGGAATTTTTTGTTCTATGTCAGAAAAACCGGCCGCAAATGTGTTTATAGTTCCATCTTCAAGAACATAGGCTGCCGTCATCCCGGGAAAACGATACTCTTTTACAATTAACTCAACCTCTTTTTGAAAGCGGTTTTTAACTTCTGATAAATTTTTCTTGTCTCGGTATGCCGGCAGAGCTATTATACCGAAAGAAATAACAAGAAAAAACAATAATCTTGCAAATACCATCATTATAATCTTCACTTTTATAATTGATTCAAAAAAGTGTACCATTGAAAATTTGATTCTATTAATAACTTGCATACTATTTCCTTTTAAATAATTTTTCATTTTCATATAAATATGGGTCGTGTATCAAGTAAGAAATTTGCCGCAGAGGAACAAAAGCACAGTTTAGATTTTATAAAATTCTCTGTGAACTCTGTGCCCTCTGTGGCTTCTATTTTCTGTGTTTTTACACGCCCCTTCATGATTTAATCAAGCACCTCTTTATTAAAAAACATCTCTCTGTCTTTTATCAGAACATAAACTGTAACAATCAAAAGTAGCCCTGTTTGAATTACTTTACTGTCTGGATGGGTTGAAAAAATCTCATTGCTGATGTTCGCAGACAAATGAAAGAGGATGGGAACCAGAATGTTCCTTTTTGTTTTATAATACAGCCAGTTCATTAGAATTACAAAAACAAAAAGGCTGAATATAAAATTAAGAGAGTACAAAGTTCCTTCGGCTATAACGTTGCTGTGATAGTATCCCTTTACAAATGAGAGGGGCAGATGCCAAAACACCCAGTATACTGCGAATATCATAGATGTTTTAAACAGATTATACTTTCTACGCAAAGTATCTGTTCCGTAACAGTGCCAGGCAAACTCTTCGAGAATAGGCGCCGAAATTAATATTACCCAGGGCGAAAAGAGCGCTGACGTAAATGTCGCGTTGCCTGTAATAATAAACTGATCCAGAGAATGGCCAAAAAACAGCGAAATAAGCTGTCCGCCCACCATGGCAATAAAAATCAGAAAGATAGACAGAAATGTGTAAACATGATTGTATGCCTGTATGTTAAAGAACCTACTCTTAAAGTCATCTACCAGCTCTTTGTTTTTGTAAATAAGAGCCAGTGCCACGATCACGGGCGCTATAAGACCGCCCATCCCGAGTATCTGCTGGCCCAAGAGAGTCAGCATGTTTTGTTCGGGCAGGTGGCTAAGGTAGGCTACCCCAAACCAAAGTACCCAAGGGATGAGTACTGAGTATCCGTAAAAAGTTAATGTTTTGTTGTATTTATGTATCATTGTTTTCTCCTTTATAAAAAATTTTTAAAATTGGTATAGACCTTGAATCTCTGTGTAAAATCCGTTATTAAGGTCCGTTTTGAAATCATCTCCATGGCGTTCAACTGCCCCAAATGCGTATCCGGCAGATATCTTCAAAATCGATATGTCAAATGTGACAAAGCCGCCATAATACTGAACTGAGAACACGTCTTCTCTGTTCGCCAGATCAAATGTCGCGTCTTCACGTTTTAGGCCAATGCCGATACCGGCAAAGTCGCCAAACTCATGGGTTGAATCGAAAAAGCGGTACCACAAAATTGACTCAAAAATAATATCCCCGGCATCGCGAAGTCTGTCGAAACGAACATCTCCAGTTAGCCGAATTTTATTTTTTGGGGCCAAAGCCATAGAAAGATTGGGGCCGGTTAAAAAGCTGAAATCAATTTTAATGAAGTCGCTTTCTTTTTGGTAGCGTATTAGGGGAACAGGAATAACCAGAAGAGGTTTTCCGTTTGAAAGTTCCACTCCGAAATCTCCTACCGCTAAACCCATCCCAAAGATGAGTGTTGAAGATTCGCCGTTAAAAAAATTGTACCCCAGCGCCGTACCCAGCTGAAAAGTACGCAACCCCCCGCCAAAAGGGTCGTCCGATTCACTTCTGAATATCACAAGCGTATTCAATGCTCCATGATGTATGTCTCCCAGAAAATTAGTAGCATGATAATCTGAAGGCACATTAAAGAGAGGGTCTTTCATGAATTTGCTGTATTGGTATGACGCAACAAACATGTTTATATCATTCTTTAACGCGATGGCCACACCGGGTGAATGCACGCTTTGAGAACCCAGTGACGCATAACTGTATACACCAATGGGAATTAAATTATATTCATTTTCTTTCGTATCTTCCGATGCGATAAGATGACCAGAAAGAACCAGCAGCAAGAATGAAATTAAAATTCTTTTCATGCTTAACATCTTTACTGGATATTTCGTTAGGTTTACTTTGCATATTTTACTTATATTCATATTTTCTCCTTTAACTTGAATAATGTTTTCAAGTTAAACTAAGCATATACTATTTTTTTGGCGCTGTCGTTCAGGTATGAAAAACCGGACTACTTTTTTTAAAAAAAATTTAGATTTTAGCGAGTTTTATTGCCGTAAAGGGCGTAAACGATCCCTTTGTGCCAATAAAACGCTATTGCTTATTTATTAAGTTTTGACGGTATTCAGTGGGAGTTGTATTGTATTTTTTATTAAAGACTTCATGAAACGTGGTTTTCGATGAAAATCCGGCTTCGTAGGCCAGATGTAAAATATTGATATCAGGCTTTGAATTCAAAAGTTCAATAAAATAGTTGCAGCGGTATTCATTAACAAATTGCTTAAACCCTTTACCGAACTTGTCATTTATGACAAAAGATAAAACATTGGGATGTACTTTAATCTGGTTAGCGGCAAGGCGAAGAGTAAGTGTTTCGTCAAGGTAGAGTTTTTCGGTCTCCATAATATTTGTAATTTTTTTCATTACATCTGTTATTTGCGAGCTGCTAAGATTTAACTTTTTACTTATTTTGTCGCGAACCTGCTGCCAGGTTAATAAGGTGGGGTTTTGAATGGCAAAAAGAGTAATTACAATCATAAAGACGCTCGCGCCGAGAATTTGAACCAGATAAACTTCTTTTAGAATTTTCTGGTAATATGTTTCTGCGTATGTATAAATAAATCCACCTGCGACCATAAAAATAAATGCAAATATCAAAGCGAGAAACCAGCCTTTTTGCCGCGGGTTTTGAAAAAATTTTATTAGCTTGCTGCGATGTAAAAAGATTAATCTGATAATAGCCGTTGTATAAAATAAAAGAGAGGCAGCCGATAAAAAATTAAAAAAGGCTACCAGAAAAGGAGTTGTGCCTGATAATGTTTGATTTATATAAAATTGAACTTCATCTGCTGAAAGAAAAATAATCGGGTATAAACAAAATATAGAATAGGCGATAGCGGGAATAGAATGAATACCAAAAGAAAATCTGGGCGGATAATCGGAATAGAAGGTATGATATACATACCGGAGCATACAGGGTCCGTACAAATAGTTAAAAGTTCCGGTTAAAAGAAGTATAGGATATTTGGCAAGCATATTCGGAGTATCGGGAAAAAGCAGGCTGAAAGACAAAAACAACAAAACAAATGACAAATAAAGATTGCTCAAGTATTTTCGATTAGAAAAAACCTGATAAGCTAAAATAAAACCCATTGCCGAAGCAATAATAGAAAGCGTATATATTATATTTGGAACATAGGGCATGGTTTATTCAGGTAAATCAATATTACCATCAAGGCTCGTATTCATAGGACTAAATAAATAATCCCCATAAAATAAAAAGCATATTTTATTCTGATTTCTAAAACGGCGGTAGATTTAAATTTGATTTCTCAACGTATTGATCTTTTCTTTGACGTTTTTTATTTTACAGATACACTATTTATTTGATTTTGTATGCTATAGGTGTATAACCGTGGCTAAACAAATTATAGATGACCTGAACAAAGAATTTTCTGAGAAAATTGCCAATGATTCAATGCAAGGTATTATAATTATAAGTTTTATAATTATGATAATAACATTACCGTTTTCTTTTGCTACAGGAGATAAAATTTTACAATATTACCATATTGTTTATATTGTACTTTTACTATTTAATTATGTCATTTTTCAAAAAACAAAAAATTTAATAGCTTCTTCGACTTTAGTACTTGGCCCGGCATTTTTTCTTTTACTATATGGTTTGCTAAAAGGATTAGATTATGCATTAACCTGGATTTATATATTTCCTTTGTTAACATATTTTTTTACTGGCAAATATTATGGAACCATTATCAATATTGTATTTAATATTTCTGTAGGGATCATATTGTATGTAAAACTACACAGTAAATCAAATGGAATAACTGATCTTCTTGTTATACTATCTAGTTTCATTTCGATTACAGCAATATCGTATCTCTTAGAAGCAAATCGACAAAAGATTCATCACCGCCTTAAGGTTACTTCAATGTTAGATTATTTGACAAGGGCTTGGAATAGAAAGAAGTTTGATGAAGATTTGAAAAATGAAATTGCCAAAGTAAAACGATATGGGGATGAATTCAGTTTGATAATATTTGATATAGATAATTTTAAATTACTTAATGACAATTATGGACATGCCATAGGAGATGCAATATTAAAAGAAATAACTGTAATACAAAAAGAAAAACTCAGAACCATGGATACATTTTATAGAATTGGCGGTGAAGAATTTGCAATTATATTACCCGAAACAAATATTGTAGGCGCCTTTGCAATTGCAGATCGATTAAGGCAAAATGTAGAAGAATATTCATTTGCAAATTTAATAAAAATAACGATTAGCGCAGGCGCAGGAGGCTTCTGCTCAAATTGTAATTATGAAGAAGTTTTACTGAAAGTAGACAAAGCTCTCTACAGGGCGAAAGAGAAAGGAAAGAACAGGGTAGAATCTGCAAACATTTGATAAGATTTCAGCTAACGTACGATTTTTTAAGTCGTCAAAAATCGTTTTTGTAAGCTGGATGTAAGCGAAGCTGGCCGAAGGCCGCGTGGTTTTTTATCGCTACTGTTAGCGAAAGTGCGATGGTAGTAATGCTCTTGATACAGATGATTGTCTGAATTCATGCGTAACCGCGACTTGCATGGTACCACGATTTGGAATGAAAGATTAAATAAAGCGGTAAGAAAAACAGAAAAAGTAAGAAACTCTTTTCCGAATCCAGAAAGTGCATTAAATTTAATTTGTGCTTTTCTAATGGATTTTGAAAAAAATGTTTACAAGTATCCTATAACTTCGTTTATATCGGTTCAGGATACTTTAAATAAAATGTTTGAGGACGGATATCCATACACATAATTATGTATGGTACATTATATAGATCATGATGAATAAAGGAATGTGGGTTGGAATACTTTTTACATTTATTTTTACAGGTTCGGTTTTTTCGGTTTCGGAAACATCGGAGAAAACGGTTCAGGAAAGCAATGAAAAAAGAAAACCTGCGAAGTTAACGAACAAAACTTTATATATAAAATTTGGGGTATCTTCTTTTCGAACATCTATGCCCTTTGGAGCTTTTCCTGCAAAACCCGTCTATCCTGGTATTACAGGAGGTGTAAATTATTCCTTCTGGCAAAAAGGAATCCATTCGGGGGATACGGGAACCAATGGTTATTATATCCATCAGATGCGTATTCGAAGGTTTTTTATACTCAACCAGACAATCGGGTATCAGATATGGCCCCTTCGATTTTTTTATTTGCATTGCGATCTGGGTGCAGGGTGGATGCACAGTTTTTATGATCAACCGGTATATGCTTTTGACTCGGGTACGGGGCAGTATGAACAAAAGCGTGATTATGGGCGTTCATACTTTTCACCTTCCATGGGGTTGGAAATGGGATTTCCTTTTAAAAGCCCATGGCTTGGGAATCCTGCAGTTTATATAAAGTATGAAACTTTTTTACAAATGCCGTATTCGCAGATAAATAACATTCCGGTAATTCCGGGCACGTTACTTACGCTGGGAGTGAAAATAAAATTATGAAACAAAAAGCTATCCTATTCAAATTTTTAATTCTGAGTTTGATACTGCTCAAAAGCACCTGCATGGTGGAATCTGAAATGATGGATTGCAGCCAATATAATTATGCGCACAATCACGGCCATAGTATTAATCATCCCCAGAGTGCAGTGCTGGATCAATTTATCAAAGAGAAAGTCAGACTGGGACTCGTGGGGGTGTCCATGATGGTGGCATCACCGCAGGGTACCTGGTATGGAGCCGCCGGGAAAGTTTCGCTGGAATGCGGTAAAGATTTTCAACCTTCGCATTATTCCAGAATCGGCAGCATTACCAAAACCTATACGGCGGTAATGATCCTCCGACTTTCTGAACTGGGCATTGTAAACCTCGATGATTCGATTACCAAATATCTGCCGGGTCGTATTACAGATGAAATCGCCCATGCATCGGTAATTACCATACGCCAGTTATTAAACCATACCAGTGGTATTTACTCTTATACAGATATACTGAGTTTCGGGCTGGATCTATTGAATAACCCATATCAATTGAATTCAGAGGAAGATTTGCTAAAATATATCAGCGGGAAACCAGGGTATTTTTTACCGGGAGAAAGTATGCATTATTCGAATACCAATTTTCTTCTGCTTGGTTTGATTGTTGAGAATGCTTATGGCAAAAATCTAAAAAATGCTTTTGTTGATTTGTTAAAAACTCCTCTTTCTTTGAACCATACTTTCTTAGACCCAGATCATATGATACCAGAAGGTACATCACAGGGCTATCTGAATATGGATTCTAATGGAGATATCACCAATGCAACAGATTACCTGATGGGCCAATATGCTGATGGCGGTATTGTTGCCAATGTTTTCGATATGTATACATTTATGAATTCGTTGGTCAATGGAGCCATCCTTTTACCGATCACATTAACCGAAATGAAGACATGGGTCGATGTCGAACAACCGGAATTTGGACTGACAAAATATGGCCTGGGACTTCGATACTGGTCTACACCCTATGGCGGGGCTTATGGTCATACCGGAGGTTCCTGGGGGTATCTTGCCGAGATGTTTTATTTTCCAGATCACGATACCTATTTTATTCTCCTGGTAAATGGCAGCCTCGGAAAATTTAATGAAATTGTCGATTTTGAGATTCACAAGAAAATTCCGGAATTGCTTTTTTCTTCTCTGGTTCCGTAAGAGATTTTCCTGTGCGTGAGCATGTCACCGGTAAAGCTCTATAAACTCCTGCATTTTTAAGATAAACAAACTTGTTTCTTCAAACGATGGGCAATGCGCCGAGTTTTCAAAGATGTACAGAGACTTATCGGCAACAGGTGTACCCAAAGCATCGTAAGCATCCTGGGCAAGTTCCACTGGCAGGGTTCCATCATGCCGCCCCCATAATACCATCGAGGGAATTTGAATATTTGCCATCAATGAGTTGAGTTTGATATTCTTTATGTCAAATTGATTATCATTATTTAAATAATAAGCATTTAACTGGTAAAAGAAAAAAGGCACTGGAGCAAAAAGACCTACTGTGTCGCCCGGGTCAAGTGCCGGATTTTTATATATCCCATTGAGCTTGTTCAAATTGCTTCCATGCCGCATAAAATAGTCTGTATCGATATTGGCGGGTTTTGAATTGTACCAGGCAATCTCTTCTTGCCAGAATTCGACTTCATCACCTGCGGCAATTCTTTTGCGGGCATTGTCTTTTGCCCATTCCCAGGAAAGGGGAATACCATCTTTCAGATTATGAGCTCCGTCAATTTCTATCCAGCCATTCACCAGTTGTTGATTTTGGGGATCAGAGAGATAGTAAGAACCAATGGCTCCTCCCCAGCTTTTTCCAACAAGAAACAGGGCATTTGGTTTATACATATGGCGTATCAGGTTGACAATTTTTTTTGTGTCATCGGCAAATTGGGCCAGGGTAAATGTATTGAGATCGGGATTCCCTTGAGAGGCTCCTGAAGCGCGCTGATCCCAGAATACAAAGGCGTATTTTTTCCCGAGTTCATTGTAGGCATGGGCTGTGGAATAGGTATCTGAACTGTTGCCGGGGCCGCCGTGTAGAAAAATAACATAAACTCCGGAGCTTTGATTTCCCTTTACCCAGACCGGCATGACGGCCCCCTTGTTTTCGAGATAGAAGAAATCACCTTCCTGATATTTATCATCCAGCAAAGATGCGCATTGAATAAATGAGAATAGAAGTATCAATGTGATTATAACGTTTTTATTGATTTTATTTTTCATGGTCGTTTTCTTTGTTGAGATTAAGATAGTATGTGCCTCCCAGTTGCAGGGCAAAATGCGGCATCATAAATTGATTGTACGGGTATTGGCCAAAAAGAACAATTCCAGAAAAGGCCCGGAACGGAATGTCGTGGCTCTTTCGAAAATCCCAACCCAGGAGATTCAGGTTCAGTTTTGGCATCAATGAAGAAAATCCATAATTTGGCTTTTCTTCGACAACTCCGGCATCTGTAACTGTGTAGATGGTACCTCCATGGGACCATGTGTGCAGATAACCCAGACCGGCTCCGAACTCCATACTGTATCCTATCGAAAATGTTTTTCTCCATGAAAAGTCGGCATTTACAAAAGCCCCGCGATGATGACGGTAATGGAGATAGGTGCCAATGGAGAGGGAGGCTAGAAAATTTTCATGTATCGATATTTCACTGCCTGCATACACCCCCGGATGTACCAGGGTTTCGCCAAAGTAAGAAAGTGTAAGAGGCAGGCTTTGTGGTAGTGCCATTATGGGCCGGGCCAGAAACACCAGAGTTATTATTTTAAGGATATTCGCTTTGTTCATCATGCCAATAGTATAGCGAATAAATACCGCTCGTCTCCTGAACCTTGAAGGTTTGAACTGTTTTTAGGTACCATGCAAAAAATTGTGTCTAAGGCATAGACCATCCTCATAAAGGTTATGTTAAGAAACTTTAAGAGGAGGACAACCCATGTAGGACATAAATAAAGAGGTCAGACAAAATATCGAGCATATTTTACATTACGATAAAGGTAATGCTATTGAGAATATAATCAAAACGGTATTTGAAACAATATTAAAATTAGAGAGACATGAATTTTTATCAAACTCCAAAAATCCGGCAAATAAAGCAAATGAATATTATGAGCGTTTAGCGCGGACAATTAATAATTACTTTCGTATTAGAGTTCCCAGAGATAGAATAGGCGCCTTTAGACCGGTCTTCTTAGAAGCTTTATCTGAATATGACAATCAATTACTTGATTTATCATTTAAGCTTTATACAAGAGGATTAACCACCCTTGATATTAAAAATATTTTAGGAGAAGTTTTTGGTAAAAATATTTCACAGTCTTCTATTTCAAATATAACAAAAAACTTTGAGGAACAGCTATCCAGACACATAATTATGTATGGTATCGCTTATCGCTACTGATAGCGAAAGTACGATATATTAAAGTAATTTGCTTGACTACGTGTATATCCACATATATATGTGGATATACACGTAGTAGGGGATGAATATGTTTGAAAAATATCCAAAATCGACAATGAGAATTGATTTTCAAGATTGTGACCCTTTTGGGCATTTAAGCAACGGAAAGTATATAGATTATATACATAATGCAAGAACAGATCATTTAAGAGATTATTATAATTTAGATATTTACGAACATACTGAAAAAACACAAAATACCTGGATGGTAAGCAAAAATAAAATAATTTATTTAATTCAAGTATTATTTAATAAAAAAGTATTAATTGAAACTCAATTGATTTACGCAGATCAGAGAAGAATTATATTTCAGGGGATTATGTTTTCAGAGAATAAAGAAAATATACATGCTATCTTATGGTCCGAATTTATTTATGTTAATATTAATTCTGCCCGACCCGTAAAACATGAAGATAGTATTCGAGACTTACTTGGCAATATTATACTAAATAAATATAAGAACAAAAAAATAGATGATTATGATTTTGATAAAACGATAAAAGAAATTAAAATAGAGTTCAAAAAAAATAAATAGTAACATGAAAATAAGTAAAGGTAAACTAAAAAAAATAAATATTTTATGTGTTAATCAAAATCTGAAAAAAATTTCAAGAACTATTGAATTAATGTATAATAGAAAATTAAAAATTCAAGATATAACCAACAACCAATTTTCAATTCTTTGCTATATCGCATATTATGATAAAATTACAATGGGATTATTAGCAAATAAGCTATTTATGGATAGAACAACGCTCTCTAAGAATCTAAAACCCTTATTAAGAAAAAAATATATTATAGTTACAAGTACAGATGACAGAAGAAAAAAAAATCTCAATTTAACAAACAAAGGAACAGTGGTAATTAATAAAAGTATTCACTTATGGGTAAGGGCCCAGAATGAAATCTATAAAAAATACGGAAAAAAAGAAATTCATAATTTATTAAAAATATTAAATCAGTTAATAAATTAAAATAAATATAAATTAAAAAATTAGTTTCAAAACGATGGCCAATATCATTTTATGGCTTATATTCGTGTTATTTTTGCTAACCATAGTAAGAATTATATTGAAGTACAAAAATGAGATTATTCATGAATAAATCATTACATCCGTCAAAAGAATGATATTAAAAAAAATTATACCTTTTTTAAGCGCCGTGTTTATAACATCATGCATTGGTGACGATATGTTTCAGGATCCTGATATCGTGCAGGGCAGTTGGCACAGCGAAACAATGCACTCAAATATTATTCCTGCCGATTTTACCATTTATATTTATAAACCAGAAGACTATCCGCGAAAAGATTACGCTTACCCCGTTTTATATTCATTTGACGGCGACGAGAAATTTGACGAGGTCGCCGAAATTGTTTCTCTAAAAATCGCAAAAGGCGAAATGCCCGATGTTTTAATTGTGGGCATGGGTTACGGCGACGACGAGAATAAAAGAATTAGAGATTATACGCCTACTTATGTTTCAGATCAGAGCGAATCGGGAGGCGTTGAAAGTTTTTATCAATTCATAAAAACAGAGCTAATACCTTATATTGATAAAAATTATCAAACCAGTAATATAAGAGACGACAGGTATATTCGGGGGCATTCTTTCGGAGGTATTGCCGCGCTTTACGGGCTTTTTTTTCATAATGATGTGTTTAAAAACTTTATTGCCACAAGCGCCTCTTTGTGGTATGACGATCTTATTTTTTTTGAATATGAAAAGAATTATTATGAAACAAATACCGACTTAAACGTTAAATTATACGCTTCAATGGGTTCGCAGGAACCTGTTGGTATGCCCGTTATGTTTCTTGAATTTGTTGAAAAATTAAAAAGCAGAAATTACGCGAATTTAAAAATTAAATCTGAAATTATAGAAGGCAAGCGTCACTGGAACAACCAGGATATTGCCTTTGCAGGAGCTTTAGAATGGTTATTTTAAAAAGTAAATTGTTAAGAATATTTATCTTTTTTGCGCTGTTTTCATTTTCAGTTTATGGAACAGAAAATGATGAAAATAATCTTTTACCCGAACAAAGAAAATATTTATTAACAGCAGATATTAATTACGGCAATGCTTTATATGCGTTAAGCGGATTTTTACAGTACTATTATTTTAATTCTTTTAATTTAGGCGCATTTTTAGCTATAACAGATTATACCTTACTTGAACCAAAGGTAAAGGGCTTAGACACCAGTTATCACATAAGTATTCAGCCCATGTTTTCTTTTGGATATACATATTTTTATAAATGGTTTTCTGCCGACGCGTCTTATCTTTTTGGTTTTGAATATACTATGATTAAAGAAAAGTTTTCTGTGCCGGAATATAACATAAACAGAACTTACAGCACATATGAAATACTTTATGATTCAGGAGCCCTCTTTTCTTTAAGAGCTTTTATTTACAATAAAGCTGCCGTAAATTTTAAGTTCTTGTTTGCCATGCCCGATTTTAGAAAGTCAATAATTGGTTTAGGAGTAGTATTCCCCTTTGGTAAAAAAACAGTTTACGAATAATTTATAATTCTGTTGAATTATAAAAAAAGTATGTCCGTTTTTTTTTAACTTTTTCTCTTCTTTATTAAATAGAAATAATTAATAAAGAGGGCAGTATGTTTCAAATAAATAATGCACAAGCGAATGTTCAACCTAATAAAGAAGCTTTCTAGTAGGGCTTTTTTTGATGAGCTTACTTCTTTACCAAACAGAAGATATTTTCAATTAAGACTAAAAGAAGTTTTTTTACGTTACGGGGGCGAAGAGTTTGCCATTATACTGCCTCAAACTTCTTTTAGAGGCGCCTGTTTAATTGCAGAAAAAATAAGAAAAAGCATAGAAACCCGTTCGTTTGTACATAACGGAAAAATTATAAATGAAGATAATACGGCTAGTTTTGGCGTGGCCGGGTTTCTGGTACATGCTGAATATAAAAACGATCTTATTGAGTGCGCCAATAGGGCTTTGTATAAAGTAAAAAGTCTGGGAAAAAACTGCTGGGCAGCGTATGATTCTAAAAATTAAAAAATACTATACATTACAAATTGTTCTTGGCTTTTGCTTAAAGCAATGGCAGACAGTAAGGAAGAAATATATAAAATATGGGAAGAAATTTACCGTAATGAAAGCGGTTTGCTATATGGCTTTTTATTAAAAAAAACAAATGAAGAAAACGCGCAGGATATTATGCAAGAAAGTTTTATAAGGCTGTTAAATGCCATGAAAAAAAACAGTAAAATTGAAAATACGAAAGCGTACTTATTTCAAATCGCGCGTAATATAATTATTGACGAATCAAGAAAAAAAATACATTCAATTGAAGATTCGGTATCTAATGCTGAATACATTGTTAATAACTCGAATATAATATCGGGAAGGAACAACCAGAAAACTACCGAAGATGAAATCATCAAAAATGAATTACTAGAAAATGTAAATGAAGCTTTAAAAAATTTGTCTGATGAAGAAAGAGAAATATTTGAACTGCGCTGGGATTTTGGTATGAAGCATAATGAAATAGCGAATATATTAAAAAAAAGCGACAGGCAAATACGAAGAGACATTGATAAAATAGTAAAAAAAATTAGAGAATTCTTTATAACGAAAGGATATAAAATAGAAGATGTTTTAGAGATAGGTTAACAAAAATGAATAAAGAATTATTGTTAGAATTATTGTTAAAAAGAATAAAAGATGATGAATACAATGTTAATAGCGGCATTGATTCAAAATTATCAAGCAAAGAATATGATTTTATAGAAAATATAGCCGAGAAAAATATAGAAAAAAATGTTATAAATCCACCTGAATATTTGATAAACAAAATAAAAGCCAATGCCTTTTCTTCTAAAGAAGAAAATAAAATATCTTTTTATAAGCAGTATAAAAATTTAATAAAAGTTTTATCATTTTCTTTTTCTTTTTTTGTGATTATAATTGGTTTTTGGGTTATAAATAAAAAAGCAGGCGAACCGCAAATGCTGGTAAAAGTAAGTGAAAATTATGTACCCGTAAAAACCGGTAAAGTTTTTGTTAAAGAAGGCATTCAGATAGAAAATAAATCAGAGGGCGAAATGGCGTATAGTGAAAGCGATTTAAACAATGTTTACTTAAAATCAGGCGACTGGCAAATAAATACGGAACATGAAAAATTAGACAAAGAACACTGGTTTCATTATCCGGGAGGCGGAGTAAAACCCATAGGAACAAAATTTTCTATAAACATAAAAAAAGAAAATGTAACCGTTAATTTAAAAGAAGGTAAAATTCAAGTGTATTATATTGATGAAAATAAAGAAATAAAATCTGCTGTTTATGAAGCTCCGTATAATGGTAATTTTGTTCCACTAGAAGAAACACTTGACTTGAAAAAAACAACAGAAATTATAAAAAAATTAAATGAAATAAATACTAAAGAAAAATCTTTAGAAGAGAAAACAGAAGATGAAAATAAAAAAGCAGTAAAGAGAAAGCTGCAGTCTAAATATTTAAAATTAATAAATAAAAATGTGGCTCTCATGTTAAAAAATGGAGATCGTATAAGCGGAACATTAAATAAAATAAAAAATAGTACACTTATATTATCTACCAATCTTGGTGAATTAACGATAAAAGAAGTTGATGTTTCGTCTGTTATTGAAATAACCGAATAATTTTTAATTTATGAAAAAATATATTAAACTTTGTATTGTTTTTTATATTTATTTTACAAATATATATGCTACAGTGGTTATTCAAAAAAACGGAGATGTTATCAAAGGCACGATTGTAAAAGAAAGCGAAGAGAAATTGATATTTGACAGTAGTTACGGCACACTGCATATAAATAAAGAAAAAATTAAAAAGTTAATTATTGATGAAACAGCTATAGAAGAAGAAACTATTACTTATGAAAATAAAGAAATTCGCGTGAAACATTTATTTGATCATAATGATGAAAGAATCTATTTAACCAACGAGGGTAAAATAATAAAAATTAAACAAAAAAAACAAGATTTTTCAGTTAAAATTACTAAAAGACATCTTTTTTCTGTTGAAGGTAAATATAAAATAGAAAGAAAGGCAATGCCACGAGCCGAAAAGGGACCTGACGGTCTAAATTTTATTCTAGAATCGAAGTTTCTTCTGTTAAATGGTTTAGGCAGTTCATTTTCGTATATGTACGTTCTAAATTCATTTTTAGGTGCCGGGGCTTTTTTTGAATATGAAAAATTTACAGCAGCAGATAAATTTGAAACACCAATTCATATAATTGACACTAGTGTGGTAAATAAAATGATATTAGCAGGCGCTGTTTCACAGTTTTCTTTTTTAAATATGTACGGTACCCAAAATAATAAATATGATGTTGGTATAGGCGCGGGCTTAGCCTATGGTTTAATATCTTCAATTTTAAAAGTATCGATGAAACCGAATCCGAATTCTCCTTCGCCAGATGAAAATATCAAACCTTTACCTGAAGGGGCTGGACCTTTAGAACCATATCTTGAAGGTGAGAAACGGACAGTCACTTTAGATACACATTTATATTTTAATTATAGTATAACAAGTATGTTAAATATAGTAAGTAAATTTGGTTACCAGATATCGCTTTATAATTTAATCTATAAAAAAACAAAATATCCAGAAACGAATTTAGCTCCGCCTTATCATGAAGTAAATCACTTGTCTGAAATAGGTTTTGATTTTCCTCAGTCTATTTATATTAACATGGGCCTTCAAGCCACGTTTTAATTAAAATATAGAAATTAATAAAAAAAGTTGCCGCATTGCCGTTATTTCAGTATATTCAGAATATACTGATTAATCAGAAGTTTATAAAGGGGCTGAAATTGTGAAAAAGACAGGCGGCGCAAAAAATCAAAAGCAGGAATGTTGTAATGTTGAATCTATTTTAACAATAGACGAAAGGGGCCAGCTTGTTATACCCAAAGAAGTGCGTGAAAAATCTGGTATAAAGGCCGGCGATAAGCTGGTATTATCGAGTGTTTGGGGCAAAGACAGTTTGTGCTGTTTTACCTTAATTAAGGCAGAAAGTATGTCTAATATGGTAGAAAACTATGTTTCGCCCGCGTTTGAAGGCACGAAACCCAAAAAATAAAAAAAGAGAAATGAAAACAGGAGATTAAAATGAAAAATGTAAATGTAAAAAAGATTGTTAGAGAAGAATACGGTAAATACGCGAAAGAATCGACTTCATGCTGCGGCCCCGTTTGTTGCGCGCCTGAAGAACCTTCAAGCGAAACACAAAGCGAAAAGATAGGTTACAGCAAAGACGAATTGAATACTTTACCAGAAGGCGCCGATTTGGGTTTAGGCTGTGGTAACCCCACTGCTTTCGCTGAAATTGAACCGGGTGATACCGTTTTAGATTTGGGTAGCGGGGCGGGAATAGATTGCTTTCTTGCTTCTAAAAAAACCGGTGACAATGGAAAGGTAATAGGGGTAGATATGACGCCCGAAATGGTTGAAAAAGCCAGAGAAAACGCGAAAAAAGGAAATTATGAAAACGTAGATTTTCGTTTGGGTGAAATTGAAAATTTGCCTGTTGAAACCGAAAGCGTAAATGTAATAATATCGAACTGCGTTATAAACTTATCAGAAAACAAAAAAAGAGTATTTGAAGAATGCTTTCGAGTATTAAAACCCGGCGGTAAAATTATAATTTCTGATATTGTTTTACTGGAAGAACTGCCCGAAAAGCTAAAAAATTCAACATATCTTTATGTGGGATGTATATCTGGCGCCGAAGAAAAAAATAAATATATTAAAACTATTAAAGAAACCGGATTTATAAATTTAGAAATTTTAGGCGAAAATAAGTTTAACATTGAAGATTATATAAACGATCCCATCGTTAATTATCTAAAAAAAGAAATGAATATTTCAGGTGAAGAGGCTCAAAAATTCGCATCTTCTATTGTTTCTATAAAAATAAAGGCTGTAAAATAATAAAGTTTAACAGTAAATCATTTTACGGGTCATGCCGCCGTCTATAATAAAGTTTTGACCCGTAATAAATTCAGCTTTTGAAGAAATAAGATAAGAAACCATTTCGGCAATATCTGAAGGTCTGCCGACTCTGCCCGTTAAATGCTGGCTGTGATCTTCTTCTGAGAGTTTTTCTGAGTATTCTTCCGGGCCCGTATGAATCCAGCCCGGCGAAATAGCGTTTACCCTAATTTCAGGCGAGAGGCTTGCGGCAAGAGAATGAGTAAGCGAAAGAAGCCCGCCTTTTGAAGCAGAATAAGCTTCTGTATTTGCCTGTGACATTAAAGCTCTGGTTGATGCTATGTTGACAATAGCGCCCCTTTGTTTTTTTAGATAGGGAGCGCATTTTTTTGATAGATAAAAAGGCGCCCGAAGATTTACCGCCATAACCTTTTCCCACTTCGCAAGGTCGTCATTAAATTCAGGGGTTGAAACCGCCGCGTTATTTACCAGAGCATATACACCGCCAAACTTATTTATTGTTTTTTTCAGAAACTCATCAAGAGTATTAATATCAGAAATATTGCCCGTCATAAAAAGAAAATCTTCTGATGAAAAACCAGACGCTAAAGCGCTGCCCGCTTTTTTATCAATATCAACAACAGAGATATTATAATTATTCTTATGTAAAAGAAACGCTGTTTCTTTACCTATTCCGTTTGCGCCGCCGGTAATAATAACTGTTTTCTTATTATTCATATTTTATATTTAGCGTTTGTATTAATACAAAACAGGACGGCAAGAAGATTCATATGTATTATAATAGCTTTTTATTTTTAGGTGGTAATATTAAAAGATTATTAAAAATAATTTGCGGTTTATTTTTTTTTCAAAACGGATCTCCAGCCTGTTGTCTGCAGATATGAAGGTCTAAAAATTCTGCTGATACCCACGGCCTGTTCTGCTATATAAAAAGGGTTAGGTACCTGCGTTTTAATAATGGCGAGTATTTTGCGCGATTCATCTTTTTGACATGCGACGCAAAGCTCAGTAACACGGCCTTTTAATCCATCGCCGTCAAAAGTTGTAATAGCGAAACCGGCTTCGCGAATTTTGTCGGCAATATTTTTTTCTGCGAAAGGTATAATGACTCTTATGACTATGTGTCCAAAAGATATTTTTTTTTCTATCATAATTCCTACAGCATTTCCCGTTGCGAAACCAAGGGAGTAAAAAATGCCCAAAACCGGATTTTCATAAATATCTGCCAGCACCTTTGATATCATAAAAAGCCATATACTTATCTCAACAAATCCCAGAAGAAAAGCTATAATCATTCTGCCGCTTACAATGCTAAGGGTTCTCAATGTGCCTAGCGTTACATCAATAACTCTGGCTATAAATATCAATATTCCCATTAAAATAATTGACATAAGATTAATTTATACTATTATTTACCTGCCAGTCATTACTTATAAAACAAGGCTATTGTCGAGAAGTATTTGGGTCTTGCACTTTTTTATTCTAAAATTCAAATCCCAAATGCAATAGAATAATAGAGAAAGACCACATAAAAACCTCCGATTAGAGATTAACCACAATCTTTCAAGGAGGCCTTTATGGGTTTAGTGTTTAGTCACTTAAAATTAT
>JAOUOS010000067.1 GCA_029880285.1 Spirochaetia bacterium
CGCGAATATAACTCTTACTGCGACGATAGAGAAAAACGGCGTATCTGAGACTAAAACCTTTGAGGTAACCGTTCTTGAAACGCCGCAAACCGATGCCGAGGCTGTGGCAGCCGATACTGCAGCTCTTGACTTTGCCGATTTCACATTTGGAACAGGTGACAGCGAAACATCGGTAACACAAAATATTGGTTTGCCTACAAGCGGCTCAAGCGGCACAACTATCACATGGGTAGCGACATATACTTCAGGCGGTGCAGATGCCTCTGGCGTAATAGCTTCTGATGGTACTGTTATAAAACCTGCCTTTGGCGCAGGCGACGCGAATATAACTCTTACTGCGACGATAGAGAAAAACGGCGTATCTGAGACTAAAACCTTTGAGGTAACCGTTCTTGAAACGCCGCAAACCGATGCCGAGGCTGTGGCAGCCGATACTGCGGCTCTTGATTTTGCCGATTTTACTTTTGGCGGCTCTGACACAGCAACTTCGGTAACGCAAAATATTGGCCTACCGGTTGCAGGTTCAAGCGGCACAACGATCACATGGACTGCTGCATATACTTCAGGTGGGGCAGATGCCTCTGGCGTAATAGCTTCTAACGGTACTGTGACAAGACCTGCCTTTGGCAGCGGCGACACGAATATAACTCTTACTGCGACGATAGAGAAAAACGGCGTACATGAGACTAAAACCTTTGAGGTAACCGTTCTTGAAACGCCGCCCACCGATGCCGAGGCTGTGGCAGCCGATACTGCGGCTCTTGACTTTGCCGATTTTATTTTTGGAGCGGGTGACAGTGAAATATCGGTAACGCAAGATATTGGCTTGCCATCAACAGGTTCAAATGGCACAACTATCACATGGGTAGCGACATATACTTCAGGCGGTGCAGATGCCTCTGGTGTAATAGCTTCTGATGGTATTGTGACAAGACCTGCCTTTGGCAGCGGCGATGCGAATATAACTCTTACAGCGACGATAGAGAAAAACGGCGTATTTGAAATTAAAACCTTTGAGGTAACTGTGCTGGAAGGTAATCAGGTAACATACACCGCAGGTTTGTCATTTAACATGCGTTACGTGCCAGGTGGCTTAACTACGCCAACCGGTACAGATGACAGCGGTACGGCGACTGTCTCGAATGCTTATTTGATGGCAGAGACCGAGGTAACTTATGAGCTTTGGTATGCTGTTTATACTTGGGCGACTCATATCGACAGGGGGGCGAATAAATACACTTTTGCAAATGCCGGTCAAGAGGGCTTTGGTGGTACAACTGGAGGGGTACCTGTTTCAACAGAACCGGTAAATGTTATCAATTGGCGAGATGCCATGGTATTTTCAAACGCGCTTACAGAATACTATAACGCGCAGAATGGTACCTCTTTAGAGATGGTTTATTATTCTGACGGAGATGCTTCATATGCGACCCCACATAGAAATTCAAGTGATGCAACATGCGGTACGAGCGTTAATACTACAGCAGGCGCCTGTGATAACCCTGATATAAAAACGGCAGCGAAAGGTTTTCGTTTGCCTACCAGTGATGAGTGGGAACTTGCGGCAAGATATAAAGGCAGTGACTCTGCGAATGGCGCTATTGAAAAACCCGTATCAAGCGGTAACTGGTGGACACCGGGTAATTACGCTAGTGGTGCGACAGCTACTAATGCGACAGCAAGAGGTCTTGTGGCATGGTATAGCGATAATAGCAGCAACGATACCCATAATGTGGCGACAAAAACACCCAATGCTTTGGGCTTATTTGATATGAGCGGTAATGTAAGTGAATGGGTTTTTGACTGGCATCCCTCATTTGTCGGGTCTTACCGTGTGTATCGTGGCGGCAGCTTTTCACATTTGACGGAATATTTGGCAGTTGGCTTCGTGGATTTCGGTAGCCCCTATTTCGAGCACAGCGCCATTGGCTTTCGCCTTGCTTGTAACCCGTAGTTCGATATTTGGGCATCCTGCCCTTTCCTTTTATCTTACCTGCGGGGTTGCCGATAGGCAAATCCCGCGGGTATTGTTAGCGAGGTTCGACGCCGCAATAAAAGTTCGATGTGTTTCTGACATACTCTAAATTTTATTGACAAAATAAAAGTATAAAACATATTATCTGGAAAGGAGAAGAAGATGAAAAAAAATAAAAAATTTTCACTAAATAAATATCTATTATGGCTAATACTCATG
The DNA here is from genome assembly GCA_029880285.1 of Spirochaetia bacterium. GTDB lineage: Bacteria > Spirochaetota > Leptospiria > Turneriellales > JAOUOS01 > JAOUOS01. The sequence goes on from JAOUOS010000067.1 coordinate 2,195, forward strand.
ATTATTAGTACGAATATATGCACGGGCGGCGGTATAGATATAGATTGTAATCCTATACCTGATTGCGGTTCAGACGGATCTTCAAATTATGATTATGAAGAAAAACCGCTAACAAAAAAAACCGGGCCGGAACTTATAATTGGCCAACAGCTTGATGACCAGAGCATAGATTATTATCATTCTATCACTTACAGTTTTACTACAATTGAGAGCGGTACTTATAGTGTGTTTATACTAAATGAATTGGGTGGTGATATAGAGCTAAATTTTTTAGATTGTTACAGACACTCATCAGAATATGGCTGTTTTATTGAAAACGCATCGGCGTCAACAAGCTATAATTTTGAGATAGTAAATTATGATTATGATGAAAATACGGTTTCATATTCAGTAATTGTTATCCATGGCAATGGTAGTGAAGGAACACCAGCCTCACCTGTTTTGATACCGTTTAATACAGATACTGAAATAACTATGGGGGCCGATCAAAATAACTCCATAAAGAGCTATTATGCCTTCACAACCGAAAATCATATGGGTTCATATGTTATAAATTTATCTCTTTTAAATTTATCTGAAGAAGACTTTGAATGGCAAATATTTGGCTCTCAAAGTTTTGCCGATGAATCAAAGATTGATTTCAGAAGATTAACAGGCACGGCAGTTTCAAAAACTTTTCTCACTGAAAATTTAGACGCCAATACCCAGTATTATTTATTATTACAAAAAACATATTATAATGATTATAATAAAACATATAACAGATTTTCAATAAATATTAATTATACGACGGGCCAAGGCTCAGAAGGTACAATAAATTCTCCTGTTAATGTAACTTCGCTATTACCTTACAGTGGCATTGTAAAATCAAACGGAGAAAGTTTTTATTCTTTTACGACAAGTACAGACGGATCGCAGACAATTTCTCTTACCAATACAACAAATGAAGTAGGCATAAATTGGTATCTATACTCAGATTCAAATTTTTCAAATCTATTGTCTTCTTGTGTGAATTATAATATTCAGTGCAATAATTCTGTAGCTTTAACTAACGGTGAAACCTATTATATTCAAGTTCAAGGTATAGAGTCTTCAGTTGATATTGACAATACATTAAATATTACAATGGATATAACACCATAACTAAATGTTTTATAATTCTTATGTATGCACAATATATGTTTCTATCAGGCAAATAAAAGAAGTATAGGAAAAACTTAAATAAAAATATTTTAATAGATTTTATAAATTTAAACTATTAATGAGAAAAAAATAATTTCTTTGAAATATTTCTAAAAAAAAAGATACGGGGACATGTCCCCGATAGACAAGTTGAAAAATTTTTGATAAAATTCTATAACAAATTTGATTAACAAGAAACATAAAAAATATTTAAGGAGAGATAAAAATGAAAACAAAAAATCAAAAATTACTTTCTGCGATATGCGTATGTCTTTTTATATTGAATACGTCTGTATATTCGCAGGAAGCGGATGAAAAAAAAGCGGATGAAACAATAACAGAAACTTCTGAAAGTAATGTTAAAAAGCAGGCAAGCGATATGGCTTTAGTTATAAGAGGAGGTTTCGGGTTTGGCCCTGTAGATTACGGATTTGAGGCTTTTAAAACCGATAGAAATAATGTAATGTCAGGTTCAGCTTTTGGCGCTGATATAGGAGCCATGTTTAACTATCGTTTTATAGCGGCAGAAATTGGCATTCTATTTAGCCTTATTAATGATCTGGAAGGCAAACAGGATTATATGGGTATCGAAAAAACTGTAAAATATATGGGAACAGGAACGCTTGTTTCTTTTGATATAAAACTAGGCGCCAAACTCTTAACAAAGCCGGGCGATATGGGATATATTTTTCCTTTTATAGGCCTAAGAAACTCGCCCATTGAAAGAAAACTGGAAAAAATTGAAATAGACGGTAATCAAACAGAAGCTAGCGGCGATACATTAATTGAGCCGAACGGTTTAATTTTAGGATTTAGAGATTTAACAACGGTTCCACTTGGTTCGTTTTCTCTGCTAATTCAATCGGGATTTTTTCTTAATTTTTCTATGGCCGATGAAAGAACCGATAGATATTACGATATGACGAAAAACGAAGAAGTTGAAGAAACTTCTAAATTAAACAAACCGGAACCGCTTGGCATGGGTTTTGAAATAGGGCTTGGGGCGGCTTTTGAAGATGCGGGATTGTCGGTATTTTTAAATTATAAATGGGATCAAAATGGTACAATAGTAGAGTCAGAACAACAAATTAACGGCGAATATCCCAAAGGTTTATTCTATGCCGATACCAGTAAATTTTATTTGACTGTTACAAAAGAAATTCCATTTTAATATTTTTATAGAATAAAAAACGGATTTATGCTTATGAAAATATATAAAAATCCAATTTATATTCTCTTACCGGCTTTTTTTCTTTCTTTTTCTGCCTGTAGTACGCCTCAGGTTATTATGCCAAAGGCAACCCTGCTTCAAACAGGAGAAACTTTGTTGCAGCAAGAAAAAAAGGCGCAATTTGGCATTAGCTTTTTAGAAAAATCTGT
>JAOUOS010000068.1 GCA_029880285.1 Spirochaetia bacterium
GACCCGAGCGACCAAAGGGAGCGCAGCTGGTAGTCGTTGTTATCTGAAGGGAACGGCTTAGATCTGTTAATACTTTGCAGAAATCTTTAAGGAATTATATAAAAAAAAATAATTAGAATTTATATTCTTTAAATTAAAATTAGAATTGTTATCAAAATAAAAGGAAGATTGAAAAAAAACAACAAAGATCAAAACCGAACATACAAAATAATGCCCGGTTACAAGAGTCTTCAAGGATTCATAAAAAAAAATAAAGATCAAAACCAAACTTACAAAAGATTGCTGGGTTAGAAAAGTCTATCAGGAAAAAATATAAAAAAATAACAAAACCGAACGTACCAACAAATAAGAATGAGAAGAAGTAGGCCAGCAGCCTAAAAATACCTACATAATAAAGCCGTTTCTTTCAGATAACGTTCGATCTTTTAAGTCGTCGTAAATCGTTTTTGTAGGCCAGATGAGCGCGAATTAACCTCAATTCATGCACGAAGATGGCCGTTAAGCAAAAACGATTTACGATGAGTTTTGCGTTTCGCCTTAAAAGCATCTTTACAATATATCTATAAACAGTAAATCTTTTTTAGAATAAAATAAAACGCAAAACCGAGCAGCCCGCGCAGTCGGGCGCGCAGCTTAAAAGATGAGTTGTGCGACGTGCCTTTCATGTATAAATTAAAGCCGAAGCCATGGACGGCGTAGGCGATTTAGAATTATTATTACCTTTAAATTATAATAATATTATAAAAAAATATATATTGTTTGGTAATCTTGTTTATGCAATTTTTGCAAATTCAATATTTGTTTTATAGCCGAGAGCATATAAAATTTTCAATAAATAATCAAAAGTAATATGTTCTTCTTTTCCGTTAAAAATTCTGGTAATTCGAGTCCTTGACGTATTTAATTTTTTAGCCAACTCTTGATGTGTAAGATTAGAGTCTTTCATTGCATTTGTTATTTTGATTAGAATGTCAGCTCTTAATTTCATTAACTCTGTTTCTTCATCAGAAAGGCCTAATAGTTTTCCTAACTCTTCGGGTGTATTCGACTCATATACAGTATGTTCTGTCACAATTGTTCTCCTTATTATTAAAGCATTTCCTTCAGCCTTTTCTTAGCAATATCAATATCTCGCTTTTCAGTTTTTTGTGTTTTCTTTTGAAAAGCATGAAATATTAATATCCGATCCTGCAATTTAGTATAATAAAAAACCCTATATGTACCATCTGATTCTTTTATCCGCAATTCACTAACTCCTATAGCAATTGTTTTCATAGGTTTAATCACATGAATAGGAATCTCTATACCTAATTGCAAACCCATAATAAATGCCCCTAGTTCAATCTTAACATTTTTTGGAAAATCTTTAATAGATTTCCTAGCTACAGGGTGCATCTGTACTATTTTCACAATATATAGTACTAATATTAGTACATGGTGTCAATAAAAAAAACAAATTTATATATTTTAATGATACTTAATTTCTTCAAATGTATAATAATACTTAAAATTAAATTCAGTATCAATTATAATCGACGATGCCAGCCAAGGATGGCTGGCATTATATAAAAAAAAAAGCATGTTCGCACAACGTTCGATCTTTTAAGTCGTCGTAAATCGCTTTTGTAGGCCAGATAAGCGCGAATTAACCTCAATTCATGCGCGAAGATGGCCGTTAAGCAAAAACGATTTACGATGAGTTTTGCGTTTCGTCTTAAAAACAACTTTACAATTTATCTATAAAAAGTAAAGCTTTTCTTGATGCCTATAAAACGCAAAACCGAGCAGCCCGCGAAAGCGGGCGCGCAGCTTAAAAGATTAGTTATGCGAAGTGCATTATTAAAGAATTTTTTATTAAAGGATCGACATGGAATACACAATATATGGAGCAGAAGGAAAGGCTGAGGAAAAATATATCAAAAAGCTTCTTGAAAGGCTTTGTTTAGATAATCTAGGAAGTAACTGTAAGGCTGTAGCTCTGGTAGGCGTAAATCCATATAAATCGAATAAAAGAGAACTAGATATTATATTAATACTTTCCTGGGATACGGGTGCGCGTATAAATGTAGAATCGGATAAAAAAATTAGCAAATATTGCACTGACAAAAGAAGAACCATTGATTTAACAGAAAGTGAAGTCGTATTTTTAAATTCTTGCTCTATGACAATAGAAATAAAATCACATGATGCGAGTGGAATAAAGATAGAAGGAAATGACCTATATGTTCATTATGAAAAATGGTCATGTGTAACGGATAAATTAATAGAACAAGCAAAATCCGGTAGTGAGTTTTTAAAAGATCAATTTGGTATAAATGAAAGATTCGGGCATTTTATATATTTGCCTGAAATAAATAAAAATTCAGTAACAGCTAATGAATATTTAGAAAAAGTGATGATTTATAATGATACGACATTTAGCGAATTAATTACAAAGCACATTCAACAAATGGGTGTAATTGGAAATTGTGACAAATCAGATAACAAAAAAACATATAGTAGAGTCGGTTCAACAGAGAAAAGTCTTCATAATGAAAGCAATAATTATCTTCAAAAAATAAAAAATTATTATAAACAATTAAAACCCGCATTATTAGAACAGGAGAAACTAGAGTATCTATCAAGGAGGTTTATTGAAAGTAGCAAGGAATGGTGTCAATATATAGACAAAAAAACCATATCATTCACTGGTAGGGCCGGGACAGGGAAAACTGTAAAGCTATTAAGAACTGCGAAAGATCTTGCTGAAGATAATATGGAAAATGTTTTATTGCTTACTTTTAATAGGGCTCTTGCTAGAGATTTACAAAGGTTAATGCAATTGCAAAAGATATCTAGCGGTATCGGAATTACGATTTTAACGATAGATCAGTTTTTATTTAGAGTTGCGTACAGAGTAAAGATATTGTCAGAACACGAAGTAAAAGAGTATCAGGAAAATTCGGGAGTTGAATCAGAAAATAAGGATATTTATAATGCAGTACGGGAGTTGCTACAAGAGGCTTTGCAAAAAAACGAGAATATTGCAAAGGTTAAAGAATATTATAATTCTTATACAATGGTAGCAATCGATGAAGCTCAAGATTGGTTTGAAGAAGAAAGAAATATTATTCTTAGTATATTTCAGCCCAATAAAATATTGATTGCAGCTGGAACAGATCAATGTCTGAGAGCACCTACTATGGCAAACTGGAAAGGGGATATTCAGAAAAGAGGTTTTGATGTACATCCTGTGCCAAGTAATATCGCACTAAGACAAACAACAAGTCTATCAGACTTTTGTAATCTTTTAGCTACTAAAATAGGTTTGGCTTGGTCGGTACAATCAAATAATGATCTCTTGGGGGGAGAAATAATATTATTTGAATCCTTTAATAAAGAAGTTCTCACGTATTTTCTACATGAATTAGAAGACAACAAAAATCATGAAAAATATTTCCCAATAGACTATTTGCTTTTGCAAAGCAATAGGCAAGGGCAAAATGACGTAATTAATGCTAGGTATAAATTTTTAGAAAATAACAAGGTTGAGTATTGGGATGCTGTAACAGAGAAAGATCGAAACGAGCTTCCCGTTCTAAACAAAGTCAGGAGTGTTTCGCTAGAAAGTTGCAGAGGCTTAGAAGGTTGGTCTACAATAATATTTGATTTAGATCATTGGGTAGATTTTTGTATTAAAAAAGAAAAAGCACGTAATGAAAATTTTGCTTTTGACGACTTAGTCGCGTTGCCTACATGGTTTCTTATTCCATTCACTCGAGCAAAGAAAAGAATGATTATTGAATTGCCTCGCAAACGTAGCGATTTAAGAGATATACTTTTAGGTATGCACAAGGATAATCCTGATACTATCAAGTATATTAAATAATGCATTTTGCATAACGTTTTGCGGCTACCCCGAAGTTTGCAAATGCTTTTTGTCAGTTTTACGAGTGCGAATTAACCTCAATTCGTGTGCGAGTAAAACGGTTAAGCAAAAAGCATTTGCAAATTTGGTCAAGCGCAAGCCAGTTTCTATTTAGAGAATAAGTAATAATACGTAAATACTTTTCTTGGGTTAAATAACAGCGCCGACCCGAGCAGCCGCGAATGCGGCGCGCAGCGGGTAGCCGCTGTTATCGGGTGTTGCGCATGGTAAAAAAATATATATAAATTATATTCAAGCCAGAGCCGAAAAGAGCCTGTTTTTTTGAATTTCTAAAACAAGCTATTACGTAAGCCTCTAGCTATTACGCCCGTTAGCAAACGACTTAAATTAAATAAAATGTAGTATTTTTTTGTTTTTAGTCAGAATATAAAAGAGAGTTTAGCTTACAGGAGAGTAGGCATATTTTAAAAAAATGACTTTCTAAAACAAGCTATTACGTAAAAACCCTAACTATTACGGTCGTTACCGGGCGTACTTTAATTATGAAAATTTTAGGATGTATTTTCTAATGGAGAAGTGGGCAAACAGTAGTTCTCAAAAAATATATTAAATTCAAAAAAACAGGCTCATGCGAAATTGTTAAACGCAAATGCCCGATAACGTTTTGCGGCTACCCTGAAGTTTGCAAATGCTTTTTGTCAGTTTTACGAGCGCGAATTAACCTCAATTCATGCGCGAGTAAAACGGTTAAGCAAAAAGCATTTGCAAATTTGGTCAAGCGCAAGCCAATTTCTATTTAGAGAATAAGGAATAATACGTAAATACTTTTCTTGGGGTAAATAACAGCGCCGACCCGAGCAG
>JAOUOS010000069.1 GCA_029880285.1 Spirochaetia bacterium
TAACGTTCGATCTTTTAAGTCGTCGTAAATCGTTTTTGTAGGCCAGATAAGCGCGAATTAACCTCAATTCATGCGCGAAGATGGCCGTAAAGCAAAAACGATTTACGATGAGTTTTGCGGTTAACTGCAAAACTATCTTTAGAATATATCTATAAACAGTAAATCTTTTTAGAATAAAATAAAACGCAAAACCGAGCGACCAACGGGAGCGCAGCTTAAAAGATTTGTTAGTCGAAGTTTTGATAAACCACTAATAACAGCTACTTTATAGTTTATATCGACTATTAAGTAGCCGATATATATAATATTATATATTATATAATTATTATGTTAGAAGGTGTATTTGGAAATAAAACTGCTGAAAAAGTACTCTTGCATATATTTCACTATGGAGAAATTCATGCTGCCGCAATTGCAACAGATTATAATATTGCTGAAAGCCAAGTAAGAAAACAACTTGAAAGATTTGAAAAGGCAAATATATTAGTATCAAAAGCAATAGGAAAAGCTAGAGTATATTTTTTTAATAAAAAATCACCTTTCATAAAGCCAATTACAAATTTACTCAGAATTGCATATGATTCAATAAGTATAGAAGAAAAAGAAAATATCTTTAAAGTAAGAAGAAGGCCAAGAGGAAGAGAAAAAGTCATCATATGAAAGAACCAAAATGGGATTCATGTTCAGAAAAAGAACTTTGGGAGTATGTAGCATTTCATTTATCATTGGCCGGAATAAATACTGTACTCGTTGGTGGAGCTGTTGTATCTATTTATACTAAAGGTATATTTGTATCTGGAGATTTAGACTTAGTATTACAAAACTATCAAGTAGATGAAAATACCTTTCAAAAGGTATTACAAAATATTGGTTTTGAGAAATATTCAACAAGAAATTATTATAAGCATCCAAAATGTGATCATATTTTTATAGAATTTATGTCACCGCCGGTCTCTATTGGTGAAGATTATAATATTAAACCAGACGAGATAAAAATTGATGGCACAGTAATTAAAATCTTAAGCCCAACAGACTGTATAAAAGATCGATTAGCTTCATATATATATTTTAATGCGAGAGAATGCTTTGAACAGGCAATTTTGGTTGCAAAAGAACAATTATTTGATATAAAGTCAGTCGAGAAATGGTGTAGAAAAGAAGGTGGAAGTGCGATCAAGGTTTTTAATGAATTTAAAAACAGTTTGAAATAAAAAAAATCAAAATTTCGACTAACGTTTTGCGGCTTTAAGAAGTATGCAATTGCTTTTTGTCAGCATGGCGAGCGTCAATAAACCTCTATTGCTCTGCGAGGCCATGCGTTTAAGCAAAAAGCAATTGCATATTTGCTCAAGCGTCAAGCCAATATCTATTCTGAGAATTGATATTAAAACGTAAATACTTTTCTTGAATTAAAATACAGCGCCGAGCCGAGCGACCAACGGGAGCGTAGCTTAAAGCTGCTGTTATCAGAAGTTGGGCATGTAAAAATACCTTTTATTTTATATAATTCTTGATATTATGTCACAAATATATTTGATGTCATAATAGAAATGAAAAGCCAAACAATACCACAAATAGACAGGAAAGAGAAGATATTAGACATAAATTATCAAAAAACCTGTGATTGTAAAACAAATCATATAAATTGTTTAGTCGCTAAAGAATGGCTAAAATCTCAATTGGGAGTTTGGCAATTTAATTATGAGAAAAGAGATATTAGAGATAAAACACAGCATCCAGCGACATTTCCTATATCTCTTTCAAAAAAAATCATACAATTATTTACCCATGAAGGCGAGCTGGTCTTAGATCCATTTGTGGGTAGTGGTACAACATTATTGGCGTCGAGAGATTTAGATAGAAATGCTGTTGGGTTTGATTTAAAAAAAGAATATATTGATCTCTGTGATGAACGACTAAAAACTGAAACCAATATGTTTTCTAAATCTCGACAATTGGCTATTCAGGAAGATGCAAGAAATATAAATCAATATTTTGAAGAAGAAAGTATTAGTCTTATTTGGACATCGCCGCCATACGCTAATTTATTAAATAGAAAAAGAAAAAATAAGTCAAGAAGAGATAGAAATAATGAACAACTTGATAAAGTAGAACAATATTCTCAAGATGAACGAGATTTAGGAATTTATTCGCTGGAAAAGTTTTCAAAGGAATTTGGAGATATTTATGAAAGCCTTTTACCTTTATTAAAAGTAAAAGGTCATTGCGTCATTAATGTTCCAGATATGTGGTGGGAAAATCAAAGAATAACTATACATATTTCAATTATAGAAGAACTAAGGCGCAGGGGTTATGAATTGAGAAATACTATAATATGGGATAGAACAAATATTGTAAATCAAATTGGAATTTTTGGCTGGCCAAGCAATTATATTACAATGGGTACTACTTTTGAATATTTACTGGATTTTTGGCGGCCGCCAAAATAAAAATTATGATTACCTTTTCAAAAAATGATCTTATAAAAAAATTAAAGAAAATAAGGGATTTAGGATGGGTAAAAAATGCGAGACCAGGAAATGCCGGTGGCGTTGGAAATACATTAGAAGACCTGCTGGGAATAGAAGAAAATAACTTGCCAATTCCAAATGCCGCAGAATGGGAATTGAAATGTCAAAGAAAAAATACTTCGTCATTAACTACCTTGTTTCATATGGAGCCTTCGCCGAGAGCATGTAAATTTGTTCCACAAATATTTTTATTAAAATATGGATGGCCGCATGAAGAAGCTGGGAAAAAATATTCAAAAGATGAAATGAGTTTTAGACAAACAATTGGCGGACATAGTAGAAGTGACCGTGGATTTAAAGTCGTTATCGATAGAAAGAATAAAAAAGTCTTAATTTCTTTCGATGCCAATGTTGTAGCTGAGCGCCACAAGGAATGGATTAAATCTGTTAAAAAAAGAGTTGGCTTAAGAGAATTAGACCCGCAACCATATTGGGGTTTTGATGACCTTCTTCATAAAGCGGGAACAAAATTACATAATTGCTTTTATATTACTGCAGATGTAAAAAAGGAAAATGACGAAGAATATTTTCTTTATAAAAATATATTAATGTTGAAATCATTAAGCATAGAAAATTTTGTCAAAGCTTTAGAGGATAATGATATTTTAGTGGATTTTGATGCAAGAACGGGACATAATCATGGAACTAAATTCAGGTTAAGGCAGAATAAATTACCATTATTATATAATAAAGTAGAAGAATTTTGAAGAAGAAGAATTATTTGCCCAATTTCTGATAACGTTCGATCTTTTAAGTCGTCGTAAATCGTTTTTGTAGGCCAGATGAGCGCGAATTAACCTCAATTCATGCGCGAAGATGGCCGTAAAGCAAAAACGATTTACGATGAGTTTTGTGTTTCGCCTTAAAAACATCTTTACAATTTATCTACAAAAAGTAAATCATAATTTATTATGAAACAAAACGCAAAACCGAGCAGCCCGCGAAAGCGGGCGCGCAGCTTAAAAGATTAGTTATATGAAGTGAAAATTTGAAAGTTTATCGATAATGTGATATTTCTGATTCATTAACTTTGACTTGTTGATTATTTTTATAAATAGGATTATCTTGCAAAAAAAGTTTAAGTTGACCAATATTTAAATCCCTTTCCGAACATTTAGGACCTACAATGATATTTTTTAATGTTATTGGTAATTTGTTTAATCCAATTTGTTGATATGAATTCAAAATATTATATCTATTTAAATACCAATTTCGCTTTACACTTGTTTTTTCTTTGTAAATAATTAAACGATATTCTTTTTCATTTTCATAATCAGTATTTTTTATAAAATGTTTCAAAATTTCTAGGTCTCTATATTCAATATCAATATCTTTTTGAGAATATTTTTCATGCAAATTTTTAAGAATATTAAAAAAATCGTTCGTATAAATAATATTGCCAGGAATTATTTTAATTGCTTGTTGGCCAAAAAGAAATTCTGGACTTTTAAAATCAAATTCAAGACAAACACCAGTGCCATTATCACCGTATAATCGCCATTGATTTAGATCATCAGCAAGTTCACTAAAAGATAAAATAAAACGACGATTGGCTGCACTTACTCTTTCATGATGAAATTCGTTGATTATTTTTTTATTATAATATAATTCAGAAGAAGCATATTCTGATTTATCATTTAAACCTGCTAAAGAAGTAAACCAAATAGATTTATTCATTAAAATTTTAAATATTGTATTTAATGAAGTGTAATGATATATTTTCTTTGGAGAATTTAATGAAAATATTAATTTAAAGATATTTTTAAAATAGTGGCCATCTATAATAATTTTATTATTTTTTAATTTAATACTCGAACTATTTTGTTCATTAGGGTATAAAAAATTTAAGTAGTATTTTTCATCCTTATACAGTATCTTAGAATTATTATTTCCTAGGTCAAGATATGATAAAAATATGTTTTTCTTCTCTTGGGGTATATTTTTTAAAATAGATTCAAAACACCGTTTAATCTCTCGAGAAAAATCATTTTTAAACTGATTAAAAATAGTACTCATAAAATTAATAAATTTTCATTTCATATAACGTTCGATCTTTTAAGTCGTCGTAAATCGTTTTTGTAGGCCTGATGAGGGCGAATTAACCTCAATTCATGCCCGAAGAAGGCCGTTAAGCAAAAACGATTTACGATGAGTTTTGCGGTTCACCTT
>JAOUOS010000070.1 GCA_029880285.1 Spirochaetia bacterium
TTTCTTATATTAAATTCATTTGAAATAGATTCAAATATTGATGAACAAGAAAAATTAATATTAGGTATAGCTTCAGGAAAATTAACGCGTGAATATTTAATAAGCTGGCTTAGAAAGAATACAAAAAGAATCTGAAAGAAATTTCTCGTCAAAAATATCCCAGTAGTTATTGAAGAACAGATTGAAACAGCAAAATCTTTAGGTCGCCCAATTCCTGAAGCCAAGGGTAAACTAATGTACGCGTGATATCCTCGCTGGGTGTTTTAAAACTTTTGCACCCGCTTGTGCCCTGCGGGTATCGGGCACGAGCGAAAAGTTTTTCAAAAACATGAATGTTACTTTTTCTTGCCGTCAAGAAAAAGTAACCAAAAAGAACCGCCCGCGGTCGGCTGGCCTCCTGCCAGATACCGCGGGGAAAGTTCGTGGCATCTTGAACACAGGATGTGTGAAATGCCGGTTTTGACAGGACGTCAAAAAACCGGCCTTGCGATTTTGGTTTAGAAAATATTTTAATTGTTAAATATATTTAGGCTTCTGTAATTCTGTTAGAGATTGAATTTACAGGCTACACCTGCACGAGCCACCGCTTATCAATCTTATTACTTACCAACTACTTGGTTTACTAATCGTTCTGGTTTCTGAAATATTTAGTCGATTATCAAATTGATGTTTCAAGTATTCATTTGATTTTATTTTTATCGTTTTATTAGCTAATGATAAAAATGCGGCATTATATCTATTATAGGGGAAAATGATTGAAACTTTTTTTCTAAATATATTTAATGCACTTTTTACTGCTGGAACCAGATCTGTATCTCCAGTTATTAGTATCAAATGATCAGCCTTTTTGTGAAAAAATAGTTCAAAAATCTTAATGGCAATTGCCACATCTGTTTCTTTTTCTTCATATCTAGTAATTAAGTTATGACATTTGGGACAATTTATTTTTTTTGATTTAAAATGGCCAAGTTCAATGTTAATATCTGCTGATCTTAATGCTTCAATATATATCTTATGCCGATTTATTACATCAGGATCTTTTGCTAAACGGTGCTTAGCGTATGCTGAAAAGTAGTAGATTTCTTCAATCTTGGCTTTAGAATCTATATTTGGCACGTAGGCTTCACATAAACTACGAATATTTAACCATTTTAGCCTTAACTTTGTCTTGTTCTCTACTTCAATTATTGAATGATAAAGGTTAAATCCATCGACTAGAAATGTTAAACGCATTATCTTAATATATATGGATAATAACAAACCCTTCCCGTCGTAACTAAGGAAGGGAACTGGTTGGCGAACCTCCCAGTGTTGATATATATAATATCGAAAAAAAGATTTAAGCTGTCAACTATTATTTCATAATAATTTGCAGAGTCTTTTAAGTTCAAATCTCAAATGCAACAAACAGAGAGAAAAGGGTTTTAATATTTTCATTCTGTTAGAGGTCGGATTAATCCGACCTCTAACAGAATGAGAGAGAAAAGCAAATAAATTATGCTGGTTTTAATTTTTGCGATTTGGAGCAATTTTATCTGGCCATTTTACTGTAATGACACTGAAGTGAGAATCTCAGGTTTTTCTCACTCTATGCTTTTAAGAAAATTTTATTTTTCACTTAAAAATTTTGTAATTAAATCGAACGAAGCAAGTTTAACTTCATTTGAGCTGAAATATTTGCGTTTACTAAAAAAAGGTTTTTCTGTCGTCAAATCTTTAACAACACCTTTCCACTCAGTATTTTTCTCATAAATAGTAACAAGATACCCATCAACCTTGATGTATTCATTACCTCTTGATGATGTTTTCCATTTTCGAGAAAGCCAACGCTTTCTTTTTGAATTTCGGGATTTCATAAAATCATCTCTTTTTTTTGCGGCTATAAGGTTCCCCTCCATATGCCCGGCACAAACACAACCTACCTTAAGGATTTCTGGGTAATCTGTATGGTTCATATGGTGAATATAGCGAATAGGCTGACTTTCACACATTTCACAATTACAAGATAGTTCTTCAGAATCTTCTATCTCAATACAACGCCAGCCTTTATGGGGAACCCCCAGTTGAGACCATTTTCCTCGCTTGTTTTTTATAAACTCAACTTCAGTCATTTTTCCTAACCAAACATTTCATATTATCGCCCATTCTGTTAGGTTTGTATTTATCCACCCCTAACAAACCCCAACCCCATCAATCTTACCCATTCTTCACGCCCTCGCGAATGGTCTAAAGTTTAATTTATTAATTAAAAAGCCCTCTTACATAACTAATAATATTTTCACCGTAGACAGTTGCCAATATACCTGTTATAAAACTAATAAGGGCAACTGCAAAAGCAGAAGCGCCCCTTATTAAGAAATATTTTATACTAATATATACAAAGTTTTGTAAATGGCTGGTTTGAAATTTGGCCAGTTCTTTATAAGAAATTAATGCAGTTATATAATTATTTAAGATTATTTCATTTTTCTTATGAACATCAGTTAAATTTATATCATTTTCTTTTGCTAAGATTAATAACGCTCTACTCTTTTCTTCTCTTCTTATAAATTCTTTAATATACTCTCCATTTGAAATCAAAGAAAATGATTTTTTGGGATATTTTCTATGAACAGAAGTAATTCTTTCTTGGTAAAAGTTACATGTTAGTTTACAAATATCTAAAATTGCTCTTTGTAAATGACCTTCTTGTTTTTTTATATGGCTATCAGAATCTTTCTTTTCTGATATTAAACCTCTGGAAAAGTGATCATAAGCATTTCTTATCTCATTGTAAACCTGTATAGGGAGAGCTTCTTGTTCTGATTCAAATAGAGCTATAAGTTGTTTTAGTATTACATATAAATATATCGAATGCTCATATTGATTATATTTAGATTTTTTAGATAACTGTAAGGGGTATTTTAAAAACTCTTTTTTATTACTGACATATCTATCTATTTCTTCTTTAAGTAATAATTGAGTTTTCTTTCGGCTTTCGCTTAATTCTAAAGAATAAAAGAAATTATATAAAGATTTAAATATTTTTCGTAAGAATACGTAAAGTTTCAACTTAATTTCTTATGATGATTTTTCTCTATTGTTTTTATTGTTGTAACTTGGCTCAAAAATGGACTACCTTGTGGCGGTACAGCTTCTTTTGGATGAGATATATGTTTATCTTTAATTTCTTCTGTGTTCAAAAGAGCATGATCGATCAGTTCAAAATCGTAGTTCATTATACCATTTGTTTCTACGTTTTTCATTGTCTATTTTGTCATGGCATATTAAACCAAACCATGACAGTCTCCTTTTAAGTGTCTTTTTTTTATTTTGAAACAGGTTGACAACCATTTCACATATATACGATATAAATTCAAGCATATTTTATGATACTTAATATATCGTAATATTACCAATTATTATTAAATTACCATATTACTTTCTTGGTAACCGCCCCTTCTTCTCTTTCTTCACAGTTTTCGCCTCGGCGGCTTTTACAGGATTCGTATATTCTTCATAAAGCTGAAATAAAAATTCAATTCGCGCCATTTCGTTGGCAAAAGGATGCGGCCTGTAGCATTTATCAACGGCCTTATCAAGCGCCTGATGTGCCTTTAATAGTTTTGGCGGCATGGTAAGCGGGTCGTAAAGATCGGCTAATGAACTGTCGGGGAATTCTTTGCGAACATCAAGAACATGCTGGGCCTTTTCTTCAACAGTCTGCTTTTGTTTTTCAGATGGATTTTTGGGCCATGGGAAGTTGTTGTAGACGATAGAACCAGAATAACGGTATCTACTTTCGAGTCTACCACAAATCGTTTTTGTCCAAATCATATGCATATTCGATACTAAGAGGCCAAATGAAAATAAATTTGCACCAGGTATTAAATATGCAGAATTACTCACTATTATATCTTTTGATATATAACCAATAGGGATTATTAATCTCTTTTCTGAAGAAGTCTCTGGTATTAATAAATAGTTGTTTGAAGGCTGAGAAATATAAAAAAATAACGACGGTGTTTCAGCAGCTTCGATTGTTGGTTTTGCAGTACTTTTTAGCCTAAAAGCTTTGACCTTATCAATTATTTTTAATGTTTTCGGCATACTTTTTAATTCATTGGGTTTCGCATCTTTTAACCATAGACACCATCTTTTCAAATTATATATAAACTCTTTTGAACCTATATACCTTTTCATAAACTTTTTTGCTTTTGGTTCTTTTTCTAAAAAGAGATTTTTTTCTTCTTCATTAAAAATAAAATTACCATCATCAGATGGTTTATTACCATAAATAATTTTTTGGGCATCACTACAAATTGGCTTTTGTCTCTTTGTAATAACAAAATCATTGCTATTAATTAAATAGGGGTTGATATTTTTTACATATTGGTCTTCACCCGTTTTTTCGGACACTGTTTAGGCAGCATTTCTTTCAAACATCATAGGGCTTTTATATCCCAATGATGAATGTTTGCGAATTCTGTTGTAAAAGAATTCAATATATTCAAAAATT
>JAOUOS010000023.1 GCA_029880285.1 Spirochaetia bacterium
TGAAGAATATGTTGATCAAAATGATTTTATGAAAAAAGCCTCTTCTTATGTTTTATTTTATAATTCATTACACAAAAATAGAAGCAAAAAGAAAAGAACTCCTTGGGATATTATTCAAGATAGAGAATCAACAATATCAAGAAATATATTAAATTTTTTGCCTTTTCGTATAGACCATTATTTTGAAAATATTCCAATCGCTTCAGGGGGGTACCATCCTATTAACTCTCCCTTTTAATACTTTTTTTGAACGATTTGGTCGCGGCATGGCTTCCTTATTAAACCCATATACTTTTTATTTAATATATTTTCAGGTTTTCTAGTCAAAAATTTCTCAAATACCTAATAAAATGATTTCAGCTTTTATATGGTTTCTTGGCTTTCTTATCTAATCTCTTTTTAATATAATTTCTGAAAGCCATTTACCAATTAAAGCGTGAGCTTTCGCGTTTGGGTGGCTGTCTACATTACTAAAGGCAAATTCGCTAAGCTTGCCTTTAGACAAAAACTGATCAAGAAAATCATAAGCTTCAAGATTATTTTTTTGTGCTTCTTTAATTACTTTTTCATTAATATTTTTCAGTTTTATGCTTTCATTATGAAAAAAAGGAAGCACAGTTACAATACTTCGAAAGTTATTTTTTTCTTGAAGCTCTGCCAGTTCTGCAAGAGAACTTTGAACCATTTGCCAGCCTTTAGAATCACTATTGTATAGCTTTTGTATATTTTCAGAATAAATTTCACCGTCTTGAAGAATTGTCATATGAAAATAGCGATAAAAAGCATAAGAACCTTCTGTTTCAAGCAAAGAAGCAGCAAGCATCCACTTAATAGCGTTAAAAAAACCCTCTTGTTTCAATTTTTCGCCGCCGCCCGATTTAAGTTCTGCATCGTTTAAAACATAAGCTAAAATAACAATATGGGGCCGAATTATAATGAGTTGTTTTTTTATTATTTCAAGTTCGTCTTTTGTGTTTAATCCTCTGTGGCCTGTGTTAAAGACTATATATTTCTTATTTGAACCGCTTTTATTTAAATTATTTTCTAGATGACGCGTAAAAAGATTTTTTCTTGAAACGCCAAAACCTTCTGTAAAAGAATCGCCTAGCACTGCAATTCTGAACTGATCATCAGAATAATGAATTGTAGCTGTATTATTTTTTTTTGTAATTATAGGTATTTCTAAATCATTATGCCCAATAGCATTTGGCGCTCTGTTGTGATCGGGCCAAAAGTGTTTTACCCCCGGATTAATTGGCTGAGTATCAATTACAGGAAAAAATCTGGCAATACACTCTATGCTAAGTATTGCCGCAAAAAACCACCCAATACCCGTTATGCCCCAAATAACATACTGCTTTTTGTTTTCTTCTTTATTCAAATATTTTTTAGTAAAAAAGGCGCCCACGGGAAAAGACAAAATAAATAAAAATAAAAATAACGCGCTAAAAACTTTAGCAATTATCGATCTGGGATCAAAAGGATCAAACTGAAAATAGATTATTATATTTACAAATAAAAATAAAATTGCTGTTACCGTGACAATATAACGAAAAGAAAAAATATTCCCGGTACTTTTTATTAATGTGACTTGTTCTTTTCCCATTAGATTTACTTTTATAATTTAATTCTAAAATTAATATTTAAAAAACTTTCATAAAGGATGCGGTGACGGACCAAACCATCCCACACCAAAAAAAGAAATAATAAGAATGAAAAGCCCTACAATAATCAAGTATGCGGCCTTCTGCATCTTCCAGCCTAAAAATGATCTTGCGTGCAAATAAAAAGCGTAAAATAAAAAAGAAATTAATGACCATATTTCAAGGGGATCCCAAACCCAATAGTTGCCCCATAGTTTTTTTGCCCATAAAGCTCCTGCTGTAATCATTACCGCATGATTAACAAAACCTAAAACAACATAACGGTAACACCTTTCGTCAAGAACATTAATTGCTGCCATTTTTTTGAATTTTTCACTTTTTGGATTTTTCACTTTCAAAAGTAAAATTATACCCGCACCAGTAGCAATAGTGTAAGAACTAAAAGCAAACCAGGCAAAAATAACGTGTACAGCAAGCCAGGGGCTGTCATAGGCTGGCCCTATAGGTTTTATTTTTATACCATGAAGATAACCATAACCAAGAAGAAAAAAAACTAACGGCGTAATTACAATAGCAGGAGATTTTTCAACTTTTTTTAATTTTACCATAATCAAATAAATTAGCATAATAAACCATGTACCCGACAGCTTATTCTCAAACGAGTTAGTTACAGGAGAATGACCGGTAAGTATCCAGTGTAAAATGATAACTGTAGTATGTAAAAATATATTTATATAAAGAATATAGAAAGTATATCTTATTAAGTTTTCTTTTTTATTTACAATACCAAAAATATGAAAAATAAACGCGGCAGCATAACCAAAAACAGTTATCCAAAATAGTATTACCTCTGCTTGCATCATAATTAACTCCTATTTTATTATCATTACTCTCTTTTATTCTAAGCTATATTCTCATTTTCTTTTGCCCACCTGGCAATATCAGGATAATACCGAATAACTAAACCAATAACACCAATCCATAAAGCTATAGCGACTATAGGATATCCCGGATCATCCATAATGATATATTTGCTCCACCATTTTAAATCTGCAAAATAAAAATTATAATTTGCAATTTTGATTTTTTCTTTCAGCCGAACATGGCCTATTTTGATAAAATCACCTTCTTCATTTTGAGTTTCAACAAGTATAATCGGGTTTACGGGATTCTCTCCCGTTTTTATAATATTACCATCTTTCTCTTTATAATCGGGATATATGGTAAAAAATATTTTATTTTCGAAAAACGGAAATTTGAAATAATCTCTATAAACCCGATTACCCGCTATACGCGAAGTATTTAAAGCAAAATATGTTCCCCCCATTTTCTTTCCTGTATTTTCATCATAAATTAAAATAAGAGGCGAAAAACCAATTTCAGAGGTTGTTATATCATAACCATTATAATTATACGGCTTATTTACTTTTACTGCGGCCATAGTCAGTTTATTATTTTTATTTAATATATCAATGTAACAATCTGTTCTAAGGTGATGCTTGCCGTCTTCATAATAAGCGTCAATTTTTTTTTGCCTAATCATAAAACCGAGATGTTCTTTTTCTCTAAAGGCGCCTTTTGAAAGGTATTGGTAATTATCCTCTTTGTCAAAAAAACTCTGATTTTCTGTTAAAACAATAGAACCTTTCAATTGAAAAGAAGAACTTAAAAAAGTGCCAATAAGTAAAAGCAATAAACTAAAATGTATGGTAAGAAATCCGTATACGCGAATTTTTCCCGAACCTTTTAAGGCTTTAAGGCCGCCGGTTTTATTAAAACGAAGTATTGTGCATACTAAAATGTTTAAAAACAAAAGAGCTATTGTGAATAAAAAAAAATGAGAATTAAAAATATCAAATAAGCCCAAGGTATCGGCTATTTTGCCAACTAAAGGTCTTTCTTCTTGCCAGCTATTTATCTGTTCAGCAGTAAAAAACTCTGCTTGCGGTAGAATAATGGCGACTATTAAAAATAATAATACAAGGCCAATAAGAACTAACGCGAATTTTGATGAACCTATACCGTTAAAAAGATATTTTATATTTTTTTTATCTTTTTTCATAGTACATTTACGGGTAAATTAACAGATAATCAAGTTTATTTTTCTCTATAAAAAATATTAATCCAGGCTCTATAAAAAAATCGAAAATACATGAGACAAATTCGGGATTCTACTTGGATATGATTGTGATTTGTGGGATTTCATGCTATGCTACCTACCAAGAATCGACTAACACGTTAATTCATATTTAATGGATTCCGTGTTAAGCACGAAATGACTTTTCTTTTATTCTATTCTATTAAAAGTTTCTGGCGCCTGTACCATGAGAGCAGTCCCCTCCGCTACATGTTCCGCCGCCTGCACCATATGCATAGGTTAAATAGCCGCCCATCGCAAATGCAAAACTTTGTACATTCTGCGCCGCAGTAATATCATGATCAGCGGCCCATTTAAAGTTATTACCGTGAATAGAGCCCGCCGCGCCGCCATTCACAGTAGGTTTAGCATTAGCCGGATCAGTATATGCGGCAGTGATATTAAAATTAAAAGGTGAACCATGACAGTTAAAACAACCAGCTTGTTTAGTACCAGAATCGCTGCCATCACCATGAGTAAGATGACGGCCGGTATTAGCGACCCATACACTGGCTAACGTACTAAAATCATGACATTTGCTGCATAAAGAATTAACGGCCGCTGTTTGCTGACCATCTTGTATTTCACTGGTAGGATTGGCATCTTTTAAAGCCTGCATCGCGGCAAAATTAATACTTGTAGTATCTTCACGTAATATTCTTGTATTTGCGCCGCCGTGAGCATTTGCCTCATGACAGTCAAAACAAGAGATGGTATGCGGCCCGCCCGTATCCCATGGCGATATTAATGTAGTTTGCGCATCAGTGTTTCCTCTGGTACCCCGCACCGGATGAAAGTTTGAATTTGATGTTGCAAACGCGGTAAAAACATCTGGCACTGCGCTTCTTGTCATACTTGAAAAGGGCTTTGTGGCGCTATGCGAAGCGCCAAGTGTGGTTATAGAGGTACCAATAGCGTTTGCGCCGTTACTGTCATGGCAGGCCATGCAAAAATCTTGAATATCGGCTGTACCATCAGTAGGGTCAATATTGTTTGTGTTAGGGTTAGGATCATTAGCAATTGTAACTGTTGTATTTCTTGTAAAATTCGCTGCCGAGGCAAGAGTTATAACAGCGTTTGAATCGGCATGACGCAAGTCTACTTTACTATTTTTATGATAAGTTGTATGCAATGTAATAGAACCATCAGCTTCAATATTGCCTTCCCAATGGCAAACAGCACAGTCGCTTGAAAGCATTCCATCTTTACCGTCTCTTACATGGTGAGAAGTTTTAAGAAAATCATCACCTATAGATCTACGATCAATACCGTCACCGGTATCATCGGGTCTCGCGCCGCCGTGACACGCAAGACATCCGCCGCCGGCAGGTCTAAAGTCATTAGCATGAGAATGACATGTTTGGGTACAATAGGCAGTTGCAGGCTCTGGGTGAGAACCTACCCCATAAGAAGCATATTGAGACTGAAAAAACTTTGTTTGAGAATGACATACTTCACAAAGGCCTGTTGTGCCTATGCCGGTTGCGAAAGCGTTTGTAGAGCCGCTGGTAGCCATAAAAATAACCGGTGTATCACCGTAAGTTGTAGGACCCGTAGAAACAACACCTTGAACTTTAACAGTAGCCGTAGCTCCTCTTATAAGTCTTATGTTGCCAGTATTGCCAACATGCGGGGTATGACATTCTGTACATGTTCTTTCAAAAGCTCCATAAGTTGAACCGCTGTGAGTTTTAGGTATAAAACCAAATTGATCTCCATCGCCACCCGTCAAGTGGCAGCTTAAACACACGTTTGTTTGGGCGACACTTGCCAGCAATAAGGGGCCGCCTACACTTGTCCCGCCGTGCAGTTGATGACACGCTGTACAAACACTGCCGCCCCCGCCTCTGGCATCATGTACCGAATATTCTTTTTGCGAAAAAACTATTAATAGTACCGGTAAAAGAATAATAAAAAAATAAATATTATTTTTCTTAATGATATGAATTAGTCTATTTATTAAATTTTTCATATAAAACTCCTGTTTTACTGGTTAAAAACTTCAATTCGGTTTCGTCCCGAATTTGTCACATATATTTTGCCGTTACCGTATACCATAACATCTGTAGGCTGCTCTAATGTACCGCCCAAGCCGGTATGCGAACCATATGTTCCTACAAGTGACGTTAAGGTTGCGTCAAAAACGTTTACTTCGCCGTAAAAACCATCGGCTACATATATTAAACCGTTTGAATCAACATCTATACCCATTGGTCTATCCCAATATGAGTCGCCCTCACACATCATACCGCAATCTGGCGTAATGTTTTTAGCCATAGACCTAATATACACTCCTGAGTTATCATAAAGATGAGTAAATCTGTTGTTGTTATCGGCAATAACAATGTTTGAAGTACTATTATTAACTTTTATACCAACAGGATAATTTAAGTATTCATGCATTGTACAGTCCCAATTAATACCAATTTCTCCCAGAATACCATTTTCGTTATAATCAAGCCGGTTATCAAAATTATTAATATAATTACCATTTAAGTCAAATACTTTCACGTTATATACATTAAAAGGGAGACAACCCGTAGAGTTTATTTCATCATGAATACCATCGGTAATAAAAATTTTATTTAAGCTTTCGCTTATTTCTATATCATTTGCCTTATTGATTAACCCCTCACCAAAACTTCTTAAAAATATGCCATATTTATTAAAAATATCAATTCGCTTATTTCTTGAGTTACCCACGTAAACTTCATCATTTGAATTTGTGCCTAAAGCCGTTGGTCTGTATCGCAAAGTTTTTACTCTTAATGCCTTGCCGGTATCGGCATTAAAAAACCATAATTGTTTTTGGTGTTTGGCCGAAACAACAAATTCTGAATTAGATAATTTTGCTATATTTGATGGCCCCGGCACATGGTAAGGCGATGATGGCTTGCATACACTATTTATATAAACACCGGCACAGGGCTGGTCAGGCGTATAATTCATGGTAGACTGCTCTTTTTCTATGATATTGGTATCACGGTTGCCGGCAGTATCTCTCGCGCGTACAACAAAGTAATACATTGTTTCATGAGTTAAACTATCAACACTAATAGAAACCGCTCCCGCCGGTGATGTTCTAGCTGGTTTTGAAAAATCAAAAACTCCCGAAGTTGTTGATATGAAAACGTCATAAACCAAAAAACTTGAATCTGTGGTAATGGTGTCAGATGCTTCTGCCCAGCCTAATTCTACCTCGTACTTACTTATAGATTTGGCGTAGGTAATACCCCCAAAAACAGGAGGCGTTGTATCAACTGTCCAGCTGTATGAAGCTGCGCTGCCAATATCTTGCCAAATACCATAACTATTTTTACCTATTACAAAAACTGTATTTGAACCGTCACTTAAGCCAGAAAGAGAAATAGATACGCTTATATCTGTTTCAGAGCTCCATGAACCGCCGTTAAGACTATATTGATAAGATATAACACCTGTACCGCCCACTGTTAATACTGCCGAACCTGTATTTTCAACACTACCGGGAACGCTTGTAAAAACAGCCGTTGAAGCCGAGGCTTTTGTCCAAATATACTGGGTCGCGCTGCCTGTATCTTGCCAAACACCAAGACTGTTTTTACCAATAACACTAAGAACATGCAGGCCGTCACCCAGGGCAGTAAGTGTTATTGGCGTACTTATATTTGTCTCTGCGCTGTATGCCGAGCCGTCAATGCTAAATTGGTAAGACACAACATCTGTACCGCCTACTGTTATATTCGCGCTGCCGGTAGTATCTATGGCGGGCGGTAAGTTTGATAATACGGCTACAGGCTGTGTTGTATTGACTTCCCATGTATAGCTGGTAGCACTTGCTGTTTCTTGCCAGGCCCATGAGCTTTTACCAATTACGCTTATAGTATGAGAACCATTGCTTAAACCAGAAAGAGTTATAAAAATACTTACATCTGTTTCAGAACTCCACGCGCCCCCGTCAAGACTGTATTTATAGGCCACAACACCACTGCCGCTTACACTTATACTAGCAGTATCAGAAACCGAAACTGTAGACGGTAAGTTTGATAATACAGCCGTTGGCCGCGATGTGTTGACTTCCCATGTATAATCTGTTGAACTTGCTGTTTCTTGCCAGGCGTCTATAGAGTTTTTACCAATTACGCTTATGGTATGAATACCATCGCTTAAACCTGATAAATTTATAGGAATACTTACATCTGTTTCAGAACTCCACGCGCCACCGTCAAGACTGTATTTATAGGCTACAACCCCACTGCCGCTTACGGTTATTAACGCGGTATTATCAACAGTTAAACTATCAGGTAAATTTAATAAAACCGCGCTTGGCAAAGTTGTACTTATTATAACCCATGTATAATTTGTTGAACTGGCTGTTTCTTGCCATGTGCCTATAGAATTCTTGCCAATTACGTTTATAGTATGAGAACCCTCAATTAATGACGAAAGACTTAAAACTGTACTTATATCAGTTTCTGCGCTCCATGTGCCTCCGTCAAGACTGTATTTATAGGCTACAATACCCGTACCGCCTACGGTAATATTCGCGGTGGTATTTGCTGTAATACTATCTGGTAAATTAGATATAACCGCCGTAGGTGAAACTGAATATACTACGTTCCAACTGTAAACCGTAGAAACGTTTACATCTTGCCAGTTGCCCAGCGTATCTTTACCTATAACTTGAATAATATGATTACCGTCACTAAGAGACGAAAGAGAAATTGGCGTATTCACACTAGTTTCTGGCGACCATGAACCCGTGTCAAGCCTGTAACTGTAAGAAACTATACCGCTGCCGCCCACGGTAATATTAGCCGAAGTATTTGTATCATTTTGAACCGGTAAATTTGATAAAACAGCCGCTGGTGTTTCTGTTTGTACAAACCAAGTATAAACCGTGGCGTTTTCTTCTAACTGCCAGAAACCATCTCTATCTTGAGCAACAACAAAAAGAGTGTTTATACCTTCAGGCAAACCGGTTAACTGAACAATTTCACCAGCCGCGATTTCTGAACTCCACCCTGTATTGTTTATATTATATTTAAAAGCAGAAAAAAAATCATTATCAGCAACTTCATAGAAATCAACAGGCACTGAAACGCTTATAAAATTAACCAGCATTATTTCACCCGGTTCTTCGGTTATAATTGCTTTAACTACCAGCCACTTATAATTTGTAGGCATATTGGCCTTTTGCCAATCACCATTATTATTTTTACCAATAACACTCAAAGACTGCCAACCCCACTGCAGAGATGAAAAATTAATAGTCTCTGATACTGGAATTTCATCACTCCAGCCGCTATCATTTA
Organism: Spirochaetia bacterium; assembly: GCA_029880285.1. Taxonomy (GTDB): domain Bacteria; phylum Spirochaetota; class Leptospiria; order Turneriellales; family JAOUOS01; genus JAOUOS01. Next base: position 9,036 of record JAOUOS010000023.1, read on the forward strand.
ATTTATATTTATAAGCAACTATATCTTCACCACTTATAGCAATTGTTGTCGAGTTTGAAACAGTATAATTTGGCGGAACATTCTCAATAACAGCTATCGGCTCTTTTGCCGTTACAGCCTCTGGATTTGTTATATCGTTAAAAGAGCCGCTATCGTCTTTACTGTCTTTACATGAGAAAAATAAAAACATTGTACTTACTAATAAAATAAAAAATACTTTATTTTTAAATATAAACTTCATAATAACCACCTTATCAAGTTCTTTTTAAGAAACTTGAATTACACATGATATTCCTGACTATATATCAGATATATATTATTTACATATAATATTACGTATATGATACCTTATATCGGACAACTCGTCAATACTTTTTTATGATAAATTAGTAGGCACATTGTTGTATTTTATGCGGTTTTTTACATTACCCGTACTGCCGCAAATTGTAACCTCGCTGCCAAACAGTATGCAATTAAAATTTGCAATAATAAAAAATATTTGACCAAGCCTAAATATTTTACAAACATACCCGATTTTTAAGAACTATATTTTCTATGAATTACATAAAAAAAATAATTATAATTTTTACAAGTTCCATATTATTTTTCTTTACCGTATCTTTTTTAACGCAATATGAAAATATTTCACAAAGTTTTGTTTCATTTTCTACCCTGCTTGGTACGAACAAAGACAAACTGCCGCCGGTAAAAAAAGACAAAGCGCTGCAAATAATACGCCTTTTTAATGAGAATATTGCCAAAGCCTATTTTCTGCAAAATGCGTCATTATTAAAAGCGGTACCTATGACAAATGAATTAAGGCTAAACTATGAAAAAGATTTTTATTTTTTAAAGCAAAAAAAAAAAATCATGCAAATAGAAATATTAGATATTAAAGTAAAAGATACAACAAGACTTTCAGAAATTCTTGCCAATATTAAAACTCATGAATTAGTTAAAATAAGATATCTTAACGCGGCTGATAAAACCGAACTTAGCCAATATAAAATTATGGAATATGAAATAAATTACACCCTTGAATTAACCGAAAAAAGATGGAAGATAACCGCTATAAACGTATCATCGTTAAATAAAACATAAAAATGAATAAAGAATCAATTCAAAATATTTGGAATTTTTTAGGTTCCAGGAATCTTTCTGTCATAATTTTTATTGTGTCTATGACTTATAGTTTCATACTTTTTATGTTTGCTTTAGTAGTACCTACATGGTGGGTAAATACTATAGCTAAACTTGTACCCTTTCATATTTTATATATGTTATTCTTTTTGAATATAACTTTATGTATAATTCGCTGGTGGCCCGTTATAAAATCACAGTGTAAGCTGCCTGCCAACCCTCAGTCTAAAGAAGAAACAGATAAGTTTAAACTTAAAATTACTTTAAGCGCGAAGTCTAACGCTATACAAAAAATTCAGGAATTCTTAAAAACAAAAGGGTTTCAAATTTATATATCTGAGCAAACAAATAAGTTTTTATATTCTATAAAAGGGCGATTTTCTGCAATGGGAACACTTCTTTTTCATTTAAGTTTTTTGTTTTTGCTGTTTGGGGTAATTATAAACCTGCTCTTTCGATTTGAAGGTACGGCAATATTAATAGAGGGCCAGAAATTTTATGGCCTACGAAATCAGTACAAAAATATTTCACCATCTTTTTTATCTTCGCCGCCTAAAACAACTTTTCAAGTTGATAAAATTAACCCTGCCTTTTGGGAAGGGAAAATGCTTTTTACCTCTTTAGAAGCTGCGATTTTTCAAGATATGAAAATTACACAAGAGAATGAGATTAAAAAAAAAGAGAATGAAAATGAATCAACAACTGAAAAAATTATACAAGAAACAGAAATTATCCAAGAGAGCAATCAAGAAACTCTACGTAAACTGATAACCTTAAGCACGGCAGAAAAAATTGACGAAGCGATGGTAACATTAACGGGTTTCGGTTACGCGCCCGAATTCACGTTAAAAAATCTAAACGATGAAATTTTAATAGAACATTATTTGATATTAAATATTTTCGCGCCAGGCAGCACAGATACATATTCTATACCTACACCATTGTATAAAGGAGGTTATGACTATCCCTATACATTTTTTATATCTTTTTATGCCGATTACGCTGAAAAAGACGGCAAACCAGTTTCAAAATCTATGGATACAAACAATATCGCTTATGGTCTAAAAATTGTAAGAGGAAGTTATCCCGTGTTTGAAGGTATTTTAAAGCCAAACCAATGGATAGAATTTGATGACTTAAAATTATCATTTACCGATTTAAAACGATGGGGAAATTTTAGAATTGTACGGGCACCGGGTAGAATTTTTATATGGCTTGGCTTAATTTTAATGATTGCGGGTTTAATATACAGGCTTTGCTTTTACCGCAAAGAAATTTTATTTATAGAAGATGATAACGGAAAATTGTATTTATACGGCAAATTTCATTATTATCAAAACCTAAATAAGATTTGGCTTGAAAATTTAGCGAAAAAAATTAATGAAGGTTTAATATAATGTTTTTTGAACAGTTATTTTTATTTATTGCTATTTTATTGTATTTTTTCGCTATTTTTTTTGCTATAAAAATAAAAAAAGCCGTTTACTGCCGCTATATTCTTTTAACAGGTATTTTATCTCAGCTTACGGCTATCATTATTCGCTGGATTGATATAGGCCACCCGCCTATATTTGGCACCTATGAAGCCGCTCTTCAGGGCTCTTTTTTTATGGCGCTATTTATCTTATTTTCATATAAATCAATATATGAACATTTTAAGGCAATGGTTATTACCGCTTTGCCTTTAACTATTTTAATAATATTTTACGGCCTTGCTTTCAATACCGAAAGAATTCCGCTTACTATATCTGAATTAAACCTATGGGTCGACTTTCACGCTCTTTTCGCGTGGCTGGCGTTTGGTCCTTTAACGCTGGCTTTTTGTCTTTCTGCAATATTATTATATAAAGAACGAAAAAACGGTAGAATTAAAAACAACCTGCTATCTGCAATATTACCGCAAAATGACATTATTGACGAGCTTTCTTTTAGATACATAAATTTCGGATTTATAAATCATACCATAATGTTTGCCATGGGGTGTTATTATTCATCTATTTTACAAGGAACATGGTGGGATTGGGATCCTGTTGAATCTACTTCTTTAATTACCTGGCTTTGCATAGCTCTTTACATTCATATGAGACTTTTTTATAACTGGAAAGAGAAAAAAGCGGCCTGGTTTATGGTCTTTATTTTTTTTACAATTCTTATTTCTTACTGGGGATTAATTTACCTGCCGCAGGGCAGTACTTTTCATATATTTGATTTAGAGTACAAAGGCGGTCATGGTTGAAATAATATATATGACCCTATATCAAATCATATAATCAACCAGAACTTTTTTAGCTTCGAGCTTTTCTGTGATTGATTGAACAGCGTCTGAAATATTAAAATTTTCTTCTATTTTCATATCCCAAAGCGGGCTTAAGAATTTTTCTTTGCCTACGTAAATTACAAAAGTTTCGCTGGGATTATTTAACATTTTTAAAGTTTCATACTCAGCATCATCAATATCAGATGCCGTGGTTATTAAAATAAGACCCGCGTCGGTAAATAAATGTGAAATTTCTCCAAGCTGTCTTATGTATGAGGCCCTGCTTTGCTCTATATTGCCCGACGCCGAACTTAGCGAAAGAGCGTTAGATACCCCCAAGTAATAAGCGTATTTGCCTGCTTTAAAAAGAGATTCTTCGAGAGAGCGCGCGAGCTTTTGCTTGCCAATGTCATTTTCACCTGTTATAACAATTAATAGTGGTTTTTGTTTATATCTTTCTTCTCTGTCTACAATGCTTAACGAACTTCTTTCCCAGTTTTTTTCCCGCTGTCTTATATGTTCTTTAATAATTTCATTTTGAAGCCCTAGCGATTCAAGAATTATACCTCCGCCGGCAATTTTATAGTTATCTACAATTACAAATCTTCCTGTTGAAGCAATTTCAGTTGATAAATCAAAGGCAATGGGTTTAAAAGTCTGTAAAATGCACTCAGCCACATCGTGTCTGTCAATTTGATTTTTATTAGATACCGAAGCCAAGTCAGACGCGTCTAAAACATTTACAATATCATGAAGCCAAACAGCAGCCGACCTTGTTCCTATTTTTAACTTATACTGCTTTCCTTTAACCATAGACTGGTGCCCCATCCAGAATAAATTGGTTTTTATTAACGACCCTTTTTGAGCCGGCGCCTCTGAAGATTTACACATTATCTCGCCGGGCTGAATGTATATCTCTGTATCAAGGGTAAAGCCTGTAGATTCGCCGCAAACAGCTTTTTTAGGCAAAGCGGCATTAAAAACTTCTATGGTTTTTATTTTATTTTTTTTACCTGAAGGATAAAAAATAATTTCATCGCCTATTTGTATTTGCCCCGATTCAATTTTACCGGCTATAATTCTTCTGTCATCACCCATATTGGTAAATTTGTAAATATCCTGAACAGGCATACGAAATGGTTTTTTTTCATCTGATTTTTCTTTTTCAAATAAATCTAAGAATTCAAGAACCGTATTACCTTTGTACCAGTTCATTTCTTTAGATTTATTGGCAATATTATCGCCCAGCCTGCCGCTTATGGGAATATAACCTGCCGGTCTTATATTTATCTCTTTAAGAAATAAATCGTACTCTTTTACAATTTCGTTAAAGCGTTCTTCTTGAAAGCCCGCTAAATCCATCTTATTAACGCACACAACTATCTGATTAACGCCCAGCATTGAAAGCATATAGCCGTGACGCCGCGAGTTTTCTCTTACACCTTCTTTCGCGTCTATAATTAATACAGCGGCCTCGGCCCTTGAAGCGCCGGTTATCATATTTTTTAAAAATTCTATATGGCCGGGAGCATCAATTATAATATAATGTCTTTTGGGGGTTTTAAAGAAACATCTGGCCGAATCTATGGTTATACCCTGGCTTTGCTCGTCTTTAAGGGCGTCAAGAAGATAAGCATACTCAAAAGGTCTCGAATTTTTTTCGCAGTATTTTTTAACCGATTCAAGCTTACCTTCGGGCAGTGAGCCTGTATCGGCCAATAAACGGCCTATTAATGTACTTTTGCCGTGGTCAACGTGACCCGCCACGACAATATTCATTTTATCTAATACTTTTTCTAAATTTTTCTCTGCTGTTATTGGTTCCATTTTACATATATCCGCCCCGTCTTAAAGTTTCAAGCGTGCCGCCGTCATCGGCGTCCTGCGCCCTGCCTGAACGCTCGGCAATATTTGAAAATTTGCCGCTTTTTAATTCTTCTATAATTTCGGGAATATTTTTAGATGTAGATGCAACAGAATTTGTGCAGGGATAACATCCTAATGAGCGGTATCTTTTGCCTTCTCCTTTATCAAAATAAAGCGATACAATAGGAATTTTTTCTTTATGTATGTATTCCCAAATATTCAGCTCTGTCCAGTCTAAAAGAGGGTGAATTCTTAAATGCGTTCCCGGCGCGAAATCGGTATTAAACTGGTTCCAAAGTTCGGGGGGCTGATCGCCAATATCCCAGTCGTTTTGAGCGTCACGTGGAGAAAAATATCTTTCTTTAGAACGGCTGCCTTCTTCGTCGGCGCGGGCGCCCACAATAACGCCTGTATAGGGTTCTTTATTTGTGTCTTCTTCATATTTTTGGGTTTGATGGTTTAAGCGGTATCTGGGCCACTCGCCCGATAAAGTATGTTTTAAAGCTTCGCTTTTTAAGTTTTTACAGCAGCCAAGCCTGTCTACTTTACCGTCAGGAAAAGTTTCTTTATTGGCCAGAGCTTTTTGATTGATACCATAAACCATATTTAAGTTCCACTCAAGGGCCAGCTTATCGCGGTATTCAATCATTTCGGGAATTTTATATTTTGTGTCAATATGCACAAGAGGAAAAGGCACATGACCAAAAAACGCTTTTCTGGCCAGCCACAAAAGCACCGTGCTGTCTTTGCCTATTGACCATAACATTACCAGATTTTTAAATTCACGGTAGGCTGTTCTTAAGATATAAACTCCCTGAGCTTCTAATTTATCGAGATGATCCATTATTTTACCTTTTTAATTATTTTATATGCAAACCGCATTCTTTATGAGTCGCGTTTTCCCACCGCCATCTGCCGGCTCTTATATCTTCACCTTCTTTAACGGGAGTGGTACAGGGCATGCACCCAATGCTAAAATATCCTTTATCATGTAATATATTATAAGGAACTTTATTTGTTTTAATATAATCAATTACCATTTGGCTGGTCCAGTTATATAGCGGATTTATTTTATATATTTTTGTATTTTCGTCATATTCTATTGCTTCTAAATTATTTCGCAAGTTTGACTGTTCTCTTCTTAAACCTGTAATCATCGCGTCAAGAGTTGTAAAAATTCTCTGCGCTGGTTTTACTTTTCGAATATAACAGCAGTGCTTTCTGTTTTCAACAGATTCATAAAAAGAATTGGGTCCTTTTTCTTTCAAAAGGTTTTCAACATCTTCAGCATTAGGAAAAACTGTTTCATATTGAATATTATATTTTTCAATAGTCTTTTGCATAACATCATAAGTTTCTTGAAAATGCCTGCCCGTATCAATCATAAAAACACGAAAGTGAATTCTAAGCTTATAAAGCATATCGGTTAAAACCTGATCTTCATAAGATAAACTTGAAGATAATGCTATTTCTTCATCTGAAAAATTTTCAAAAACTTTTTTAAGAATTTCTTCTGCTTTTATATTTTTTGATATATTGAATTCTTTCATTACTATTCCATAATTGACATTTATAATTTGCCACAGAGGCCAAGAGGTCACAGAGAATTCTTTAAATTTAATACTTTTTCTCTGGGCTCTTTGCGCCTTTGCGTTAAATTCTTGCTAGCTACACGAGCATTAGTCTTTCGTCACGCTTTCTTTACAACTAAAAACCAATGTTCCCCCTGTTTTTCTTCTTTTAATATTTCATGTCCCTCGTTCATAAGTGAACCCGGAACGTTTTTTATGGGTTCGCCGTTATCAAGAAGAATGGCAAGCTTTTCTCCCGATTTCATGGTCGAAAGTTCAATTTTTGCTTTAACAAAATTCATGGGACATTTAACGCCTCTTAAGTCTTTAAACTTTTCGGCAGATGTATCATCGTTTTTAGCTTCTTCTTTGGGTTTTTCTTCGGTTTCTTTTGGCTGAGTTTTTTCTAATTTAAATTGAAGAGAATCGTCCATGCTTTCATATAGTTTTTTTACGGCTTCAGCCAGTTCTATTATACTTTCTTTTTGGCTTAAATAATTATTAATTTTCGCGTCGTTTGCCAAAGTTACTAAATTGTGAAATTTATTGTCTATTAAACTTGTGTCTAAAAAGCTCTTTATGAAATTATCGTAAACCGAATTTTCATCAGAAGCCTCAATGCCTTTGGTTACTAAAAGCATTCTGCATGTTGAAAACAGAATTTTTTTAAGCTCGGTGTTTTTTACTTCGTTATCATCAGATAAACTTTCTTTTTCTATAGATTTATTTACAATATCCAAATCAAAATCTATCATATCGTATAAACTGGCCGAACATTCGGCTTTTTGGCCTTTTAAAACAGAAAACTTTTCTTTTGCCGTCCAGTCGGTATAATAATCAGGATTTTCTTCATAAGAAGGAATATTCTTATATTTTTGAGCCAGGTTTTTTAGTACTTCTTTGCCGCCGTTATTAATAAAAGTTTCAAAAGAATTTAATTTTTCTTTTTCATAAATTTCAAAAACATCTTTAATATAAAAAGGCAAATCTTTTGAGGCAATTTCTGCAATTTCTTCTGCAAATTGAAGGCTCTCTTCTTTAATAGATGCCCCCGCGACAATGGCGTATCCCGGTAAGAGTTCTTTATTGTTTCTTATAATTTTTCCTTTAAAACCCAGATCGGCGCTGTGATGACATCCGCATGAATTCGCGCATCCTGAAATATGAATTTTTACATTCGCGTTTTCTAAATTTATACCCGAATTAAGAAGTGTTTTTTGAATTTCTGGCGTTACCCCGCGCGGCAGACAAAGGCCCAGCTTGCAGGTATCGGCCCCGGTACACGCAATCATTTTACCCATAACAGCCGGATTCTCTGATAAGGTTTTAATTTTTTTAATAAGATTAAAAATATTGCCCAAATATTTTTCAGGAACATTTCTAATATGAATGTTTTGATCTATTGAAAATCGAATTACATTATCACCAAATCTTGAAAGAGACTCTGCCAGTAAAAGGGCATCATTGCTGCTTATATCGCCCAAAAAGAGAGGAACTTCTATTGAAAAAAGTCCTTTTTGTTTTTGTTCTTTAACATATCTTTTTTGCCAAATTTCAAATTCTTCTGAAGATACATTTTCAACAGACAATTCGCCGTATGTATTGTCTTCGTTTGTTAATTCTTCTAAGGGTAGTTTCGCGCAGCCCTTTTCTATAAGTGTATTATATTCTTCGTGAAAAAAATTTTTAAACTTTTCTTCACCTAAGTTTTTTAATAAAAATCTAATTCGCGATTTATTTTTTTGTCTGCGATTGCCGTGATTATTAAACATAATCTTTAAAGCAGAAGTAACGCAGTAAACTTTGTCTTCAGGTACAAATTCAAAAAGAACAACACCAAGAGCCGTTGACGCGCCCATACCCCCCGCGCAGTAAACCTTAAAACCTTTCTGGCCGTCTTTTACCTTGGCTATAAAGCCCAGATCGGTAATCATGGCGCGGCAATGATCTTTACCGCCGTTTGAAAACGAGATTTTAAATTTTCTGGGAAGCCCCCATGAATCTTTTTCGGCAATCATTTTTGAAGTTAAAGATACCGCGTAAGACGAAACATCAAAAACTTCTTCTTTAGAAACACCAGAATCATATGAGGCCATTATATTTCTTATGGTGTTGCCGCCGCCGCCCCTGCTTGACAGGCCCACAGATATAAGTTCGTCATATATAGGAATAATATCTTCAATATTAACATAATGAAGCTGCATTTCTTGACGGGTAGTTATATGCAAAACATCAGAACCGTATTTTTGAGCAAGCTCTGCCGCTTTTTTAAGCTGCTTTGGCGTTACAATACCACCGGCGCAGCGGATTCTCATCATATAAGTATTTTCTTTACGCTGTTCGTAAATACCGTGAGGCACTCTTATACCTTTAAATTGAATGGGATTTATTAAGCCCGATTTATAATCCATTATTTTTTTCTTAAACTCCCCGACCTCTTCTTTTATACTGTCTGGTAATATATATCCTATCATCTTAAACTACCTCTAATTTTATTTCTTTAACATTATTTTCTTTAATTTCATAACCTTTTATTTCTTTACTGCCGCCCGCCAGTGAGATAATTATATAAATCATATTAGGATCATAAGCCAGTTTAATATCTTCAGCTGAGGGTCTTGCCGGCGTTTCGGGATGAGAATGATAGCATGAAATTATTTTATATCCTTTTTCTCTGGCGTCTTTTACAGCGTTAAACTGTTCTTTGGGATCCATAGAAAAATGCTCAGGCGATTTATCTAAATTCGTAAGTTCATAATGCTCTAAAATCTGATTGTCTTTACCAGCCAGATATCCGCATACTTCATTAGGCAAACCTTCTTCGGCCTGTTTAAAAAGTTTTTCTACAATTTCTTTTTTTATTGTTACCATATCAGTTTCCCGCCGGTAAATCACATGCAACCTGTTCTTCATCTTTTAATTCAGTTATAACAGCATTCTCAGAACATACCCCGCATTTTTTATTTTTCTTAAAGTTCACTTCTCTAAAGCGCATGGTTTTAGCGTCAAAACTTAAAAGTTTATTATACAAAGGTGTACCCACACCCGTAACAAATTTTAAGGCTTCAGCAGCCTGAATGGTTCCCAGCATTCCCGCTATTGCGCCTAAGACACCTGCCTGTGAACATGTAGGCACAACATCAGCAGGCGGGGGTTTTATAAAAACACATCTGTAACAAGCCGACTCTTTGGGCTTTATGGTCATGGTCTGCCCGTCGAAACGTAATATGCCGCCGTGTGAAAAAGGGATATTTTCTAAAACACAGGCGTCATTAATTAAAAATTTTGAAGCGAAAGAATCGGTTCCGTCAATTATAAAATCCCATCCGCGAATTATTTCTCGAATATTATTGGCCATTAAAAATTCGTTATAGGTTACGACTTTAACATCGGGATTAATTAAGTTCATTTTTTCTTTTGCCGATTCTACTTTACTTACATTTATATCTTTAGTAAAATGAATAATCTGCCTTTGAAGGTTTGTTATATCAACCTTGTCTTTATCGGCAATGCCTATGGTACCAATACCGGCTGCCGCTAAATACATTGCCGCCGGAGCGCCCAAGCCGCCCGCGCCTATTATTAAAACTTTCGCGTTTAAAAGTTTCATCTGGCCCTCAACGCCTACGTCTTGAAGTAAAATGTGTCTTGAATATCTTTCAATTTGTTCTTCGCTTAAATTCATAATTTCACCTATTATATTTTATTTAATATCTCGTCGAACTCTCTTATTATATCATCTTTATATTCAATACCCACCGAAACACGAATCATTCTATCATTTACACCCAGCTTTTCTTTTGTTTCGTCATCATAATCAACATAAATGGTACTAGCCGGATGTACTATCAGCGTTTTTGCGTCACCCAAATTAGGCAGGTTTCTTAAAAAGGTTCTGTTATTAATAAACTCAAAAGCTTTTTCTTTGCTTTCAAGCTCAAAGGTTAAAAGACCTCCAAAATTATTGCCAAACTGCTCTTTCGCGGTTTCATAAAATTCTGAATTTTTAAGCCCGGGATAACTGGTCTTTTTTACCTTTTTATGAGTTGATAAAAATTCAGCAAGAGCCAACGCGTTTTGAGAGTGTTGTTTCATTCTTAAATCAAGTGTCTCTAAACCTAAAGACAATAAAAAAGCGTTATGAGGAGAAAGACAAGTACCTAAATTTGTATGAATTTGACGCCTTGTTTTAGCAAGATATGCCAATGAACCGTATTTTTTATACGGCGCGAAATCATCATACTTATCTTTATTAAAATCAAAAGTACCGGAATCTACAATTACGCCCCCTATGGCGTTGCCGCTGCCGTTTATATATTTTGAAGCAGAATGAATGATAATATCAGCTCCAAAGTTTTTTGCCTTAAATAAAGATGGTGTCGCTAACGTATTATCAAGAATAACAGGTATACCACCTTTTTTAGCTATCGCTGATATTTTTTTTAAGTTAGGAACATCTAAACGCGGATTGCCTATTGTTTCTATAAATATAAGCTTCGTTTTGTTATTAATAGCATTCTCTATTTCTTTTTCATTTGTAGAATTCACAAAAACAGGTCTTATACCAAAACGCGAGAAAGTATCTGTAAAAAGCGCATATGATCCGCTAAAAAGACTATAGCCCGATATAAACTCATCACCTTGTTTTAATATGCTTAAAAGACCAACAGAAACTGCCGCCATACCAGATGAAAGGGCAATTGCTCCTATACCCTCTTCAAGAAGATTTATTTTTTCTTCAAACTGGGCCATATTCGGATTCGCTATTCTTGAATACGTGAACCCAAATTTTCGCTGTCTTAAGACATTTTCAATATCTTCTGCTGTTTCATGTTCAAAAGCCGTACTTTGCGCCACAAAAGACGTAGGTCCGCTTTTTATACGGTTTTTAATATTACCGTGAATTTCAATTGTTTTAGGATGGTATTCAGCCAAGTTTTGATCCTCCCCCCATAAAATATAAAAACTCAAGACTATCTTGATCTTTCACTTTAGTTGTTTCAAAATTATTTCTTTCAAGAAAGCTGCCATTTAATTCTACCGATACCATATCGGGCATATCTACTTTCATAAATTTTAAAAGTTCTGTGACGGTCAACTGCTCTTTTTCAATTACGGTATCTTCTCCGTTTACTGTTACTTTCATTTTATACTCCCTGCTATCTTATTTTTGTGAAAATAAATTTGTTGTTAAATATCTGTCACCAAGATCGTTTATCATAGTTACTATTAGTTTACCTTTATTTTCAGGGCGTGATGCCAGCTGTATTGCGGCGAAAACATTGGCGCCTGAAGAAATACCGCAAAAAATACCTTCTTTCTTTGCCAGCTCAGCGGCTGTTCTGATGGCGTCTTCGTTACTTACTTTTATAATTTCATCTATAACTTTACGGTTTAATATTTTTGGCACAAAACCCGCGCCAATACCCTGAATCATGTGAGGCCCCGGGTCTTCACCCGATAACACAGCCGAATCTTTGGGTTCAATGGCCACAATCTTTACGTCTTTCTTTTTTTCTTTTAGTACTTCACCCACACCGGTTATGGTACCGCCTGTACCTACACCCGCGGCAAAAATATCTATTTTGCCTTCGGTATCTTCCCAAATTTCTAAAGCTGTTGTTTTGCGGTGAATTTCAGGGTTCGCCATATTTTCAAACTGCTGTAAAATTATCGCCGACTTATGTTCTTTTTTAAGTTCATTTGCTTTTTCAATGCTGCCCCTCATACCTAAATGAGCGGGCGTTAAAACAACTTCTGCACCCAGAGCTTTTAGCATATCAATTCTTTCTTTACTCATAGATTCTGGCATGGTTAAAATTAGCTTATAGCCCTTAGAAGCAGATACCCATGCGAGAGCAATGCCTGTGTTGCCGCTTGTAGGTTCTATAAGTACCGTATCTTTGTTTATTAATCCCTTTTCTTCTGCTGTTTTTATCATGTTAAAACCAATTCTATCTTTTACAGAACCGCATGGATTGTAAAATTCAAGTTTGCACGCGATGTTATAATCTTCATCAAATAACCGGTTTAATTTAACCATGGGAGTCTTACCCACAAGTTCTGTCATATTCTTCGCGATATTTGCCATATTTAACCTTCCTTATTTAAATTTCAAAGTCTGGCCTTTTTATGCCATATTTTATTTTTGTCCACATTCTCTCATGTAAATAGTATAAAAACATTTTTATTCCATTTGCCATAAAACTTACAACTATCGACTCTTTTAAGTCTTGATTGTAAATATAAACAGACCCCATCGTAATAAAAACCGCGACAACTCTCCATGTTATAGTTTTGACCAGTGATCTTCTTTTAAGTTCCATAAAATTATATACTATAGGTAATATTGTTTTTTTCAATAGTTTTGCTTAACAGTTCTTCTAATGAAATATTTTCAAAAAACTCTATTAGCTTTTCATTGCCTTGATTACAAATATTTTCAATAACAATATCAGAGGATGATTTTTTGTTTGCCGCTTGCTTAGTATTCTTTAAAACTGAAGGTTCAGCGGCTAAAATCACGTCTTTTAAAGATATTTTAGAAGGATATCTGGTTAATATATATCCGCCCGATACGCCACGAATACTTTCAACAATACCCCCGTTTTTTAAGCGGCTCATAATTTGAAGCAAAAACTGACTGGGAATATTTTGATTATCACAAATTTCATTTAAATTAACCAGCCTTCTGCTTTCAAAGTTTCTTGCCAATTCTATAAGGGCTTTTATAGCATAATCTAGTTTCGCCGAAAAAATCATCTAATACCTTACCTTCCTTATCAGGTTAGATATTAATAAAAATTCTGTCATAGTGTCAACTTTTTTTTAAATATTTTAAATAAATCACCCATTTGGGGGATTGACATTCTTAATAAATTATTGTATAATAATAACCAGTTATGAAAAAATGGAACATTGGCATTGTCGAAGACGACAAAAAATATTCAGAGTATATTTTATGAAAACGATTTGTATCACGCAAACCAAATTCAATACATGAAAAAACTAAACAATAAATACATCCAAATGACCCCCATTTATAATGAAGGTCATGCGATGTTTTATTCAAACCCGGCTTTATCTCATAAAGAACTGGTAAGTTTTATTGAAGAGTAATTTTGAATGTCACAGATAAAAAAATGAAAAGTTACCCGCAGAGGATATTGGTACATATTGTAAATTGCATTGACAATTTGTACCGTCGCTTATTAATGTCATATGCTTGTTAAAAGAGAAATTTCTCAAACAATTTCTCGTCTCGCTAAAAAGTACCCTGTTATTACAATCACGGGACCGCGCCAATCTGGCAAGACAACTCTTTGTAAAAATTTATTTGTGAATAAAAAATACTTTAATTTAGAAGCGCCCGACATACGAAATTATGCGGCTGAGGACCCCCGAAGTTTTTTAAATGATTGCAAAAAAGGAGCCATTATTGACGAAATTCAAAGACTGCCAGATTTACTATCTTACATACAAGCCGAAGTTGATGAGAAAAAAAAACCGGGACAATTTATTGTAACAGGCAGCCAAAACTTTCAATTATTAAACAGTGTAAGTCAGTCTTTGGCGGGTAGAACCGCATTATTAACTTTACTGCCTTTCTCGTTGTCTGAGATTAAAACAGATAAAAAAAAATCATTAGATAATATTTTATATAAAGGCCTGTTTCCCCGAATTTATGATCATGACTTAAACCCGACAGAGGCCATGTCATATTATGTAAATACTTATATAGAAAAAGACCTGCGTTCTTTAATTAACGTTAAAGACTTAATGGCATTTGAAACATTTCTTAAATTGTGCGCCGGCAGAACGGGACAGGTTTTAAATTTTTCATCTTTAGGCAACGACTGCGGCGTAAGTCATAACACAATTAAAGAATGGATATCTATTCTTGAGGCCAGCTATATTATAAAATTATTAAGACCCTATTATAAAAATTACGGTAAACGCCTGATAAAATCGGCAAAACTTTATTTTTTAGATACAGGCTTAGCCGCTTTTTTACTTGGCATTCAAAACGAAACTCAAGTTGAATCACATCCCCTAAAAGGCGCATTGTTTGAAACTTTAATAATTTCAGAACTATTGAAAAGTAAGTTTAATTCAAATAAATCTGATAATTTATATTTTTTCAGGGATCACAAAGGCAACGAAATAGATGTCATCTTTGACCAGGGCATGGATGTTTCTATACTAGAAATAAAATCTGGGCAAACCATTAATAATGATTTTTTTAAAAATATAAAATACTTTAGAAATCTAAATTCAAATATGAAAAATTCTTATCTGGTGTACGGCGGCAGTGAAAGCAGAACTCAATTTGATGTTAAAATAACGCCATGGCGAGAAGTTCATCTTATAAGAGATATGTAATCCTTTTTTTTTATGAAAGTATTACTTTATTTTTAACCAGGCCCGCAAACGAATTAAAGACATCTTCATTAATCGCGGGATTATCTTTGGGAACAATGTAAAAACTTTTATCGATATTATATAATAAAATATATTTATCTGTAATTATATAATCAGTAAATTTATCCCATGCAACAAAAGCTTTGGCCGAAAAAGATGAAATTTTTATGCCATCATCATTAATTTTAAACATTATATTATTTTGTAGGTTCGGCTGGCGCTTGTATAATATTTTACCGGCATATAATTTATGGTAAACTCCCATCAAAAAAAGTACAACCGGAAACATAAATATTTCTATATACAATTGATAACTGCTAAAAAATATCTTAACCATTAAAATTGCCATTGTAATAAAGAAAGAACCAATAAATAATAAGTTGCTTTTAACCGGATGTTTTTTAAATGAATGTAAATTTAATGCTGAATTTATTTCTTTTTCTGTAAGCTTGAAATCTAAAATTAAAGGCTTATTCATAAGTATTTTATGATAAATAGCTTTATATTTTGTCAATTAGAATATACAAACTAATTTTATTATTTTTCCTTTTCCTATTATCATAATTCAAGAAAGCTAATTTTTTCTTTAAAAAGTGTTATCTTAAAAACCGATTAACCACTTTTAAATCTTTAATTAGGCTGAAATCACGATCCAAACTATATAAACAAGTATATTTGTATCAACAGGCATCATTTTTCAGGAGTCTTTTTTCATAAATCATTTCGCGTACTTTATCCCAGTTACCGTCAAGAGACAAATCGATAAACCCTTTGCCTTTAAAATGATTTTCTTTAAGCTTGCTGGTTCTCTTACCGATTTTATTCGCGTAAGAATCAAGCCAAGATAAAAACTGCTCAACAATTGTAATATTTGCCCTCTTTGCTTTTTTAGATAAACCGGCCAGATCGATTTTTACAAGCATCCCAATTTGGGATGCGATTCAAGCTCTTCTTTACATTCAATAGACTGAAATTAGTGACCATAGGCAACAGATTGGCAAGGGTCGTTTTACCTTTCTGCCGCGCACCAAGTATAGCCGCCACAGAAAATTGGCCTAAACAGAGGTTTTTTTATCTGCCTCTGTTGGCGCCGCCTATTCTTATATTGCTTTTAAAGCCTTTTCGGGGTGCGCCTGAAAACTTAGAACTTTGCCATGATTTAGCCGGCTTATCGGGTATTTCTTTCGCGTTGTCTGCCTCTGCTTCTTTAACAGTGAGTTTTTTACCGTTAAATTCTATACCCTTTAAACCTTTGATAACAGCCTTACCGTCTTCTTTTGAAGTTGTTTCAATATAAGCAATGCCCAATGACTTTTCAGTTTTAGGATCTTTTACAATAGATACAGATTCTATTTCACCAAATTCTTCAGCGGCTTTTCTTAGCTCTTCGGCTTTTACCTTTTCAGAGAGGTTTTTTACAAATATTTTCATACTATTCTTTAATGGATGACATAATAATATTTCAAGTTAAGTTTTCAAGAATTATTTTTTTATATTAAAGCTTTGCTTTACTACAGTCATCAGACATAGAACAAAAACCGCAGCCTTCTTTTTTTTCTTCTTCTTCGCAATCGTCATAAAGTTTTTTATATTTTTCAGGAAAACTTTTCTTGCTTAATTTTAGAATAAAAAACCATACCGTCATTAAAGCGGGTATGGCCAAAATAGCTATCGCGTATTTTAAGATATTAACTACCCCCCAGACCGGCAAAACCCATAAAGGTTATTGACATAATACCCGCAATCATTAATGTTAAAGCGGCACCTTTAATTATATTAGGAACAGAAGCCAAATCAAGCTCTTCGCGAATACCAGCCATAATTACTAGCGCCAAAGTAAAACCGGCGCCCGCGCCAAAAGAGAATACAATTGATTGTAAAAAGCTGTATTCTCTGTTTGTTTGAAAAAGAGCCACGCCAAGTATGGCGCAGTTAGTGGTGATTAAGGGTAAAAATATCCCCAGCGCCCTAAATAAGGCTGGACTCATTTTTTTAATGAACATTTCTACAAGCTGTACAGTAGAAGCAATAATAACAATATATGAAATTAACTGTAAAAAAAGAGCGTCTATCTTTACTAATAATGAATGAACACCATAGGCGCTTAAAGAAGCCACAAGCATAACAAACATAACAGCACCGCCCATTCTTGTGGCCGTACCCAGTTTGTTCGATACGCCTAAAAAAGGACAAATGCCTAGAAAGTAACTTAATACAAAGTTATTCACTAAAAGTGAACTAATAAATATGTATCCCATAGAATCTGTGTTCATTTAGTAGCCCCCTTTTTTGTTTTTTGCTGGTACCAGTTAACAAATAATAGCAGTACACCAAGAGCAAAAAATCCGCCGCCGGGTAAAATCATGATTACCCAAGGTTCATAATTTTCACCAAATACTGGAATTTCTGCGAATGTACCGTTGCCGATAATTTCACGTAATGCGCCCATGCAAAAAATAGCAAACGTAAATCCTATACCTACGCCAAAGGCATCTAAAATTGATTTACCCAGTTTATTTTTAGAAGCGAAAGCTTCTGCTCTGCCAAGAATCATACAATTTACCACTATTAAAGAAATAAAAGCGCCTAAATTTTTATAGACCTCAAGACTAATAGCTTGTATCGCATACTCGGCAACAGTCACAAAAGTAGCTATAATTAATATATAAGTAGCAATTCTTACCTGCTTGGGAATAAGTTTTCGAAGTAAAGAAACTAAAGTAGAAGATAACACTAAAACAAATGTAGTAGCCATACCCATTGAAAGCGCGTTCATAACAGAATTTGAAACAGCTAAAACGGGACACATCCCTAAAAGCTGAAAAAAAACTGGATTTTCTTCCCAAATTCCCTTCATAAAGGTATTAAAATTTTGACCTTTTAGTTGTTTATCACTCATACAATCTCTTTAATACAGTTTTATTTAGAAGCTCCTAAAACATCCAGACTTTTATGTATAACCGGCAATCTTTTTTGGGTGCTTTCAAGCAATATTTTGCCTATCGCTTTAGAAGAAATTGTAGCACCTGTAATAGCGTCAATTTGCCATTTTTCTGTTTTCTTCCCTTTTTTAACAACTTCAATAGGATTTTGAAGCTTTGATCCATCTTCAGTAAGCTTAACATCTAGTTCTTCAAAGTTTCTTACAAAATCTGCGTCTTTTTCAATTTTATCACCCAAGCCGGGAGTTTCTTTTGTTTCTAGAACCATATTGCCTATAACTGCTTCTTTATTAGTAGAGTATCCATAAAGAACTTTTATAATATCTACAAATCCCATGCCTGAAGCCTCTAAAGCAAATCCTATTAAATTATTTGTGTCATCATAACATCCATAATACGCTTCTGCGATTTCTTGATCTTCGGATATTTCTACCAGTTTTCCATCTTTCTCGGCAAATTTTTTATAACTTTTCGCGGCGGGCATTACCTGAAAAATTGCCTTTTTAAGCACCTCGGCTCTGTTTTTTTTAATAATAGGAAAAGTGAACTCATAAACAAAAACAATTAAAAAACCCGAAAGAGTGGCAACCCCGGCCAGGGTTCTCAGCATTGAAATTGTACTAGTGCTTTTTTGCTGCGGATTACTCATTTATTATAAGTCCTTGGTCGTTTTTGGGGGACGTGCAAAAACAAAGAAAAGATTAAACGCAAAGACGCGGAGGAAGCAGAGAAATCCGTAAATTCAACACTTTTCCTTTGCGTTCTTTGCGCCTCTGCGTTAAAAATCTTACTTATTACACAGCCCCTTACAATATTTCTTTGTATATATATAAAACTACTCATTTTTTAGTTCCGTAAACCCTCGATTTAGTTAATATATTAATAACAGGCACGAGACCATTTGAAAATAAAATAGCAAACATAACCCCTTCGGGAAGACCGCCCCATATTCTTATTATGACTATTAACAAACCTATTAGTATGCCATAAATATATGTTCCCCGTTTTGTAACAGGAGAAGTAACCATATCTGTTGCCATGAAAACAGCGCCAAGCATTAAACCGCCTGAAAAAAGCATAAAGAGAGCCGAAGGAAATTTTTCAGGATTTATCATATTAAAAATAGTGCTAAAAATAATTACCACAGCGAATATACTTACGGGTATTCTCCAGTCTAACATCTTACGAACCGCAAGATAAATACCGCATAATAGAATTATAATACCGCCGGTTTCGCCCAAAGAGCCGTCAGTTTTACCAAACATTAAACTAAATGCGTCTGTCGCTTTTTGTTCAAACTTTAAGGCAGCCAGCGGGGTAGCTCCCGATACGGCTTCGACAGTTGGTTTTAAAAATGGAGCCGCTAAATTTGATGAAAAAAACTCAGAGAACCGGTTTTCATTAAAAGCTGGATGCCATGTAGTAATAGAAACAGGAAAAGCAGCCTGCAAAAACCCTCGTCCCACTAGAGCGGGATTATAAATATTAAACCCTAAACCGCCAAACAAATACTTGCCAAGCGCTATAGAAATTATACCGCCAAGAGCGGCCATCCAAAGCGGAAAACCCGGCGGAAGTGTTAAACCTAATAAAATACCCGTTATCGCAGCCGAATAGTCGTTAATTGTAATTTCTCTGCCGTCTACTTTAACCATAATATATTCGGTTAAAATACTAAAAACTGTTGTAGTTAAAATAACAGCTAACGCGCTTATACCAAACGCGTAAACCGCGAAAACAGATACCGGTATTAAAGCATACACGACATTTCGCATAATCACTTCTACCGTTACGGGACGTTTTACGTGAGGTGAAGATC
The DNA here is from genome assembly GCA_029880285.1 of Spirochaetia bacterium. Classification (GTDB taxonomy): domain Bacteria; phylum Spirochaetota; class Leptospiria; order Turneriellales; family JAOUOS01; genus JAOUOS01. Next base: position 29,052 of record JAOUOS010000023.1, read on the forward strand.
TTAAATCTAGCTGTAAAAATTTAGAATTCATTATTTTTATACTCTTTATTTATGCCTCAGGTGTACCAACCATAGATTCTTTTCTTTTTCTACCTTCGCGTAAAACTTTTTTCGCGATTCTAAAATACTGCGTTAACGGAATATTTGAAGGACAAACATACGCACAGCTGCCGCACTCAAAGCAGTCATTTAAATTAAATTCTTCTGCCATTTTATCGTATTCATCATTTCTAGCTAAAATACCCAAGCGTGACGGATTTAAATATAAAGGACAAACATTTACGCATTCGCCGCATCTAATACAGGGATAAACCTTTTGATTGCGTGGAATTACTTCATCTTCAGATAAAACAACAATTCCCGATGTTCCTTTTGTAATAGGAACTTCAAGATAGGCGGCACTTTTACCCATCATGGGACCGCCAAAAATAATTTGTCTTGCTTTATCATTTATACCGGCTTGCTCTAAAACAAACTCAAGCGGAGTTCCCAAGGGAACCAGATAATTGCCGGGGTTATCAATACCCTTGCCGCTTAGGGTAACAACTCTTTCAATAAGACCCTGCCCCTTGGGCATAAGTTCGCCAATTTCAGACACAGTCGCAATATTTGAAACTATAACACCTATATCTGCCGGTAGCCCCCCTGATGGAATTTCTTTATTTACCAGAGCTTTTGTAAGCATTTTTTCAGCGCCCTGCGGATATTTCGTTTTCAAGAGTTCAACTTTAATAAAATTTACGGCTGAATCGTCTATTGCGATAGTATCTTTTAAAACTTGTGCGGCGTCTTTTTTATTATCTTCTATACCAATAATAGCTTCTTCTGCTTTTAATGCTTTTAGTACAATTTTAGTTCCACGTAAAATTCTTTTCGCCTGTTCAAGCATAACTCTATAGTCTGAAGTAAGGTATGGTTCACATTCAGCGCCATTTATAATAAGAGTTCTAATTGGTTTATCTTTAGGAGGAGAAAATTTAACATGCGTAGGAAACGCCGCCCCGCCAAGACCCACCATACCCATTTCTTGAACGGCTTTAACAATTTCTTCGGGTTTTAAAGCGTCAACATTCACATCTTGACCCGTTTGAACAGACTGTTCTGAACCCGGATAAGGTTCAATTACAATAGAAGGCGTCATTTTACCGTCGAAATCAAGTGATGTCCCTACTTTTTTTATCACGCCTGTCGCGGGCGAATGCATAGGAACAGAAACAAATCCGTCTGCTTCAGCAATTTTTTGACCCCTTACAACTTCCTGCCCTTCTTTTACTATTGGTTTCGCGGGTCTGCCTATATGTTGTGATAAAAGTATTATTAAATATGGCGAAAATGGAAATCTTCTTATTTTTTTATCGCCTGATATTTCTTTTTTTTCGGGAGGATGTATACCGTGCTTAAAAGTACCCATTTTTTTTACCACTTAAAATAGCTTGCCAGACTTTGAACTTGAAACAACTTTTCCAGAAATTTTTTCGCTTATTTTCCCTATTATGAAATTTTTATTTCAACTTCGCTGCCGCCGTTGCCCGAAGTTGATATTTCATAAAGCGAGTTGGCAAATTTTTCTATCATTTGAGCCTGTACCTTTTTAGTTATTGACTCTTCACTTACCGCTTTTTCATCTAATCCGGCTAATGATTTTAACATTCTCCAAAATTGACGCCTTTCTTTTGTGCTTTCAACCAGAGTTTTAGAAACAATAACTCTGCCCAATCTGTTTTTCTTGTCAACTGTCCATACAAAAGGAAATTTACCTTCGGCATCATCTTCTTCTAAATCTAAATATTCGCTTATAGGAACCATTTTATCATCATTCCATGTTTCAGGAGGCGCCTTCTTAAAGTGCTTCTTAAAACGTCCCTCTGTTACCGCGAAATCGGCAAAAGTTAAAGGAATTTCTATAGAAGCGTCTTGAGAGTTTTCATCTTTATATTTCAACTCATAAGTGGGCCAGTCTTTGTCTATATCGGGATTTCCGTCTAGATCAAAACATTCTTTTGCTGTTTCACCTTTATCGGGATTATACTTAAATAAAGGGTATGTTCTCGTTTCAAGAGCTAATTTTGCCTGAACCTGAGCCACATCATCGGCAATACCATGCTCAGGGGGACAACTTGTGTAAAGATTAAAAATAGCCGGTCTTTTAGTTTTTAAACCCTCTATAAAACCTTCTATCATTTGTCCTGAATTTGCCTGGCTTCCCTGTAGTATATATGTTGTTCGGTGAGCCATACCAATAAGACCTATTTCTTTTCTTATTTCTTCTTTACCTTTTTGAACTTTACCATGCCATGCCATATCTGAAATTTGGCCTATAAAACCCGAAGTACAAGCCTGACCTCCGGTATTTGAATAAACCTGCGTATCTACAACCATTACTTTTACCGGTTTACCTGTCATCATTAAACGAGACAAATTTTGAAAACCAATATCATACATCGCTCCATCGCCGCCTACGGCAACAACAGGAGGACATAGTAAAAATTCTTCATCGGTAAATTTTTCCCAGTTAAAGTAAGTTAAATCTTCACGTTCATTATTAGGCACATCATTTACTATAAATTCAGCTTCTCTTACCATTTTAAAAGTATCTGCCATTTTTCTCATATGTCCCTCAAAAATACCCATAGCCATAGAGGGGCTGTCATGAAACAAATGGTTTGTCCACGGGAAAGGATACGGATTTAATGGGAAAGTTGACCCCCAAACAGAAGTACATCCGGTCGCGTTAATAAATCCCATATTTGACCTTCCCTGTCCTGTTTTACCTGTTGTATATTTCCATTTTAAATCTTCCAGTGATTTAATTAATGTGGTTAATTTACCCAGCCATTCTGCATCCAGCGGCTTCTTGTCAGGATTTAATTTATTTGATAAGTCTGACAATGTAAATTCTTTATCTCTCATAGAACCAAGAGCTTTTTCAAAAACTTCAGTATTTTCAACATTTACTGCGAGAGCTTGTTTTATTTTTTCTTTTAATTGTTCAATTAAACTGTTAATTTTTTCAATGTGGTTTTTAATTCTACTCTGCATTAGAGCGGTTATTGTCGCGGTAAATAAATGGATAACAGTTTTTTCGGCACATCCAAAACAAGCTCCATCGCCGCCCACCATTGACATGTAAGCCGTTTTATCAAGAAGCAGAGTTTCAAGAGCGCCAATACCTTCTTCTAAATCATCTATTCTCATATATTCAGGTTTAGTATTAGGTAAATCTAACCAGTAACCCCAGTTCTTTTGAAGTTTAGTTAAAGCGACTTCAGTTTGTCTTACCGGATATAACGCTTCATCATTACAAACTTCAACACATTCCATACATCCTTTGCATGTATAAGGGTTTACCGTTATAGAGAGAAGACCGCCAGACCCCTTTGACTGTTTTTCTTTTGCGGTATAAAAAGGAGATGTTAAAGCGAAACTAAAATCATTAAATATATTTTCAAGAGCTTTAAATTCTGTTTTTAATTCTTCTTTTTCAGAATCAGACAACTTTACCGATTTTATAGTATCTTCAAAAGAAGCAAATAACATATCTTTTACTGAATCTGTCTCTTTTGCTTTTGCCATTAAAGTTTTCATTTTAGTTTCAACATTGCGAATAGCTCTAGGCATAAATTTAAACTCTGTACCTTCTTTTTGAGCTTTTTTAACGGCTGTATCTAATACATCTTTTACGTCATTTACCAGACCGGGAATAGCTGAATCGGGACATACTGTCCAACAGTTGCCGCAGCCTGTACAATTTTCAGAAACCCATTCAGGAAATTCGCCTCTAATTGCAGACATATCACGAAAAACACCCGTAGCCGCGGGAATTAAACTTAATCCCATAAAAGGATCAGCAAGATTATCATTACCCTTGCCGGTTTTATAAAAATACCCCGTCTGCTCCCAAAAATGATGAATATCAGTAAGAACATCTTTGCTTTCTGGTGTTCTTTTCATTGTTACAGGCATTTTTGATTCTATCAAATTTTCAGGTCTTTGTTTTGTTAAAGTTTTATCTGTAATTTCATGAAGTTCAGTAAATCCTCGTTTTACAATTCTTAAATTATCTTCTACAACTCTTTTACCTTTAGAGCCAAACTTATCTTGAAGCTGTTCTTCTATCTGTTTAAAAAGCTTTTCTTCTGTTAAACCTGCGGTTTTCATAACATCAGAAACCCCAAAAAAGCTTCCCTGAAAAACAATCCCCTGCATTCTAAATTGCATTTCGGCATCGCTTGCTTCTTCACGCGCGATTTTAAAAGCATCAATATAATAAACTCGATATTCATTTTGAATAATCATTTTTTGATAAAACTCAGGAATAGAGGCCCATACACTTTCAGGCGTTTCTAAATCGCTTTGAATAATAAAAAGACCGCCTTTTTTAAGACCCGCTAAAGGATTTGAATGCTTAAAAACATTAGGATCAGGAGATAAAACAGCATCAACAAAAATATACTCACAATTTACTTTTATAAATTCAGGAGCCACAGAAAGATAGTAAGTAGTTGGCTGTCCTTTTTTTTCTGAACCGTATTTAGGGTTGGCCTTTACGTAATAACCAAGCATATCAAATAACGTCATGGCTAAATTTTTACCGGTAGTCATCGCGCCCCATCCGCCTATTGAATGCATTCTTACGGTTATAGCTCCCTCTGGCATTAAATTTGGATTTTCACTGCCCCTAATGGCTAGTTTTTTAACATGAGGGTACGCCTTTTCAACTGCTTCTTGCTGAATTTGCTGTTTTGGCGAATACGCTTTGTCTCTAATAAAATCTATACCTAGATAAAACATTTTTCTTTTTTCACCTTCAGGAAGCATATTTTCAAGCGCTCCTATTAACCCTTCAGGCTGAAGATCACGGCTTCCCATGCCAAATGAAGCTGAATATAAAGGCGGTAAATCATTAATACTTTGATACGCCGCGTAACCTTTATAAGGCTCATTGCCGGCGCCTGCTCTGCCGTTTTCAAAGGCTTTATTTAATGCGGCTCTGGTTTCTCTAATTAAAGGCAAATCTTCAGCTAATGGCTGATCTAAACGCTCTAGAATAGTAACACCTTTCTTACCTTTTAGTATATTACTTAACGCCTTACCGGGAAAAGGCCTAAACATAGTTACATTAACAACACCAATTCTTATTTTTCTGGTTTTTCTAAGATAATCGGCAACAGCTTCGGCCGTAGGTATAACGCTACCCTGTCCCATGAAAATATAATCAGCGTCATCGGCAAGATAAGTTTCTACAAGACTGTATGCTCTACCTGTTAGTTCATAAAATTCCTGCATAGCTTTTTCGGCAATTTCTTCTATATGATCAAAAAAGAAAGGGCGTTGAGCCGCAACACTTTGCATATATGAATCTTGATTTTGAACAGATCCTGATAACACCGGATTGTCTACATCCCAAAGCTCCGGAATTCTTCTTCTTTTTGGTCCGTATAAAAGTCTTTGAGCAGGTGTGGGTGTATCAATAATATCGTCAGGCCTGCCCAGATATTCGGCAATTAACTCTCTTTCAGGAACTTTCATATATTCAATTTGATGAGTAGTTAAAAATCCATCCATACCCATTGCCCCGGGCGTTAAAGAAAGCTCGGCAATTTTATGGGCAATAATATTTAAATCTGCTGCCTGCTGAGGATTTTTCGCGAAAAGTTGAAAAAACCCAGAATCGTCAATAGAATGATAATCGTCGTGCCCCGCGTGAACATTTAACGAAGCTTTAGTAATAGCGCGGCAGCCAATATTTAATACATAAGTAAGTCTTTTACCCGCCGCAGCGTATAAAGATTCATGCATATAGGCGATACCCTGGCCTGATGAAAAGTTTGTAGCGCGAAGACCTGTCATAGAAAGACCGGCTGTTACAGCCGCGGCCGCGTGTTCACCTTCAGGCTCTATAAATATTAAGGGTTTATTAGAAGTATTTAAATGACCGTTTGCAGTTTCAATGGCCCAATATTCTCCCATTTGAGTTGACGGTGTAATGGGATAAGCGCCAGCCGCATCTGAAGACTCTCTTTCACACATAATAACGGCAGTATTGCCATCAAGTGCTGCTCTTGTGCCGGGATATTTAAAATTTTTATTCTCACTTTTTTTAAAGATTTTCATACAAGTTCTCCTTGGTTTTTTAATTTTATTTTAGCCTAACGGTATGGCCGATTTTCGAATTATTTTTTTAGCGTTCTGACCCTTTACGTCACCTTTTTTATCACGCCACACAATAGCGCCAGTAGGGCATCTTTGAATTATATTTATATTTGTTTTTTCATTCATGTTATAATTTATAACAGCAAGATTATCAATCATATTTATTACGCCTTCGGGAGCATCAATAGCGCATCTGCCGCAGCCCGTACAGGCTACTTCGCATTCATCTTCAGCGGCCTCATTTGCCATTAAATTTTTACAGGCAACCCATAGCTTATAGCTCATAGGTTGAATTGAGAACAACGCTTTGGGACATATTTCTACACAATCACCGCAGGCCGTACATTTTTCGGCGTCTACAACGGGAAGGGAGTTTTCGTCCATATGAATAGCATCAAAATCACATACTCTTTCGCAGTCAGCAAGACCAAGACATCCCCATGTACATCCTTTGCCGCCACCCGCCACTAAATTTGCCGCCTGACAGGTTTTAACCCCGTCATACGAGGCTCTTTGTCTTGCCACATTTGAACCACCCGCGCAGGCAAGATAAGCAATTCTTTTGTCAGCGCCACCTGCATCTACGCCAAGCAGGGTCGCTATTTGATCAATGCTTTCAGGAGAACCAACCGTACATTTCGCGGGAGCCGTTTTGCCCTCTACAAGCGCTTCTGAAAAAGCCCTGCAGCCAGGATAACCGCAGGCGCCGCAATTTGCCTGAGGCAACAATTCATCTACTTCATCAATTCTTGGATCTTCAAAAACATATAGCTTTTTATTAGCGAGAGCTAAAATTAACGATAATATTATACCTAAACCAGCCATTGCGCTGGCAGCTGTGAGTATTGATCCGGCATCCATAGTTTACCTCTAAAAATTTATTATAACCGGTCTTTCAGTTATTTTGGTTGTATTTATATACCAAAACATCTTAATAATCCGGCCAGAAAATTCATAAAAATGAATGTCCCCCTTGACAATATTCTGACAAAGTCATTGTTTATGTCTGAGAGAGGGCGTCAATTGTTTTGAAGTTTAACATTTTAGCCTAAAGCCAATCTCCACCGGCATTTTCGCATTCTTTTTTACCTAAATTTATAGTTTCTGCATCAAGATCATAAAAAAGACCGGTTGGATAATAATAATAAATTGTTTTAATTTTATCATCATCATATATAGGATACATAGGTCCCGTGGTATAAGGATCATATACTTCACATCTGCCTATTTTGTTTTCTTCGGGACATGTTTTAGTTTTAAATTCATTAACCATTTCTGCACCGTTAGGTATACCGTTTGGCATATCGAGTACCGCATTTGGCAAACAGCTTTCTTTTGCAGAAGCTAAAGCTTCTTCGGGACCTTCAAATTCAGTGCACTTAAAATAAACTGAATTATTAACCTGACCATCGGGCTTATAGTTAACTGTTTGATAACAAGAACCTAAAAACTCCATTGAATCACATGAGTTTAAAAAGAATATAATAAATACGAGAATATAATAATTATATTTTTTTTTTATGTTATACCGCATATTATAACAAACTGTATTTATTTACAATTATTACGCGAAATACCTGACGGCAAGAAAGATTTAGATTGTATTCAAAAATAATACATAACTTTATATTTATACTTCTTAAATTAAAAAATTAATATATATTGACATATTGATATATGCTAAGTTCGTGACAAAAGAATCATGTTCTCTATGAACTCTTTTTATTAAGATTCTTTTTTACCCTGGTAAACACTAAAAGCCGTATTTGCAAATAGCAAAAGAATTGTTAATACATTTGCAAAACCAAACCATTGTCTAAATAAATTATCAATAACCAGATCAGAATATACCCTACCCGCGAGAGTTATTTGAAGCAATATTAAATGGATATAAAAACGGTTTGAATATTTTACCGGCTGCCTGAAAACTCCCGCAAAAACAATAGGTGCGTGAACAAAAATCATACTGAAAACAAAGCCCAGCATTATAGAATGAATAAAGGCATCATAAACATAACCTGTATTTTGAAAGCCGTATACAATCAAAATAACACCAGCTATTATGGACCATAAATACCCAAACAATAAACCAATAGCGGTAAACCGCGGCTGACCAGCGGCCTTTATAGTGGCTCTTATTATATCATTAAAATAAAACCAAATCGCCAGCGCTATATAAAAAAATGCAAAAATAAGCGCGGCATTATGTACAGAGGCCAAAGAAATAAAAAGAGAGCTAAAAAATCCGTATATTAAAAACTTACCTAAATTTATTTGTTTTTTTGAAATTGGCCTCATACGTGTAAGCTCAAGCCTCTCACCCAAAATAGTCAAAATTAAATAACCCAGCCATAAGAAAATAATTTGTGGCACAGCCATTCCTGAAGCAAATAATATATTACCAACAGCAAAGCAAAATGAACCTAACATCATTATCCAATTAAAAAGTAGATTTTGCTTCATTGTCAAATAAATCATCCCCGCGAAATTTATTATACTGCCTGCAACAATAAAAACAAGTCCTACAAAACCTAAATTAAATACTAATGACATTAAACTTCCCGCGGCTATAAAAATAGGCGCAAAATATGCCCACCTTAATTGTAAAGCGACCGCTCGCTCTAAAGAAATTAAAGCGCCTAAAAATGCCACAACCATCAAAGGACCATGCTGTATGGCCCCAGCGGGGAACTCAGGTAAATTAAAACCAAGTCTTAAAAGAGCCGTATATAAAGCGCTTAATAGCAGTATTAAAATAAACGGCAGAAATAAAAGTATTTTATTTTTCATTTTTCCATCCTAATTGTTTTTTAGCCGCTAAACTCATTTTTTCATTTGTCCACGGCGGATCCCATACAAGTTCTACATCTATTTTTTCTATATCAGAAAATTGTTTTTTAATATTTTTTTTAACTTCATCAATAAGATACTGATGCATGGGGCAGCCTCTTGAGGTCATAGTCATTTTTATATCAACCGAGTTGCTATTTTTTATATTAACTTCATAAATTAATCCCAAATCAACAATATTTACCCCTACTTCGGGATCAATTACTGAACTTACAGCTTTAAGTATATCTTCTTTTTCCACTAAAATAATTTATTATTTTTTAGACAGGATGGATAGATTTTTTTATAAATAATTAAATTTTTCAGGTTGATCGGGAAAGACACTTGCAAAAAAAATATTTGTAAAACTATATTAATCCCAAAGAAATTTTAATTTATAAGCGAGATGTCCCTTTCGGTCAACATCGTTTTGTAAAAAAATGATTTTACTTTCTATAAATAAAATGTAATACTGTTTATTTGATAAACTGTATTACAAATGGAAAATAAATTTTAGGTGGTTTATATGCGAAAAATATATTTTATCTTATTCCTGATATTAGTTTCTTTTTGTGTATATAAAAAAGAAACTAATACTATAGAGGTGTATGGCCACGGCGAAATAAAAGTTATCCCAGATTATGTAAATTTAACTTTTTCAATATCTAATATTGACAAAGATCCTGAATCTTCACAAAAAGAAAATATTAATAAATCTGCAAAAATAATAAAAGCTTTAAAAGATATTGGTATAAAAGAAAATAATATTTACTCTATAAATTATAATCTGTCACCAGAATATAGATATGTTAAAGATACACAAAAATTTTTTGGATATCGTTCTATAAATTCTATTTTGGTTAAAATTGAAAACATAGAAAATTATAAGAATATATTATCCAAAATATTATCGTTGGGTGTAAATAATATTGATAGTATAACATTCGGTTCAAATAATTATAATAAATTAAAATTAGAATCAATGTCTAATGCTGTTGATAATGCGCTTGAAAAAGCCCGCAAATTAACTTCTTCATTAGAAAAAACCCCGGGAGACGCGAAAAAAATCATAGAATTAGATAATGAATTTATAAATTCAAAAAAAACTCATAACCTTTTAGAGAAAAAAGAAGAATATGAAAGCGTATCTGAAAATCAAATTATTTCAAAAGGTGAAAGAATTATTTCTACAGATGTATTAGTAATTTTTGAGTTAAAATAAATATAATTACAGATATCTTTGATGACCTTTGGTACTCATAAAATAAATTGTTTAAAAAAGATTTACTGCTTACAAGTTAGTTGCAATGTTGAAAGTGAATAATGCCGTAAAAAATAAATATTTTTATAATTTAAATAAAATGGCAAGTTTTAAATTTAGTTGGAGGATATATGAATTATTTTTCTATTTCTGCCGGAGTCATTGCTATTGGTTATAGTATATATACAGTATTTATACGTAAAAATAATCCCGAAAAATTCAAAAAACTTGAACCAATGAAAAAGTTTTGGGGTGAAAAACTAGGCATTGTAATCCACTTTATAGGTTACACGGTAACACCCTTAATAGTCGGTATTATATTCATTCATAAAGGGATTAATGGATTATCAATATTTTAACTTTTATTATTATTATTATTATTAGCTAACTTAAATTTTATCAAATTCAAATGAGTGTATAATTTACTAATATATCTAAAGCACTAATATATTTTATATAGAATAATTTGGCGCAATCGAAGAGTTGTGTATAAAAAATTAATTTAATTCAATGAAACCTAAAAATACAGACACAAAGAATCCAGAAGACAAAATTAGAATAGGCCGTTTTTTATCACGGCTGGGTCTTTGTTCAAGGCGAACTGCTGATAAGTTTTTATTAAATCATAAAGTTATATTAAATGAGAATATTATTACTTCACCCGCAGAAAAAGTATCCGTTAACGATATACTAATTATAGACGGTAAAAAATACCAATGGCCGCAAAAGCAGCATATTATTTTATTAAATAAACCCGAGGGGTATGTATGTTCTCATCGAAGGTTTAAAAACCAGCCTACTATTTATGAATTACTGCCTGAAGAATACAAATCTCTGTTTTTCGCGGGAAGGCTTGATTTTAATTCACGCGGATTAGTTATTTTATCTAACAATGGCGATTTAATATATGAATTAACCCATCCGTCAAAAAAGGTTAAAAAAGTTTATCATGTTCGGTTAAACAGACCAATTTCAGAAACCGAAATACAAAAAACTTTAACAGGAATGTGGGATAAAAATGAAAAACTTCGTTTTGACAAAATGAAAAAACTTGATAAACCTGCTCATTATGAAATAATACTACATACCGGCAGAAACAGAGAAATTCGCAGGGTAATTAAAAAGCTTAATGTATCAATAATTAGTCTTTGCCGTGTTGAGCTCGGCAGCTATAAACTAAACGACATAAAAGAAGGAAACTATATTGAAATAAAATAATCCCGTATTTAAGAGCTCTTTATCATAAAGAAGAGCGATACCAGCTATAAAATTTTGCAGACTGTGAACTATAATAGGCAGTGAAATACTTACGGTTTTTAATGATAAAAAAGATAAGTATAAAGCCAGAAAAAAAACAGGAATATAAGCGCCTACTTCGTGAAAAACAGTAAACATAATACTGCTTGATAACACTGCTAAAACTTTCAACTTACAACCGTTTTCTCTTTTGGGCCAAAGCGAACGAAGCATCATGCCTCTAAAAACATATTCTTCATAAAAAGGAGCTACAACTGCGATCATTAGCAAAAAATAATAAGGCTCTTTTCTTAAATTTTCTAAATTTAAATTTTCAAATTGAGAAACTTTAATTCCTAAAAGTTCTACAAAAAAATATGAAAAAGCATTAACGGCCATTAAGCCTAAAAATGCGTATAAAACTTCTTTTGGCTTTACTTTTTTGCTTATTCTAAATACTTTTAATTTGTATTTTTTTTTTAATATAAAAGCAGTTCCTAAAAAAATAAATACCTGTATAAGTAAATATAAAAATAAATGCCTAGGGAAAAGCTCGTTCATAGCTAAAGACATTAATTTTATATGTTTTACTATAAACAACACAGATGCCATTAATAAAAAACAAATTAAAAAATAAAAAAACCAGATTAAATAATTTTTCTGTAAATATTTTTTATTTTGCATGAAATTCACTTTCAACTGTCGTTTTTATTCCGCCTCTTAAATTATAAACCGCTGATACTTTCATAAAATTTGGCTTAGAGGCTTTTACCATATCTTCTAAAGCTTTATTTACCAAATTTTCATGAAAAATACCAATATTTCTGTAAAATAAAAAATATTCTTTAAGTGACTTTAATTCGAGGCACACTTTATTAGGTATATATTCAATATAAACAATCCCAAAATCAGGCAGCCCCGTTTTAGGACATATCGCCGTGAATTCTAAAATTTCAAGTTTTATTTTATATTCTCTATCATCATAAATATTCTTAAATACCTCTATTTCTGGCGTTTTCATTGAACGTATTTGATTTTGTTTATTTTCATATTTAGATGTTTTTACTTTTGACATAATAAACCCCTTTTTATTTTTAGTTATACTGTCAATTTGCCTTTTTCAAAAATTTAAAATAATGAAAAACGAGGAAATCAACAAACTCAATAAAAAAGCCGGCATTGCTTCAATTATTACGGCTATATTTTTATTTACAACCAAATTATTTATCGCCATCGCAGCCGGCTCTGCCTCTATTTTAGGTTCAGCTTTAGATTCAGGGCTTGATTTTATATCATCTCTTATAAACTTATTTGCCATTCTTACCGCGCAAAAACCGGCAGATTTAAAACACCGTTTTGGCTATGGCAAGGCCGAGGCTCTAGCCGGATTCATTCAAAGTATTATTATTTTTTTATCTGGCTTATATTTAGTTTACTACAGTATCTTAAAAATTAAATATGAAAACCCGGTAAATAATATTGAAGAAGGTCTTTTTGTTATGATTTTATCTTTAATCATGACTATACTTCTAGTGTATTACCAGACTAAAACACTAAAAAAAACACAGTCCATTGTTTTATCGGCCGATAGACTTCATTATCTTACAGATGTATTAACAAACCTTCTTGTTATTATATCTCTTATGGTTCAAAAATGGTTCACTATTTACTGGATTGATTCAGCGGCTGGATTGTTTTTAGCGTTCTACGTAATGAAAAGCAGTTCAGATATATTTAAATCTAGTTTTTTTATTTTAATGGACCGTGATATTTCGCAAAAATATAGAAAAATATTAATTGAATTAATAGAAACCTATAAACCAAAAATTGTGGGCTACCATGATTTAAGATCACGAACTTCAGGCGGGGTTGATTTTCTTGAATTTCATCTTGAAATGCCCAAAGATATAAGTCTTGAAGAAAGCCATCATCTAGTTGAAAACTTCATGATAACCTTAAAAAAACGCTTTCCCATGCTTGAAATGATAATACATGCTGATCCGGCTGAAATAGCTAAAGATGGAACCGTTGAACGCCTTTTAGATAAAGAAAAACCCAGATTTTATTGAATTTCGTTAGTTTTTAACGAAGCCGGTTGATTATTTTCTGTTTGAATAGAAATAAACGGAACTAACTTTTCTCTTATTTGAGAAGCTGCCTCTTCACTTGAGAAGTCTCTTCCCGCGAAATGGATAGAGCCCGCTTTTTGAATTTTTACCGGCTCGGGGCCAATAAGACGAAAATATATAGAAACTTTTCCCGATCTTTCATATATATTACCTAATAATATATAATTTTTCTTACTTTCTTCTGCCAGATTTATTTTATGAACATTAGCTATAGCATTAAAAAAATCAAACCGATTAGGAAAATCATTTTCTATATCGATAGATTTTCCTTCTTTTAATTTGTTCTTATATGTTTCAATATCTTTTTTTGTATTAGAAAAATATTCTGTCATAGTATTAAAAGTGGCGTCTGTTAATTTCTCATCTAAAGTTGTTTTTTCTTTTACATGGTAAAATCCTGCAAAGAATACTTTATTCTTTCCTGTTAATTTTTGTGATGTTATCTGCATTTTCGCTATTCTTTCTTTTTGTTCAGTACCTATATAGTACAGGTATTCTTCTTCAAATAAAGAATCGCCGTTTAAGTCTTTTACTGTTTTTGTTATTTTGCCCTGATCATAAAAATTTAATTCTGAAAAATATCCTTTTTTATTTTCATCAATTCTAACTTCTTTAATACTGCCTTCTTTATCGAAGAGAGTTTCTTCAAGAATTATTTTTTCTTTTTCGTCCATACGATATTCAGATTCTACTAATCCGTCTTTAAACTTTTTCCATGTTTCGTATTTTCCGTTTTGATCAAAATCTAAAAATTCATGTCTTATTTCAAATCCTTTTTTAAACCGAATGAGAGTAACATCGCCGTCTTTTTCCTGCTCTTCTACATCAAAATCCTGAAAATTTGATTTTATATCTCTATATGTATTACTGAATATTAACTCACTTGAGAAATCTTCAAGACCCCCTATTTTTTTTCTTCCCTCTGCCATATCAAAATCTACAATACTGCCCTCTAATTTATTAATATCTTTAATAGTTTCAAGATATGCCTGCAACAAGCCAGCCGCCGCTAAAAAATAAATCGTTATTAAACATTTTAATAATCGCGATAATTTCTTTTTTTTATATCTTCTCATGATTTATTAACCTGCTTATTATCTATTCTATACTCATAAAATCCTTTAATATTTTTCAGATATTCCGCGTAAAAAGAGGCAATATCCTGCCATATTAAATATTTATTTTCATTTTTATCGATTACAAAATTTTTAGCGGCTATTACTGTGTTATTATACAATTCATGCAGTACTGTTCTAATTTCTTTTCTATCTTTCGTTACTTCTTCCATTCTTACTTCTAAACGAAGTTCTACTCTTAAAGGGGCATTAATATTTTCATTTAAGCGTTCAACATCCCAGCCGGTTATTACTTCTGTATTTGTTTCTGATTCAACTATAGAAGAAAACATATCCCACCAATCTACCGGCTTTTCAACCGCGAATTCCCTTAAATCGAGCCAAATAGAAATTTTTCTATTCTCTAACATCATTTTTTCAACTCGGGAACCTCTCATTTTTTTCAAATATTCTTCATCATACGGCTGAATTGCGACCCTTCGAAGGCGTCTGATTTTTTTAAGATAACCGCCTGCTGTCGATTCTTCAAGTAAAATTCCCTGGATTTTTTCTGCCCTAAAACCGCTCTTAAAGGGCACAAGATTATATTTTGAATAAACATTATCTATATCTTCAAGTTCCATATCGTCTTGAATTTCAGTTGACGATTTTCGCGGCATAGCACCATACATTTTTTGCTGAAAAAGTAATGAAAAAAAAGAATTCGCGCTTCTAATCTGCTGCGCGTTGCCTATTGATGCTCCGCCTATTGCGTTTATCTTCCATGCTGATCCATAATATAAAGAACCACCTACGGTAAAATTAAAGCCTGAAAAATCTTTAATAAAACCTAATTTAGGCGAAATATAATATTTAGGTAAAAGCTCTATACCAAAATGAAATCGACTTGATTCATACAAAGAGTATGCGTAATCAAGATAAGCCGTAAACCAGTGAAGATGCTCATAACTGATACCTGCCTGTGTTTCAAAAGGCTGAGGCTCTAAATCGCCGCCTTCATAAAAAGAAATATCCGGCCCTATATTTTTAAAAACAATGCCCGCTGAAAATCTTTTATAAGCTTCCTGCGGCCCAAATAAATTAAATTTATATATAAATCCGACATCTGCGCCTATACCCTGACCGACATTTGAACCAAGCTGCATTCTAAAATATCTTGTGGTTAAACCAGCTGAAAAATCTTCTAAAAAACGATATCCCATTGATATACCAACCTGTGTGTCTACAACCGATAAATTGATACTGTTTTCTTCAAAAGATTCTATTTTCTTAAACGGTTCATTTAAATATAAGGCGGTCGCAGAAATTCCAAGACTAAAAAAATCTGAATACGGATAATTCATTAAAAAGCTGTTAGCAGATATATCTTGACCCAGCATAAAATGAGTTAACTCTGCTTCATAAATATTGGTAAGTCCCAAACCAGCGGGATTGTATACCATCGCAGAGGCTCCTTCTGGTCTTGAAACTTTAGCGTCAGATAAAACCATCCCCCTTGCTTCAACAGGTATTGTTAAAAACAATGGATCACTCAATAAATTTTTAGCGACGAAAATAAAAACAATTGCCGCAAAAAATATTTTTGCTGATAATTTATATATATTTGCTTTTTTTATTCTCATATAAATTATAATTTAATTTTATC
The DNA here is from genome assembly GCA_029880285.1 of Spirochaetia bacterium. Taxonomy (GTDB): domain Bacteria; phylum Spirochaetota; class Leptospiria; order Turneriellales; family JAOUOS01; genus JAOUOS01. The sequence goes on from JAOUOS010000023.1 coordinate 45,381, forward strand.
TTACAATAATTATTTTCTTAATTTGCGGTTTTTTCCATATATCTGCTTTAATATAAATATAGTAAAGACCCGATCTTATCCTTTCATTTTTAACGTTCCACTCTACAAAGTTATTTCCTTTTGAAAAGTTTCCTGATTTTAATTTCTTTATTCTTCTGCCTTTCATATCGTATATCTCTATATTTACGGAAGAATTTTGCGTAATATTAAAGCCTATTACACTTTGACTGTTTTTTCTAAAATCAAGATAGTTATCTGAAACTTTCGCGGTATTTGGCGGTATAACAACATGATCATAGGGACCGGGCTCGAAAAATGTTATAACTATACTATCGGCTTGGATAGTTGTCTTGCTCGACGCATCTCCTGTCACTTTCACGTAATATTCACCTATTGTATCCCACTGTAAATTTAACACGACTTCTGAAGTATTTTGAAAAGTTACATTAACATCACCAGTTAATACTCCCGATGCTTTTATGTCGTTAGTATCAAACATTTCAATTGTTACGGCCTCATTAATTACAATAGGTTCACCGTTTATATTTTGAGCCTGCACTGTTACGTTAAAAGTCGCGCCAATTTCTATTTCACTTAATGGCGCAGTTATAACGACAAATTTTTCAATAGTATCATCATTATCGGTAATATTCACTGTTACACTGTTTAGTGTTCCCGCTAACGCTTTATAAGCCATATCAACAGTATTTGTTGTATCTATAATATGATTAATTACAGCGCTGTGAGAACCCTCTACTATTATATCATCTACAGCGGTTATAGTGATTGTTTGCGCGGTCCAATTCGCGCTTGTAAACGTAATGGAAGATTTATCGACAATAACGCCATTTGTTGTATCAGATGATGCTATATTTATAACCACATTACCAACAGGCTGAGTGTCTAAACTTACATTATAAACAGCCGACGCGCCTGCTTCTGTCACGTTTACATTGAGCGGATTAAAAATCACATTTACCGGCACATCATCATCTGTTATTGTTACCGTATGAGTTGCTACTGCCCCAGATATTGCATTAGCCGGTGTACCCATATTTACAATAACGGTTTCATTTGCTTCGTCAATAAAATCGTTCACTATTGTTATAGTAATGTCAGCTGTTAATGAACCCGCAGGTATTACTATTGGTGACGCTGTTATTGTATAATCATCAGGATTAATAGCTGTTGAACTGGCATCTATTGCAAAAGGAATTGTTACATCTAATGCGCTTGCAGCACTTAACTGGGCCGTTATTGTCATCGTTCCCGTTTCATCAAAAGATGATTGAGCAGCTAATGTAAAATCTACTGTAGGCTGGGCATCATCATCTGTTATGGTTGCCGTATGGCTGGTTACGGCACCTGCTGATGCATTAACCGGAGTACCCATATTAATAATTACAGTTTCATCACCTTCATTTAACGTATCGCCAGCTATTGTTATAGTTATATCAGCATTTATTGAACCCGCAGGTATTACTATTGGCGATGTTGTTATTGTGTAGTCAGCCGGATTAATAGCTGTTGAACTGGCATCTATTGTAAAAGGAATAGTAACATCAAACGCGCTTGCAGCGCTTAACTGGGCCGTTATTGCCAACGTTCCCGTCTCATCAATTGATGATTGAGCCGCTAATGTAAACTCTACTGTAGGCTGCGCGTCATCATCTGTTATTGTGGCCGTATGGCTGGTCACTGCGCCTGTTGACGCATTAACCGGTGTACCCATATTCACAATTACAATTTCATTGCTTTCATTTAATGTATCACCCGCTATTATTATAGTAATATCAACGGTTGTTGAACCCGCAGGTATTACTACCGGTGACGCTGTTATTGTATAATCATCAGAATTTATTGCTGTTGAACTCACATCAATTGCAAAAGGAATAGTTACATCTAAACCGCTTACCGCGCTTAACTGGGCCGTTAATATCATCGTTCCTGTCTCATCCAAAGATGATTGAGCCGCTGTCGTAAACTCTACTATAGGCGGTGCGTCATCATCTGTTATGGTGGCCGTATGGCTGGTCACAGCGGCTGTTGACGCATTAACCGGAACACCCATGTTTACTATAACTGTTTCATTACCTTCGTTTATCGCATCGCCTGTTATTGTTACAGTAATATCGGCTGTTGTTGAACCCGCGGGAATCGTTATCGGTGATAGTGTAATTGTATAATCGTCAGGATTTATTGCTGTTGAACCCGCATCAATTGCAAAAGGAATAGTTACGTCTAAACCGCTTACCGCGCCTAACTGGGCCGTTATTGTCATCGTACCCGTTTCATCAATTGATGATTGAGAACCTGTCACAAACTCTACTGACGGTATCGCGTCATCATCTGTTATTGTCGCGGTATGGATGGTTATACCGCTCGCTGATGCGTTTAGCGGTGTACCCATATTCACTATAACTGTTTCATTACCTTCATTTATCGCATCGCCTGTTATTGTTACAGTAATATCGGCTGTTGTTGAACCCGCGGGAATCGTTATCGGTGATAGTGTAATTGTATAATCGTCAGGATTTATTGCTGTTGAACCCGCATCAATTGTAAAAGGAATAGTTACGTCTAATGTACTTACTCCGCTTAATTGCGCGGTTATTGTTAATGTACCAGTTTCATTAACAGAAGCCTGATTCGCTGACGTAAATTCAACTGAGGCACTATCGTTATCCGTGATGTTCGCTATTACTGTATTAATGGTTAAACCCGCAAAGTTACCATCGCTTGATGTGGACGTATGCGTTAGTGTACTCGAATGAGTATCTGTCTCTATTAATGGTTCATCTACTGCCGCTACCGTCACCGTCTGCGCCGCGCTCCAATTCGCGCTTGTAAAGGTTAATGTCTGCGGTGAGGTCGATGAACCATTTATCGTAACCTGCGCCGTATCAAATGCTATACTTAATGTTACATCACTTAATGGCTTAGCAGTTAAAACCGCCGTATAGGTGTCTGTTGCCCCGGCCTCCGTTACATCCGTTGTGCCCCCAAGCTCCGTTATAGTCACAGCTGCTGCGTCATTATCCGTTACATTCGCTGTTACAGACGCTAATGTGCCAACTATAGCATCATAGTCACCATCTAAAGTTAATACTGTATCTATATCATGGCCTATCGCAACTGTGCCAATCGCATCAATTACAGCGTCATCTACCGCTGTTACCGTTACTGTCTGGCCGACGTTCCAATTGCTCGAAGTAAAAGTTAAACTTGCTTTATCTAAGGTGACTCCATTTGTTGTATCTGCGCTGGTCAGTGTCACCACTACAGTATCTGAAGGCTTACTCGTTAGGGCCACATCATAAGTATCACTGGTAGCCCCCGCTTCTAACACATCCGTACTGCCGCCAGACTCTACAATAGAAACTCCCGCAGAATCATTATCCGTTACATTCGCTGTTACACCAGCTAAACTACCCACTAGTGCGTCATAATTTGCATCTAAAGTTAATACTGTATCTATATCATGGCCTATCGCAACTGTGCCAATCGCATCAATTACAGCGTCATCTACCGCTGTTACCGTCACTGTCTGGCCAATGTTCCAATTGCTCGAAGTAAAAGTTAAACTTGCTTTATCTAAGGTGACTCCATTTGTTGTATCTGCGCTGGTCAGTGTCACCACTACAGTATCTGAAGGCTTACTCGTTAGGGCCACATCATAAGT
>JAOUOS010000071.1 GCA_029880285.1 Spirochaetia bacterium
TTTGTTTGATGTTTACGTTTTCTTCTTTTCAAATAACTTTTTTCACGCCATGCATTTCGTATAGCCGTTACACTCATATCTAATTGGTACTTGTCTTTTACAAATTGTGAACCATAGCCTCGGTGATTTTCTTTTATCCAGCAAACAAAGGCTTTTTCTTCATCTAAAATATAAACCGCTGGATTTTTTGGCGCATGACTTTTATCTTCAAGCCCTTCATAATTTTCTTCTATAAATCTTTTGCGCCATTTCTTAACAGTTTTCACTGATGTATTAAATCTTCTTGCTGTTGGTTTATTGCCATACTCTAAAGCATATTGAACCATTTGCATTCTAAACAGCTTTTTATCTTTAGCATTTTTCATAATTTCCGAATATTGTAATGCAGAAAAAATAAATGCTGGTTCCATAAGCAGCCTCCTTTTTCTTAGTTCCAATTCAAAGGTCGGTTGCTTTGGAATTCAGTTCAATTAATTCTTCAATAACCTCCAATAAGTTTTTTAAGTCTATAGGTAAAAATATTCCTAAATTGCCAAACTGTTTGTGACGTCTCAATCGCTTCAGGGGGGTACCATCATCCCTATCTTTTCCATTTTATTTTGATTTCTTTATTAAAAAATTACCCATAATTAAATAATCTATTTCGGTTTTTATAAAACATTTATAAGCATCTTCGGGTGTGCATACTATTGGTTCATCTTTTCTATTAAACGAGGTATTAATAATTACCGAATATTTGAAATCTTTTTTTAATTGTAAAAGTAATTTATAAAACAAAGGATTATCTTCTTTATTTACAGTTTGTATTCTAGACGAATTATCAACATGCGTTACCGATGGAATATTTGATCTAACAATATTTAATTTATCAAAGCCTTTTAATTTTTGTTCTTTAGCTGACAGTTTTTTTAATCTTGATTCTTTTACGGGCATGGCCAAAAGCATATAAGAACTTTTTGTTTGCAAATCAAAATATTTTGACACATCTTCTTCTAAAACAGCGGACGCGAATGGTCTAAAACTTTCTCTGAATTTTATTTTTTTGTTTAAGATTTCTCTCATGTTTTCATTTTTAGCGTTTGCAAGAATTGATCTGGCGCCTAAAGCCCGCGGCCCAAACTCCATGCGTCCCTGAAACCAACCGATTATTTTATTTTCGTTTATAAGCTTTGCTGTTTCTTTTAAAAGAATTGTATTATTTAATTTTTTATACAATATTTTATTCTTAATTAAATATTTTTCAATTTCTTCATTAGAATAATCTGGACCCAACAGGGCGCCTTTCATAAAATCTTTTTTACTTTCTATTATTCTGTTATTATTTAAATAATGATACCATGTTATAAGTGCAGCACCTATGGCACCCCCTGCATCACCGGCCGAAGGCTGGATATATATTTTATCAAAAATTTTTTCACGTAACAGCCTACCGTTAGCCACGCAGTTTAAAGCTACCCCACCCGCCATACAAAGATTATTCTTTTTAGTTATTTTTTTAACATGCTTTGCTAACTTTATAATTATCTCTTCCGTTACTTGCTGAATAGAGCTTGCCATATTCATATGTTCTTGTGAGATTACAGAATTATATTTTCTCGGCTTTAAATTAAATAATTTAGAAAATTTTTTATTTGTCATGGTTAAACCCGAAACATAATTAAAGTATTTCAAATTTAACTTAAAAGAACCATCCTCTTCTAAATCAATTAAATTATTGTATATAGTTTTTTTATAAACAGGTTCTCCGTAAGGGGCAAGCCCCATTACCTTATATTCATCTGAATTTACCTTAAAACCAAGATAATATGTAAAAGCCGAATAAAGAAGCCCCAAAGAGTGCGGGAATTTAATATCGGCCATTATTTTAATTTTATTGTTTTCGCCTTTACCGTAAGTTGTTGTACACCATTCTCCTGTGCCGTCTATCGTTAAAAATGCGGCATCTTCATAAGAAGACGTAAAAAAAGCCGAAGCCGCGTGAGATTCATGATGTTCGGTAAAAATTATTTTACCCTTATAATTCAATTCTTTTTTTATAATATCTTTAATCCATATTTTTTGTTTTAGCCAAACCGGTATTGATTTTAAAAAAGAAAATACGCCAAAAGGAACACACGCGAGATAAGATTCTAAAATTCTTTCAAATTTTAAAAATGGTTTTTCGTAGTAAGCAATATAGTTTATATCTTTTATAGAAATATTTTCTCTTTTCAAACAAAAGTTAATCGCGTTTATAGGAAAGGCGGCGTCATGTTTTATTCTGGTAAATCTTTCTTCCTGAACGGCAGAAAGAATCTCGCCGTCTTTTATTAAGCATGCCGCGCTATCGTGGTAAAATGCAGATATGCCAAGAATGTACATTATTTATCTTCTGTATTATCTTTCTTTATGAGAATTAAAACATACATCACCGCTAATTATTAGGCAAATTAAAAATAGCTTTCTAATATATTTATAAATATCTTCTATTACCCAGCCGGCAAATATAATTAAGCAACAATAGGTCTTGTATCAATAAAATTATTTTTACGCAATTTTTTCAATTTGCTTTCGCCTTTTGAATAAGAATATCAAGAAGTTCTTCTCTCATTTTTTTAACTCTTCTGTGAACTTTTATCCATCCGCGAAGACCAAACACAAGAAAAAAAACTACCAGAATATGTTTTACGATAATAGCGGGAACCTGCTCGTTACCAACGGCATTGGCCCACTCAAATTCTTTATAGGTAAAAGTTCTTACAATACCGGCCATTATTATAAATATTATGGTACCGCCTATAATATGTGAAAGTTTACCGTAAATATTCACAAATAATTGTTTGGTTTCATTATTATTTTGTTTTTCTACTTCGTAAAATAAAAAATACATCAAAAGCGACGCTACAACCAGCATGGCTGTGGCCACATCATGAAAATAGTTATTCATCATTACAAAAATGCCCATACGACCTCTAAATTTATTGGATTTATATTTATATATAATACGATATTAAACCTATATAATGTCAAGTAATTAATAATATTTTTTCATGAATTATTTTAATAATAATCTATAAGTAAACCATACTAGCCTGCGGCAGCTACGCTAACGACTTCGCTTGGCAGAGGGGAACACAGGAACAATAACTTCCCTTCATGCGTTCGTGCATTCCTTATAAAAAACTCTAACAACTACTATAATAATAAATAATTTAATCAAAATCATATATAAGGAAACCAGGAGTACAGGAGGTATTACATTCATTCGCAAATAACTCTTTTTACCTGTAGCGTTAATCTCGAAAAGTTAATCAATAACCCATGCTTTCGGTTAACTGCTTTCAAATATGATTTAACAATCGCATAATGAACATCTTCAAATTTTTTAACTGCCTTTAGTTCAACAACTATTTTATCTTCAACAAAAATATCAAGTCGGTGATGGCCTACTTCAATTTTATCATACTTTATACTACTTTCGAATTGCTGTTTTACTTTTAGACCAATTTTTCTCAATTGATAAACCAATGCTTTTTCATAAACTGATTCAATAAAGCCTGGACCAAGATTTTTATGGACCTCAATAGCAGCGCCAATGATTTTATCTGTAATATCTTTATATTCAAGAGTCATGTTCTTCCTGCTTTCGTGCCTTCCTTATAAAACCCTAACAACTTTTATCATAATAAAAAAATTATTCAAAAAAAATCTATAAGGAAATCAGGAATACAGGAAGTGAATTAATTTTCTATAGTCACAAATTATTTTAAGCGAACAGCCGGCAGACGTTTTAATCGTTGGTTTTGCGGGTCAACTTCAATACCCACTGACTCTAAGGCTGTAACCCCAAGAATAGGCTCTACATCGTCTTTGCCAAAAATCACGGTCACACCGACTATCTCGCCCATAAACTCAATTTCAGCTACGGTTACATCCATTTTAATTTCGCTGCCATCAGCCAATTCATACGTTCTCTTTCCCTTTGGTTTAAGGCCTATTTCCCGTAATTTATTACCCGGCACTAAACAATCAATTGAACCCGTATCAACCAAAAACAGGCCTTCCCAGTTTTTATCTGTATCACCGGGATTAGTGACTCTTGCTGTTACTTGCGTCATTCCCATGCTAAATACAATTTAATTTGATTTTTATACAATGGCAAGCATTTTAATACTTTTTTTTGGAAAAGATAGGGATGATGGTACCCCCCTGAAGCGATTGAAACGTCACAAACAGTTTGGCAATTTAGGAATATTTTTACCTATAGACTTAAAAAACTTATTGGAGGTTATTGAAGAATTAATTA
>JAOUOS010000072.1 GCA_029880285.1 Spirochaetia bacterium
AGCTGCAGGCTCAATAGTGTTCAGTTCAAAAGGTTAAGATATAGACATATAAATAATCTGAAACTCATTTATACTTGCCCATAAAAAGAAGAGAAATAATAACAATTGTTGGGTGTTTTGCCTAACGTTATGCGGTTTTAAGGAGTTTGCAATCGTTTTTGTCAGTCATGCGAGCACCAATAAACCTCTATACCCGTGCGAGACATGACGATTAAGCAAAAACGATTGCAAATTCGCTCAAGCGTCAAACCAATATCTATTTTGAAAGTTGATAGTAAAACGTAAATACTTTTCTTGAAATAAAATAAAAGCGCGAGCCGAGCGACCGTAGGGAGCGCAGCTTAAAGCCGCTGTTATCGGCTCGTTTTGGCTAGATTCATTTACTACTTGACCATATAAAATTAAAATGATCTTTATTTCTTTTGTATACATAAAAATCAGTATCAAAAGAAAAAATATTTTTAATATCTTCTCTTTCTGAAATAGAAACCAAGCTGGCATCTGCAAAATCGGTAGGTAAATCAGAATATTTCTCAATTAAGGCAATTATTCGTTTTAAATCAATAATTGTTATTTCAATTAATTGTATACCACCAGAGTAAACCCATGTAAGAAAATCTATTACTATTTTATTATTAGAACTAAGTAAATAAGAAACTTCAGTAATAACTGGCCAAGTAGTATATAATTGAATTTTTTCTTTTTTCAACAAACTAATAGTTTCTTTATGGTATTTATCAGCTCTATTAAAAAGGGCAACAAGAGGTCCACTATCTACGAGACATTTTTTCATTTAAATAATTTTTAATATAGTTTTTTCTATTCTTTGATAAATCTGTTATATCAAGACTATATTTCCCAAAAAATTCTTTTCCTAATTCATAAGAAGTTTTATCTGAATAATGCTTGGTAAAATATTCTTTTAACGAATTCTTTATTATTTGAGATTTGCTAATATGCAATTCATTTGCTATTGATTCAAGTTTTGCTTCAATATCTTTTGGTAATCTTATAGAAGTTGCCATAACATATCTCCTGTAATACAAATATTATCACATTTTGATGAGACGTCAACTATTTTTTATGGACTGGTTATAATTTGGAAAATATAAAATGCCAAAATGGCCGATAACGTTATGCGGTTTTAAGGAGTTTGCAATCGTTTTTGTCAGTCATGCGAGCACCAATAAATCTCTATACCCGTGCGAGACATGACGATTAAGCAAAAACGATTGCAAATTCGCTCAAGCGTCAAACCAATATCTACTATGAAAATTGATAGTAAAACGTAAATACTTTTCTTGAAATAAAATAAAAGCGCGAGCCGAGCGACCGTAGGGAGCGGAGCTTAAAACTGCTGTTAGGCGATTGAGGCAGGCAAATATCATGAATATTTTGTGAGATATTATAAAAATTATTGTCAGAATATATTCCTTTCATTATATTGTTTTTGTAAGGAATATTTATTAATATGAAATCAAAAATAACGTCTAAATATCAAACTACTATTCCTAAAGAAATAAGAAAAAAACTAAAATTATCAGTATCTGATAGTATTGAATGGGAAGTTGAAAATGATACTGTAGTAATTAAACCTGCCAAATCGAATATATTAAACTTTATGGGAATAATTAAGATTGGAAAAGGGAATATAAAAAATGATATCGAATTAGCTCGAGAATCGATATTAAAAGATATTAAATGAAAAAATATATTTTAGATACTAACTGTTTAATTTCATTCTTTACAGACCGAGACCTAAAACAACAGAAAATAATTAAAGAATATTTTAATAAATTATCAGATTATGAATGTAAATTATATTTAACAGGTCATATTATATCAGAATTTATTTATGTTTTAACGAAAGTCTATAAAATAGACAATAAAAAAACAAGTACTTTAATAAAAAACCTATTAAAAATTTCAGGAATAATATTTCTTGAAGGATATTATCCAGACATTATATTAAAGATTTGGCCCAAAAACATTATAAATTATTCAGATGCCGTTATTGGAGCAGTCTCAATAAAAGAAAATATACCAATATTAACTTTTGACAAAGAGTTTTCAAAGAAACTAAATTTAATTAATGTAGAAAATATATTTTTGAAATAAAATAGTCAACTTCTGCCTGCCTCTTTCGCCTAACGGATGAACTTTTAAGTCGTCGAAAAGCGTTTTTGTAAACTGGACAAGCGCCAATGAACTTCAATACATGCGCGCGGACAGCTGTTAAGCAAAAACGCTTTTCGATGAGTTTTGCGGTTCACCATAAAAACAACTTTACATTTTATCTATAAAAAGTAAACCATTTTTAGCAATAAATAAAACGCAAAACCGAGCAGCCCGATAGGGCGCGCAGCTTAAAAGATTAGTTATCTGCTGAAAACGATTTGGAGCTAAAATACAAATTCAGAAGGAATATTTATTCAATTAAATTAAAGAAACTATTTCATTGAATACTATATTCACATCATATTTCTTTAATATCAAGGTACGATAAAAAATCTTTTGGTCTTTCAGGAGAAATTATAATTTTTTTTGTACCATTCTTTTTCTTTTTTTCATAATGAAGAATTAGACAATTATTCCAATCAGTTATATAACCTCGGTAGTGACCAAGTGATTTCAGGTAAAAAAAACCTGAGAATGAAAATAAGCCACCATTTCCAAATGTTCTAATGCTTTTTAGCGGCGATACAGAGTCTACCTCTCCTTTAATAATTCCTTTGCGAGGTAATAAAGTTTTCCAAAACAAGCGGTGTACATTTATATTATCAGGAGTTATTGAATAGCCTCGAATAGTAAATAAAGAGCATCCAAGAAGAAAAATAATTAAAAGCAAGCCAATCAGATTTGGAAATTTTTCATCTCCCGACGGATCAAGGAAAAGTTTTATACTTCCTACAATTAACAAAACTGAAGCTAAGATTGTAATAATTTTTAGCGACTTACCCCAAGGTGCATTATAATAATTCATTGGAACCTCCTCCATTGTGCCATATAACATAATGAAATTATTAGTATAAGTTGTCAATATATTTAACTATTTCTCAAAATAATATATTTACATGGAGCTTATAAGTCTATGGAGCAAGTAGAGATTTTATAAAAGTTTTTGGCAGATAACGGATGAACTTTCGAGACGATTAAAAGCGTTTTTGTCAGCTATGCGAGCACCAACGAACCTCTATTAAAGTGCGAGCATAGCGGTTAAGCAAAAACGCTTTTAATTGTGTTTTGCGGCAAAGTGCAAAACACTCTTTAGAATCAATCTATATGAAGTAAATCTTTTTTAGAGCAAATCTGTCGCAAAACCGAGCAGCCCGATCAGGGCGCGCAGCTTGAAAGATTAGTTAGCGGCTGAAAACGTTCGATGAATTATTTCGCTTTACATTTTGTATATTCACAGTTTAAATTATAATTATTTAGGCCTTTATTCGTTATATCAATTGAAGGGGCATTTTTTATATATTTGATGATTTTAATTTTGTTTTTATTAATAAAATCTAGACAACTATCAGTTTCTTCTATATCAGAAGGGTTTAATGGATGCTTGCTAATTACAATCAAAGTTAATTGAAACCATTTTTTTATATAGACTAGTCCTTTTTCAAATATTTCATGATCATTCAATAAAGGAAAATGTAGTTTAATGAATTCAAAAACTTCCCAAATGCCATGTGTGTCTTGACTAAGATCGCAAAAAAAATCTATTTCAAATTTATCTAATAAAGCCAAATTATAAAACAATAATTTATATGTGTCTGAAAAAAAAGATATAAAAATAAAAATAACAATAATTAAAAAAGTAGCACTTATTATATAATGATTGGGATAAAACCAATAAATCAAACCATAGGATGCGAAATATATAAGTGGTAAATATAAAATAAAAGCAATAAGAACAATTATTGATTTGTATAGTTTGGGCTTAAAAATAATATAATAAAAATATTTATTTTTCAAATAATTTATCAGAATTAAATATAAATATGCAAGAATAGATAAAAAAAAAGTACCCAAAATAGGAATACCAATCGAATCTGCATTAGCTGGATACAAGCCTAATTCTTGATTATGCTGAATTACAAAACAAGTTGATAAATTTATTAAAGAAATCAATATGCCATACTGAATCATCCCCGTTTTAATGGACAGTATGTTTAGGTGAACTTAATATGAGGAGTTTACCATGAAAGAAAATTACACAGATGAATTTAAGAAAGAAGCAGTAAGGTTGGTTTTAACCAGCGGCAA
>JAOUOS010000050.1 GCA_029880285.1 Spirochaetia bacterium
TAATTAATTCTTCAATAACCTCCAATAAGTTTTTTAAGTCTATAGGTAAAAATATTCCTAAATTGCCAAACTGTTTGTGACGTTTCAATCGCTTCAGGGGGGTACCATCATCCCTATCTTTTCCAATTTTAGATGATAATCTGGTTGTCATGTTCTTTCTATTTTAATTTATGGTCTTTTGCTTAATTAAGCATAAGTGAAATAATAAAAATTAAGGATATCGTTTATGAAAATAAGTGTTCCGAAAGAATCAATACAAAACGAAAAACGTGTCGCTTTAACCCCTGAATCGGTAAAAAAGCTAATAGCAAAAGGGTTTGAGGTTTCTATAGAAACTGATGCGGGAAAATCAGCAAACTATAGAGATAATGAGTACCAAGAAGCCGGTGCTAAAATTGTCTCATCATTTTCAGAAGCAGCAGCATCGGCAGATATAGTTATAAAAGTAAGACATCCGAATAAAGATGAAATAAATATTTTAAAAGAAGGTTCTATTCTATTGTCATTTCAAGATCCCATCAATCAGGCACAAAATCTTGAAGGTTTTAAAAACAAAAAAATCACAGCGCTGGCGCTTGAATTTATACCAAGATCAACATTGGCGCAATCAATGGATGTTTTAAGTTCAATGGGTACCATCGCGGGATACAAATCAGTATTATTAGCAGCTAACGCTCAACAAAGGTTATTTCCCATGATGATGACGGCCGCAGGAACTATACCGCCGGTAAAAATGCTTATTTTAGGCGCTGGTGTTGCGGGACTTCAAGCTATAGCTACTGCTAAAAAACTGGGAGCCGTTGTAGAAGCCTTTGACACAAGACCGGCCGTTAAACAAGAAGTAGAAAGTTTAGGAGCAAAATTTCTTGAAATGGAACTCTCTGAAGACGCTCAAGATGAGCAAGGTTACGCGAAAGAAATGACTGAAGAGTTTATTAAAAAAGAAATGGAACTAATAGAAAAACATATTTCAAAATCAGACATTTGTATATCTACCGCGCAAGTATTTGGTAGAAAAGCTCCCGTTTTGATTAAAGAATATATGGTTAAAAAAATGAAACCTGGATCAGTAATTATTGATTTAGCTGCAGAACAAGGCGGTAACTGTGAACTATCAAAACCCGGTGAAACAGTAAATTATAACGATGTTTTAATCATAGGTCCTGAAAATATAACCAGTACAATGGCTGAGCATACAAGCAAAATGATTTCAAAAAACATTGAAAATTTACTAATGCATATTGTTAAAGAAAACACAATAAATCTTGAAAGCGACGATGAAATTATTCAAAGGCCATTACTAACAAAAAATGGTGAACTGGTTTCACAAATCGTAAAAGATATATTAAATAAATAGGAGATTAAGTTATGGAATCACTAAGCGTAATAATGACAGTATATGTTTTTGTACTGGCAATTTTTGTGGGTTTTGAATTAATATCAAAAGTACCCCCGACTTTACATACTCCATTAATGTCAGCCTCAAATGCTATCTCGGGAATAACGCTGCTAGGGGCTCTTGTTGTTGGCGGCAAAGAAGGAGGCTGGGAAGATTTAGCCAAGATATTAGGCTTTGCGGCCATCTTTTTTGCTTCTTTAAATGTTTTTGGCGGATACGCTGTAACCGATAGAATGTTACAGATGTTTAAGAGAGATAAAAAATCTAAAAAGCAGGAGTCATAAAAAATGGATGCGTTAGTTGGTATTTTACATGCAGATTGGTTTATAAACTTAGTTTATCTAGTAGCGGTATTATTATTTGTTTTTGGTTTAAAAAAGCTTAGTTCGCCAAGAACCGCCCGTCAAGGAAATACACTTTCTATGTCAGGGATGTTCACAGCTATAGTTATTACATTATTTGATAAAAATATAGTAAGCTTTGAAATGATAATCATTGGTATTGCAGCCGGTGCTGTAGTTGGTATATTTATGGCTAAAAAAGTCGCGATGACTTCAATGCCAGAGATGGTAGCCATACTAAATGGATTTGGCGGTATTGGTTCCGCTTTAGTCGCTTTAGCTGAATATTACACGGGACAAAACACAATCACTCAAGATATGATTGTTTATGTTACCTTAAATTTATCAATTATTGTGGGAACTCTTACATTTACGGGAAGCGTTGTAGCTTTTGGTAAATTATATGGAATCATTCCCGGCCAGCCGCTAATTGTAACAACATCAAAGATTATTAATGTTCTTTTATTGTTAGGTTCTTTTGTTATGGCAACAATGCTATATTCAGATATAACTAGAATTGAATTATTGTATGGTATACTTGTATCTGCCTGTGTTCTTGGTATTACGCTTGTTGTACCTATTGGCGGGGCAGATATGCCTGTTGTTGTTTCTTTATTAAACTCATATTCAGGTATTGCCGTTGCTATGACAGGATTTGTTCTTCATAATAACGCGTTAATTGTTGTTGGTTCATTAGTAGGCGCATCTGGTATTATTCTTACCAATATTATGTGTAAAGGAATGAATAGATCTTTAGCGAATGTATTATTCGGCGGATTTGGTACTGGTGACAGCGGCCCGGCTGTAGCGCCAAAAGAAGGGGGAGTACTACAAGTAGCCAAAAGCGCTTCTCCTGAAGAAGCTGCCATGGTTATGGATATTGCCGAGAAAGTGATTATTGTACCCGGTTATGGTATGGCTGTATCTCAAGCGCAGCATATTGTTAAAAAATTAGCGGACCTTCTTGAAAAAAGAGGTACCAGCGTAAAGTATGCCATACATCCAGTTGCAGGAAGAATGCCAGGCCATATGAATGTATTACTGGCCGAAGCCGGTGTAGAATATGACAAACTTTATGATCTTGAAATAAATGATGAATTTGCCAGAACAGATGTTGTTATAGTTATAGGCGCAAATGACGTAGTAAATCCCGGCGCTAAAACTAATCCCCAGTGTGCTATTTATGGCATGCCGGTGTTTGACGTAGAAAACGCTAAAACAGTATTTGTTTTGAAAAGATCATTAAATCCTGGCTTTGCCGGAATTGAAAATGAACTTTTCTTTTTAGATAATACTTTAATGGTATTTGGTGATGCCAAAAAGACAATTGAAAACTTTGTTACTTCATTAGAAGAAATGGATTAATAATTTTTAATATAAAAAATCAATTTAAGGCAATTAGGTATACTGATTAGTAAGATAAGTTAGGTTTTCATCAAGCCTTTTTTTAACACTATTGGTTGAAAGTTTATCTTGATGTACAAAGCCAGAAAATTCGATACCAACTAATAAATTATTATTATTTTTTTCTCTTATATGTTTAATAAGGCCGTAAAACCTTAGAGGCTGCTGTAATCGAAATACTACGTCAAAAGTAAGATCTTTTCTATTAATTAAATATTTTTTTAATTCATTATTTTCAACCTCTATCAATAAACCTTTTTTGCTGATATTAATTATTTTTTGGTTTATATTAATATTTATCATATTCGCGTCTTTTATGCGATCTATTATTCTTTCACTTACCTCGCCTAAGCTATCATAATCACTTAGATCTAAACTTTTTTCATTTGACTTTAAATATATATAACCTATGGGTATTTTGTCACTGCCAATTGTAGTATATAAAATAGGATATAAAATAAAACTTTTAATACCTTTTTCTTTTATCAAGCGCAAATTTTTATTTAATTCTTCTTTATTAAATATTTCTTTTAAGTTTAACAAATCTTCCCGCGGGGGTATAAAAGTTTCATCTTGATTTATATCTTTAATAAAAACACCGGTTTTTTTTGTCTTTATTAACTTTGTTTCAAAAGATAAATCAGCCGGATCAATATCTTTAATTGTGCTATTGTTATATTTTATTGATATTTCTTTTTCAAATTCTTTAAATATTACTTTATTTGAAATTGAATACGCTTGAAAATTTAATTCAATTTTATTTTTTGAGATTAAAAAGTTATTGGCGAACACTGCGTTTTCTGTGGTTGGTTTTATTCTTATTTCTACCCTGTCTTTTTCGGCAATATTTATTTTTGTAACAACAGCTTTAACCTGTTCATTTGAAATTTTTTCAATATTATTACATTCTATTTCTAATTGCTTCTTTATATTTGTAAATAATATAAATTTTTCCTCTATATTAAATCTAGTTGGTATACGTATATTTAATATACCTCTTTCATACCCTGTAAGTACTGCTTCAACCGGAGGTATTGAATTTTTAAAGTACAGCCCATTTTTCACTAGATACTTATTAAATAAATAATCTATTTTTTCGGGAGTATCTACAACAGAAAATTGTCTTTGAGCCTCGCTTAAACAATTTAAAATTTCTGGCATATTATAATTTCTTACTTAGAAGACTCTTATTACCCAACAATTTGGACATATTATATTATATCGGCGAATAAATAGTCTTTCTTTATAAAAGATATGATATTAAATTTTATTCTTTTTTTCAAAAGAAATTAAAATAATAACTTATTCAGAGATATTTTCAATAATATTCAGATAATCACCCGGCGGGTTTGGCAAAAATCTTAAATCATCGTGTGTAATTTCAATTTCCTGAGATACAGATTTTTCATATTCCGATAATACTAATTCGCCACTTTGAGAAAATAAAATAACTCTATCTTTAATTTTTGGATCTCTTCTCTTTAGTCTACTAGGAATACCAAATCGATATTCAATGTGTCCGGCACCGGCTACTATTATAAAAAAAGGCTGTTTCTGTTCTTTTTTATAATAATTATATATTACCTGAGCCATTATTTCATCTCTTACAACCTGAGCCTGATAAACTTTTTCAATTCTTTTTTCATCCATATGAGCATGAACCTGTAATATCTTAGTAAGATATTGTTTATAAGCCGTATTTGAAAAATCGACACTTTCTGGAATATCTTTTTTTTCACTTTTTGATAAAGAACTAATGCCTTCTTTACCTATTTTTTTTATAATATCATTTTTCGCATTTAAAGCTATCACAGTCGCTTTGCACTTTTTACCTGCTTCTAATATTACCTCATAATCTTTGTAATTACTCCATTTTTTTTCCCAATTTGTAAGCTTCGCTAGTTCATCAAAATTTATTTTATTATTATTGTATTTATCTAGTTCTTTTTGTGATGTTAAATCTAGCTGCTCAATACCTATATAGATACTTTTATTTTTTTGAGAACATAAATCTAAAATTATCTTCTGCTGAAGCTCGTGATGTCTTTCTATCGTATGCGTTTCACCTAAATACACTACATCTGTATTTTTTAAATCTTGAATTACCTCATTATAAAAAACAAAATCATACTGGTATAAATCAATCCAAAAACTTTTTTTTTCATGCGCCCCAATAAAATTACACAATAAAAGTAATAAAAGTATGGGATGTTTTAACTTCTTACAAATCATAAATTAATTATTATTAAATTGAAGCCTTAGTTCGAAAGAACTATCCCCTTGAATATTTTCTCTCATTTCAAACTGTAAAAAATGAAAGTCGGGAACTATCGTTTCTACAGGAAAGAGTGTTTCTTCTTTAGATAACATATTTTTTATTTGTGCGAAATTTACCATGATACCAAAAGGTAAAAATTCTTCATAATCTTTGGCATGTGTAATATTAAAAGTTTTTGATGACCTAAAAAACCCTTCCTGCTTTTTTAAAGTTTTACCTTTTTTTATTGTTTCAACATCATTAGTAATTAAAATTAAATTATTTTCTAAAGAAATATAAAATTCGAAACCTTCAAAAATAATTTGATAAAAACCTTCATCGCTTTTTTCTATTTTGATATCTTGAATTTCAGTCTCAAGTACTTTTAGTCTTTTTTCATATTTATTCAGAAAGTTTTTATACATACCCGCATCTTCAACTTCATACGCCGCAGCAAACTTGTATTCTTTTACATTAGATAACTGGCTAAATTCGGGTAAACTAAATAAATAAATATCAAGGCTTGAATTTATACCTTTCCAGAATCCTTTTCTCGTATCTTCAAGAAAAATAGCGTCTGTAAGAAGAATTAAAACATTAAATATATCTTTTAATAAGAATGTCTCTTCTGCCTGATAACTTTCTAAAGTATTCAGATAATCTTTCAAAGGGGCCGGTATAGAAAAAAACAAAACAGGGTCATCTATATTTAAATTAAACTGACCTGTTTTTTTAATTTCTTGCATAGACATACTTCGTCTTGTAATAAAAAGCTTATGTAAAGGACGGTTTGATAAATCACCTTTAATTATGCCTTTTATTGCTGTCTGATTTTCATTATTAACAATATCAACCCATCCATATGCCGGTTCTGCGGATGTCATAATGTTCTGTATTTGAAAACGTGAATAAACTTCCCATATATAGGCCATAAGAAGCGGATGCATTTTTTCTCCATTTTCATCTGGCTCTTTATTTAAGTAATAATGTAAATATTTATAGACCTTTTCAGCAAAAACTTTTTCTAATGAGGTAAAATCAAAATTAATAATAAACGTAGCGTCTTGTTTTACTTTACTAATGTCATGAATTTTATCTAAACGCAGTATTACTTCATCTATTGACAAAAGATTTTCTTGATTATATACAAACGCGTTATTATCACTAATTTCAATTATTATGCTGTCGTTTATACTATAAATATTTTCTTTTTCAAGTTTATAATTATTTTGATTTAAGAATTCAATAAATGTATCTTTATTTTTTAAACTTATCTGCAATCTATATTTGTATAATTTATTTACGTACAAAGAAAATTCATTTTCAATGTTATCAGTCATAAGAAATTCTTTAACATAAAACTTATTAGCGTAAAATGCGAGAAAAATATTTGAATCAAGATTTATATGCTCTTTCCATTTATCTACTTCTGTGTTAAAAAATATTTCAATACTATTTATAATTCCGGCTTTCATTGTTATAGGAAGTTTTTCAGCAATATTTAATACAGAATTTTTTATTTTTGGGTATAAATCTTTTATTTGCTGACTTTTTATATAAATAATAGGCTCAAATTCATTTATTTTTTTATCAGAAAAAATTGGATTTAAAAAAAACAATAAAAAACAAAAATAAACACATATTTTTCGCATTAAATTATTTTTATTTTTACTCATCATTACAATAAATATTAAAAAAAAAGATTGTAAAGCTTTTTATTTATTTAAAACACATAAATAAAAAATTTTTTATAGACCGTTACAATCTGTTTTAGCATATAGTGGTTAGTGAAAAAAGTATTTAGTAAAGATATTAAGTTTATTATATTTTTATTAATAACTATTTTTATACTAATTCAAGCAAATTATTTAATTTCTATTGATTTTACAACTCAAATTCCTTCTAAAATAAGCAAGTTAAAAGGATGGAACGGCATAAAAATACAAAAAATTAAAACTGTACCAAATGATGAAAAGAAAATAAAAGCTGACTGCCGAATTTTATTCGATGAAAATTTTGGTTTTAAGAATAAAAATCAAATTTTTATTTTAATACGTATTGTAAATCAAAGACACTACATTGAAAATGATATATGTAAACCTCATATAGTTGAAGACGTATTGGAGCATTTAAAATATTTAGCAATTACAAAGCAAGATGAAAACGCCGCTTGGGCGCTTGTTTTTCCTGAGCAGCATCAGGGATTTGATTTAGAAGAAGCACTTTTTGAAACTTATGATAGCGAATATTTGATTCAGGTAATTGATAAATATAAAAACTTAAAGCAATTAATTAATCAAAAAACAAAATATTCCGGTATTACAGTGAGCATATGCTTTGGTATAAAATTTTCAGAAGATAAAAATATTCAATTAAGCACTATTATAAATAAACTTAAAAAAAATAGCTTAATCGAATTTGCTAATGAAGTAGAAACAGAATGTAAAAAAGTATGGCTAAAATAAACATTAATTTATAATATTTATAATCTCTTTAGTATATTTTTCAATATTTTGGGGAAGGTTTCCATATCTAAAAAAATCACTGATTATCGCATAATAAATGTTTTTTTTACGCGGCAACTTTGAAATATTTTCTATATGAATACCACCAATTAAGACAATTTCTTTCTTCCATAGTTTTTGCGCTTCTTCAATTAAATTTTTAGAATTCTTAATTTCGGGCTTTGTCAATGATTTAAACATGGCTCCTAGAGCAATATAAGAAGGTAAAGGTTTTTCAATTAGCACTTTTTTTACTTCTTTAATACTATGCGTAGATCTGCCCCAAAATCCTTTATAATCTTTTTCAAGCATTCTATCGGTTTGACCTAAATGAAGACTTGCCTCAAGATTTAGGGCTAAATTAACATAATCATTTATAATAAATAATCCGTTATAATCTATACATAAATTATTCAAAAAATTCGCGTTTTCTTTTATAGTTTCTATTCTATTAACTTTATCTCTGTATTGTAAAATTTTACCTCCGCCGTTAAAATACCCTTTCGCGAAATCATTAAGCTTAATATTTTTTTTTTTACAGGTTTCGTAATCTAATATTGCGTATATTGGCGGATAATTATTCATATTTTTTATCATAATATAAAACAATATTGTCGCAATGAATCAGAAATTATTTAAGCCCATATGATATTTTCAGTTCATCCTGAAAACCCGCAAAAAAGAATTATAGAAAAAATTGCCAAAGATCTAATAAAAGGTGAAATTTATATTTTACCTACAGACACTGTTTATGCGTTTGCAACAACTTTAAATAAAAAAAGCTCTATTGAAAAATTATATAAATTAAAAAATATTCCTCCTCAAAAATCACTAAGCCTTTATTGTAAAGATTTCTCACAGGCTTCGGAATACGTAAGAATGGATGATAACCGAATTTTCAGATGGATGAAATCTAATTTACCCGGACCATACACATTAGTATTTAAAGCATCAAAAAAACTACCCCAATATACTTTAAACAAGCAAAAAACCGTGGGTATTCGAATTATAAATCATCCGGTTATTGCTTTGCTGTTATCTTTAATGGATATGCCAATTATAGGCACCTCTGTTTTTTTTGAAGATCAATATTTAACTTATGCTGAAGATCTTGAAGATAAGTACGGTAAACTAATATCTGGCATTGTTGATACCGGGCCAATTGAACTTTCACTTTCAACCATTCTTGACGCTCAAAAGTTCCCCATAGAAGTAATAAGACAAGGTAAAGGTGAAATATAACTTATTCGCTTTTTTCTTTGCTATAATTAATGACAGCCTTTTTAGGCAGCTCTGCATTAATATAATAATCAACAAGAGATTTTTGACTGGCAATTGTGTTTGAAAAAGCCGTAATTAATATATCATCTTTGGTTAATGCTTCACCAAGTGATGAATAAGGGAAAGGATCTGAACACGTAAAAATTATTACAGAACTTCTATCTTTTTTCATCAGCCATTTTTTTATGTTTTGAGGAAATTTTCTTGAAGAAGTATGTAAGATAACAACTGATTTATTATCATTTATTTGAGATATCTTTTTTAATGGGTTTATATTTGTTGTAACATTTTTTATGTTTTCAAATAAGGGATTGTTTTCTTGTATATCTGTATAAACAGCAAATGAATGAAGCGCATTAAAAAAAGAACTATCGCTTCCTTTCAAAAGCTTTACCGCATTTTTGCTTATTTTTTCATTCAATCTATCGGGATTTGTAAGCTGATTTTCTATTTGCCATATATATCTTTCCTGTGAAATTGAATGCTGTAAAATAAGTGTTACCGCATCTTCATTATTAACGGCCCACGGATATTTTTCTTTTAAAGCTAATTGCAAATACTTATCGAGCATTCCTGTTTTTAATTTATTTTTAATAATTTTTTTCGCAGAAATTATAATCTTTTCACGATCTAATGTTTTTTCTTCTAAACCTTTTTTTACAGCTTGAATATATTCAATAGTTTTTCTTGTGTCTTTTGAAAATAAAAGAATCATATCATTTCCCGCTTTAACAGCCTTAAAAGCCGAATTTTCTAAAGAACTGTTCTTTTTTAAGTACTTTTGAACAGCTCCCATTAATAAATCATCTGTTATAACAATACCATCATACTTAAGTTTATTTTTCAAATAATCATTAATCCAATAGCTTGATAAAGAGACTGGTTCCTTTGCCTCATTTTCAAATAAAATATGTGAAGTCATAATGGATGGTATAAATTCTGGCTTTTCTTTTATTAATTTTAAAAACGGATACAAATCTGTTTTTTCGATTTCAGCAATACTTTTATTTACAACGGGTAAATCAATATGAGAATCTATACCGGTACTGCCGTGACCGGGAAAATGTTTAAGGCTCGACAAACAGCGAGCGACTTCTATGCCGTCTAAATAAGATTCTATATATTTAGCATTAATCTGGGGATCATTACTAAAAGAACGTGTACCAATGACAGAGTTTTCTGTATTAAAAAGAGTGTCAACCACGGGAGATAAATTCCAGTAAATGCCTATTTCTTTTAACTGCCTGCACGTATGAAAAGCCGATATCATTGAGATTTTTTCGGCATTCTCATCTATAGCTCCCGCTTCTCGAACTGCCATAAAAGACGGATACGCGGTAACTCCTTTTTTTAATCTTCGAACAAAACCACCTTCCTGATCAATAGCAAAAATAGGCGGAATATGATCGTTGTTTACATATTCCTGAATGGTAGAATGTATATTTCTTTTCAACTTTTCAATATCTTCTTCATTATCATCATCAAAAGGAATATTTTCAGTATGAACAAATACGGCTCCGGGGTGTAAGTCTTTAATTACTTCTTTATTGTCTAGAGGAATATATGCCATAAATAACTGCTGAACTAATTTTTCATCATCCATTTTAGATATTAATTCATGCGTTATTATATCATATGCGCTATTCATTAACTTTATTTGATGTTTTCTATACCAGAAGAAAAAACCAATTAAAAAGGAAGTTCCAATTGTTAATATTAGAATAACAAATAATATATTTTTTATTTTCACGGTAATTTTAAGTTACTACAGATTTTCTTCTAGAAGAGTCGGCGGAATAAAATCCATAATAAGAGGATAAGCTTCTTTATCTTCAAGGCCTTTTCTTTTGAAACTGAGTTTAAGGTTTAAGTGAGAAACCTCATTCTCTTGTAAAATATTTTTTGAATGCTCTATAGAATTCCAATAATATTGCAGAGATTTTTTTTCATTATTCATAACTTCATAAATAGCCCCAAGATTATTTTCAATAATAGCTAATCTTGAAAATAGTCTTCTATGTTCATTATTACTCGGAGCTATATTTTTTACACTTGAGGCCATATTATCATATTTTCTATGAAGATAGTGCAGATAGCCTAACGCAGCATTTAGATATTCTTTTCTTTTTCCATTGTCCCTTATGCCTAAATGATACAACGCATGCGATTTAGCCAGTTCAATATTTAAATATTTTTGTTGCCACGCGGGATCTATAGATTCCCACTCTATTAAAGCTTTTCTATAATTTCCTCTAATATAAAAGGACCATCCACTATAGTAAAATAATTCTGCCTTAGATTTTTCATCACGAAAACCAATTTCTTTGGTTTTATCCCAGTAACTATCAATTTTATCTAAAATTCCCGAAATTGCCTTAACTCCATAATCTGTACTAGATTGATACTTATCAGCTTCTTGAATTCGAAGCCAATCATCAGTATTTTTTAGATCTCTAATTGTATTTAAATAAATTGCTCTACCCATGTTAAATGGTACTTTGGCGATGTCAGCTTCAATTAAAGTTTCATCTTCAGGCCTATCCCCTAAAAATTTAAGCTTATCTTCACTAATTAAGTTCATAGCCATTTTTAAATGTTCAATTGCTCCATGATAATCATTTAACTCAATTAATATCTCAGCTCTATCATTTATGGCCATATAATGTTTTGGGTCATATTTATACGCATATTCCATTTGCTTTAGCGACATTCTTAACTGCTTTTCTACCAAACGATAATATCTACCTCTTTGGTAAAAACCTTCAGCGAACTTTTTCCCATCTATTTCATTACCATATTCATCTTCTTGAGATGTTTTAAAAATTATATCTAATAAATCTTTTGCCCGAAGCTTTAATTCTTTACCTGTGCGATGATCAATTGGATTCACATTGTATTTAATTCTTAACTTATCATCAGCGGGTAAATCAATATAAAAAGATGCCAGTTTCGCCATAATATAAAGAGGCAGTTTCTCTTCTATTTTATATTTATGTTTTATAACGCTATGCTGTTGAATTATTAATCTGGGATCACCAGTTATACGAAATATTTGAAGTAACGATTTTATAACCCCCGCATGCCCACTAATGCTAACAGGATCATTTTTAACTATTTTATCAAAATACTCTAATGAGCGATAATAATCTTTTTGATTATAATAAACATCACCAATACCCATTACAGCATTTGAAATAACTTTATCTTCCTGAAGAAAAGGAGTTTCTACATCAAAAGTAAGCACTCTTCTAAAATAATCAATGCCCAATAAATTATTACGATAATAATTTTCGTGAAATCTTTTCGCTGGATTAGAATGAAAACTGCCTAAAGCTAATAATAAATTTGCGTCTTCTTCTTTTTTATCAAGGTGTTTTAATAAATAAGCTCCCTTTTTTTCAAGTTCCCAGGGAACATTATTAATAAGAACTATTTTTTCATTTGAACTTTCATAACGCACTGAAGGTACTTTTTTTATAAGATTCCAAAATTCTTCAGATTTTTTAATATTAGTATCATTATATTTAAGAGGAAGGTTTTTTATTTTAACTTTTCCGAATAATTTTTCAAATGCTAAATCATATAGACCTTTTTTTCTATAAACATCAGCATATTGTAAAAAAGCATACGGCCTATAGGGATAATAAGATAATGCGTCTTCAAACAGCTTCTCAGCTTCTTTTATAGCTTTAGGCTCCGGAGCCTGATTTAATATAAGAATTTTTCCTTCATTTACAATTCTTTTATATAAAAAAGGTTTAATAACAAATTTATATGTTGAGCCGCCCACTATAAATAAAAATATCGCTGCCGATAAGCCATATTTTACGGCTTTAATTAATTGAGCCTGTCTTTTTAACCCTGCTTCAGTATACTGTGATCGGGACAATACAACTTTTGGTTTTTTCTCGCCTTCTTCTTTAATTTTACCGGCTTTATCTTTTAGTTTTTCTTCAAGAAATGATTTTATATCAGAAGAAGACCCTCCATCTAAAATCTTATCTACTAAGGCTCTTGTGTCTTCGTTGCTAAGTTTATTATCTAATATTGAGTCTGTTATTGCTTTTCTTATTCCGCCGGGAAATTCTCTTAAAAGACCCCGCAATAGTTGAAATTCTTCATCAGATATATCTTCTTGCTGAGCATGCTCTTTTGCCATATCTGATAAATCTCCAGATAGATCATAACTTTCTCTTTCAGATTTTGATGTTATAGATGGGCTTAATTCATCAAGAGACGGTGGTTCTATATCATAAGACGGCTCTGGCATAGATTCAGCTGATAGTGGTGTCTGCTCGTCTAATGAAGGCAAAGCAGGTTCCATTGTACCGCCTAAATCATCAAGACCAAGATCATCTAAAGAAACTTCTTCTTCATCGGCCGGCACAGATATCTCAGGCTCCGTTGTACCGCCTATATCGTCAAGACCAAGATCATCTAAAGAAACTTCTTCTTCATCGGCCGGCGCTGATATCTCAGGCTCCGTTGTACCGCCTATATCATCAAGACCAAGATCATCTAAAGAAACTTCTTCTTCATCGGCCGGCGCTGATATCTCAGGCTCCGTTGTACCGCCTATATCGTCAAGACCAAGATCATCTAAAGAAACTTCTTCTTCATCGGCCGGCGCTGATATCTCAGGCTCCGTTGTACCGCCTATATCGTCAAGACCAAGATCATCTAAAGAAACTTCTTCTTCATCGGCCGGCGCTGATATCTCAGGCTCCGTTGTACCGCCTATATCGTCAAGACCAAGATCATCTAAAGAAACTTCTTCTTCATCGGCCGGCG
>JAOUOS010000024.1 GCA_029880285.1 Spirochaetia bacterium
CCTCCAATAAGTTTTTTAAGTCTATAGGTAAAAATATTCCTAAATTGCCAAACTGTTTGTGACGTTTCAATCGCTTCAGGGGGGTACCATCATCCCTATCTTTTCCAGACAACAAAAAAATAAGCGTTGACTGTTTGAAAAAAAAACTATTTTTGCGCCTATTATGAAAAAGTTAAAGTATATAATAGGTATTTTAGTTCTAACAGGATTTTTTCCTGTTTTTGGCGAAGAGGCGCAAGAAGAAGCTAAAGCTGAACCATCGGCAAAAGAAGAAAAAAGTCATGACCATCATGCTTTTCACTCAAATCATCTGGCAGTTTTCTTGGGCGCTACAACATTTAGTAAAGATGAAACTAAATTTACGGCAGGGGCCGATTACGAGTACCGGCTTTCTGCCATGCACGGTCTATTAGGGCTGGGATTAATCGCAGATTTTGCATTTCGTGAGCATGTTCAATCTATATTTGGCGGCGGTTTGTTTATACACCCTGCCGGCGGATTAAAAATTTTATTGGCTCCCGGGGCAGAAATACACGACGGACATGCTATTTTTCTTTTTAGAGGCGGCATAGCCTATGATATTCACGCGGGAAGTTTATCTATTACTCCTACCATAAATTTTGACTATGCTAATCACCATTTAGCATATGTTTATGGCCTCGGTATAGGAGTTGGTTTTTAATTAAAAAATAACCTAGGGAACAACAGGCAGCGTAAAGTAAAATGTTGTTCCCTTGCCGGGCTTTGATATTGCCCAAATTTTACCATTGTGTCTTTCAATTATCTTTTTGCATATAGTTAAGCCCATTCCAGTACCGGGATACTCTGTAGTAGTATTAGTTTTTCTAAAAATTTCGTATATCTTGGGCTCTAATTCCTGCTCAAAACCTATACCGTTATCTTTAACCGCGAATTTATAGAAATTGTCTTCAGGCTCAGCTGAAATTTCTATAGCAGGATTACGCAAGTCATTACTTTTTTCTGTTTTCGTAGGCATAAATTTTATACTATTTGAAATTAAATTAATAAATACCCTGCTAATTTGCATTTCATCAGCCATTATTACAGGTAATTTTTTTACCCTCACTTCGGCTTTAGATTCTTTTATTAAAAATCTCATATCGTTTAAGACTTTTTTTATAATTTCATCACTATTAACCGCGGTAAAATTCATAGCGTTTATGCTGGCACGTGAAAAAGAAAGAATAGCCTGTATCATCTCTTGAATTCTTACGGAACCATCTATTGAGTAATATAGATATTTTTTTAATTTATCAGGCATACTATCTTTTAAATTTCTCTCTATCATCCCTAAAAAATTAGCTACCATTCTTACCGGTTCCTGCAAATCATGAGATATTAAATAAGAAAATTGTTCTAGTTCATGATACGAATTTTTTAGTTCTTTTGTGTGTCTAATTAATTTTTCTTCTGTTTTTTTTGCCTCTGTAATATCAGTCGCGATACCCTCTACAATAATTCCTTCGTTACTTAAAAGTGATTCTACTGAACGATCTCTTAACCAAATATATTTTCCAGAAGCTGTTTTTACTTTATATTCAATATCAAACTTATGCCCCTGTTTAAAATTTTTCATTGCATTATCTACTATGCTTTTATGCTGAGGATGAATACTATCATACCACAAAAAAGGTTTTTTATTAAATTTTTTTAACGGCCAGCCCAGTATTTTTTCAACATTTTTTGAATAATAAAGTCCTCCTTTTTCAAAAGAAAACCTGTAGATTATATCAGGCAGTGCCTCTATAAGTCTTCTGTATTTTTCTTCCGATTCTTCTATTTCAAAAAGCGCTCCTTTTATATTTGTAATGTTTTGCCCCGATATTATACCCGCTATAATTTTATTTTCGTTATCATAAACCGGAGAACATTTTATGGCATAATAATCATTTAAATATTTAATTTCATCAGTAAATTCAATACCTCTAAATACTTCTCGGTAAGACGGAGAAATGGGTTCTAATATTTCTTCGGGTATAATTTTATATAATAGCTTTCCTTCAAAAGTTTCTGGGGCAATACCCATTTTTGAAAAAATAGAACCACCCGCGGCAATACAAACATAGTCTTTATTATACAAATACATAATGCTGTTTGGATAGTTTTCTACCAGTGCTTTATATTTAAATTCACTTAAATAAAATTCTTTTTGAAATACTTTTTTCTCGGCAAGATTATTTTTATAATCTGACATATAACTTACCATTCTTTTTAATATATCAATTTCTTTTTTAATAGTATAAACAGAGCATAAAAATAATTGATTATTATTTAAAGTATTCATTAATTTTTTAATTTGCAAACGAAATGCTGTTTCATTTAAATTAAGAATATCTATTTCTCTCTCTAAAATTTCAAATTTTTTATTTAATAGATCTTTTAATATACTATTAAAAATTGCCTTAGAATTCGAATGAAAATAATCTGTTACAAGAATATCGCCTGCTACTATGTTATTAAAAAAATAATTGTTAGCCATTTTATTAGCAACAATTAATTTTTTATCTTCGTTTATGATAAACTTAGCAATAGAAGATTCTTCAAAAATTTCTTTAAAAAAAGAAATATCAAAATCAGAATCTTTTATATTTGAAGATATTTTATTTGAAATATGACCCTCGCTTCGCATTGTATAAATTATAAGAATCTGTTTGTATTTATAATATAAAAATATCATAAAATATACCAAAAATAGATTAAAAATAAGTTTATGCCGATGTATGCACAAAATACAAATAAACTATGGTAAAAATAATTCATATAGAGAGGATAACAGGCTTTAAGAATATATAAATACGGAAAGCTATAACAACAAAAGTATAACTAAAATAAAATATAGTTTTGTCTTGACTGTGTATTATAAATTGATAGATTATGTCACATGGATTTCTATTATATCTCTTTAATTATTATACTAACCCTTGCCATGTTTTATCTGGTTTTTCATTATAAACTTATTAGAGGCATAGAAACAAAATTTAATAAATATTACGATTCAAGAATAAAAAATGATATACAGGAATTTTACCGCGAAATGGAAAGCTACTCTTCTTTGCTTGAGAATCGTATTAACCGATTTAAAAAGCTAATTGACCGGCAGGAAGAAAATCTTAGCAAATGGAACGATATATTAAACCAAATCAATAAAAATAAAAAAGGCAAAGAACTATCTTCTTACATAGAAAAATCTATTGAAAAAGAAGAAAAATTATTAGAAACATTAACTCAGCTTAAAAAACAAATAGAAACAAAATCTGACAAAACAACAAAGCTGAAAACAGAAATACAACAATTATCAACAGATGAGTATTCTTATGAATACTATAAAGCTAAAACAGAAAAAATTAAAACTAAAGCCAATGATTTACCAAATAATGATAATTTTTCTATCGCTGAAGAAATAATAAATGAAATGGCAAATAATGAAAATAATAAAAACAAACAAAAAGAAAAACCGGTATTTGAAACGTTAGAAATTGACCAGAATAAAAATGTTTCGACGAAAACATCAAATATTTTAAATACTTTTTCAAAACTGGGAAAAACTCTAATGCCTGTATTTTCAAACTCGACCGTCCCTTCGAAACATATAGAAAAAACATCTGAAAATAATGAACAATCTCAAACACAGGAAAATTTTCAAAAAATGTTAAGCAGAAAAATTGAGCCCGTTCATAAAGAAATTAATCAAAAATTAAATATAGATTCTAAAGCAGAAGAAAATATAAAAACTATATCCCCTTCGCAAGAAAACGATGATAAATTACAAAAAATAAATCCTGATGAACTTATGGCACTAATAAAAAATTTATACGATATCAAAGAAAGGCCAAAGGCTCTTCAAGTTCTTTTTAACAAGGGATTTAGCCAGTCTTTTATATCTGACGCTTCGGGTATACCTTTCAGCGATCTAGAGGCCACAAAAAATATATACGGCCTGAATGAAAAGTCATTAAATTTATAAAATTATCAAAAAAGCTATGTTGTATAAAACGCGTTTATACGAACATACTCTTCGGTTAAATCACATCCGTATACGCGCGATATACCGTCTTTTATATTTAAATTTATTTTTAAATAAATTTCTCTTGAGCTTTTAATATACTCACTTAAAGATTTTAATTCGTCGTTTGAGTATTTTTTAGGTGTTTTACCCCAAAATAATTCTATTTTTTCTTCGTCAATTTCTACATCTGGTGTTTTACCAATTGCCATATAAATGCGTCCCCAGTTTGGATCTCCCTGATAAATTGCTGTTTTAACTAAAGGAGAATTGATAATACTTTTACCAATTTTTTTAGCCTGCTCATTATCTTTTGCCCCTTCAATATCAACAATAAAAAGTTTAGTGGCTCCTTCGGCATCGAAAGCGAGCATTTTTGTCAGTTCAATGGCAGCTTCAAAAACTTTTTCTTCAAATAAAGATAAATCTACCCTGCCGGCAAGCCCATTCGCTAAAATTAACGCCGTATCAGATGTTGACGTATCAGAATCTACAGAAAGACAGTTAAAAGAGTTATCTACGGCTTTATGAAATATTTTTCGTAATGCTTCGGCTTCAATTTCTGCGTCGGTAAAAAAATACGTAAGCATAGTTGCCATATTTGGCTCAATCATACCCGCCCCTTTTGCCACGGCAATTAAAGAAGAACTGCCTATTTTTTTAGACACATATTTAGGAAAAGTATCTGTAGTCATTATTGCTTCGGCAAAGGTTTTAAAATCGGGAGGATGTATAAGCTTAGTTTTTAAGTTCGTAATGGCATTTACAATTTTATCTACTGGCAGGGGTCTTCCTATAACGCCCGTAGAAGAAGGAAAAATAAGATCAGTTTTAATATTTAAGTTTTCAGCTGTTTTTTTACATACATATAAAGCGTCTTCATATCCTTTTTTACCCATAGCAACATTCGAAACTTTAGAGTTTACAATAAGGGTTTGTATTAGGCCGTCATTAATATGTTTTTTTCCTACAAGAACAGGCGCGCCTTTTATTTTATTCGTTGTAAAAAAAGCCGCAGCATTGGCTGGTTTTTCAGAATGAATTATGCCTAAATCAAGCGATTTATCTTTTATACCACAATTTATAGCAAGGCTTGAATAACCTTTGGGAATATAATCTAAATTTAGTGATTCTTTCATATTTAATATGAAATTAATTTATTTAACCAGTTTTTACTTTAACTTGAAATAATTTGACCTGAATAATATCATTTTTATGATTTTGTTACAGGTTTATTTTTATCGTTTACCAGTAAAATAGAAGGTTTATGTTTTTTTACGTCTTCTTCTTTAATTTGCGCGTAAGCAATAATAATTACTTTATCACCTACCTGCCCTAAGCGGGCCGCCGCTCCATTTAAACATATTTCACCTGAGCCCGTCTCTCCTTTTATTAGATATGTTTCAAAACGGGCTCCGTTGTTTATGTTAACAACATGTACTTTTTCGTATTCGTACATACCAACTTTATTCATAAGTTCAATATCGACGGTTAAACTGCCCTCATAGTTTAAATTAGCGTCAGTTACCGTAGCTCTATGTATTTTTGATTTTAAAACAGATATTGTCAATTTCAATCTCCAGTTCTATATCGGTTGGGAATTATATATTTATTAAACACATCGTCAAGATCGTTTAAGCAATAATAAAAAAAGTATTGCCAATTCATCTTTTATGTATTCAATTAACAAACATAGATGTTTAATTTATATCATAATAATATTATATTTTTTATGTTAACGGCCATTTTTTTTTCATGCCGATATGTAAATATTGAGAACTTTTACGCATCTTCAAAAAATTCTTACAGATGCGGTATCTATCATTCTTTTATTTACGCGAATACTGTTGAACAAGAGGTATACCCTGATTTGGGGATGGTATTAGAACATAAAAAAGAGCTTAATTTAAATGCAGAAGAAGAGAATAAGATACTTCAAAAATCGCGCGATTGCTTTGAAAAGTGTACCATAAAAAAAGAACTATTGCGCTTAAAAGAAGAAGAAATAAAATCACAAATTATTAAAACGAATAAAAAGGATAATATACAAAAAATAACAAAAATTATAAACTCAATTCAGCAAGAAAAACTAATTTGGCTAAAAGAACATCAAAAACGTTATCTTGAAGGATTAAAATTATTATCTCCTGAACAGCTTGAAAAATGGATTATAATTGAAAAAACAGCGAGGGCTTTTCCTAAAATCGATTTATGACAGAAAAAAAACTAAAATATCCGGAATTTATATTTTCAGGCATTATTATTTCTTTATTATATAACTTTTTTTGGCTTGGATTTTTTATTTATTTATCAAACATGTACTGGAGCAACATCGTATTTTTGGTACTTTTGTTTTTAGCGGCCTATTTATTAATAGGACAGCCTTTAAAAGACTGGCTTTTTTTAACAATTATAGATAAGTATATTTATAATTCTCTATGGAAAATAACTAAAATCGAAAAAACAATTCCTAAATTAAATACACTTTCAGATATTTATGAATTCTTGCCGGAACTTGTAAAAGACTGGAGACTTATTGGAATACGTTTTGTATTTTATCATCCCACACAAAAAATACTTCTTATTCCTAGAAAAGGTAAAGGCAAATGGATTAATTTTAAGAAACAAGATTCACTTGAATTTTTAAACTATATAAAAAATAATCCATGGGGACAAAACACAAAAGACCTGCCCGAAGATATAAAAATAGATTTATATAAAAAAAAATTACGCTGCGTTGTTCCTGTTATGTATCGGGATTTTTTATTAGGATACATGGGATTTTTAAATACACTTGAAAAAGTTCCATTAAAAATAGCAGGGCAAATTACAAAACGAATGGCCATTGTTCTTCAAAATGAAGTTTTTAAAAAAAGAATTTTACCAAAAATATTTTTAACAAAAGAAATAAATTTAGCCAGAGAAATTGAAAGCTACCTTTCAGAATTTGATGAATTTAATATAGATAAATATACTATAAGTAAATTAGAAACAAGCTGGCAAGAGAAAGGCTTTCCCGCTATATTTGAAACAAATATACTAAATTTAACAGATAATACAACACTTTCAAATACAAAATCTTCGGTAATTTTTCTATTATGTAAACTTTCAGATGATTTAAGAAGAGCAAAAGCAATACAATTGTTTTCAGCGCAGGGTTATTTTATAGGTATTTCAAATCATGAGCATAATTTAAACCATATCGCCCGAAAATTGCAAAAAATATTAGCAAGTCAGGAAAAAGGCGGTATTAAACTGGAGGGTTTTCTAGTAAAAGCAGCCGAAAAAGAAAAATTAAATATCATACCATTTGGAAAATCACTGTCATTAAAAATTGATGAAAAAAAAGAAAGACTCCCCAACAGCGCGTCACTAGGAAGCTTAGAAACACGAGTAAAACACAAAAGTGTAAAATTAACTTTTACTGAAAGTCTAACATTTTACATAAGAGAACATCCTCTTGTTAAAATTAGCGCAAAATGAAATTTATACAGAAAAATATTTTAATACTTTTGCCCGCAGTGTTTTTTTTATGGATATTTATATTTTCACTTAAAAACTTTGATAATTTTGTTGAGAAAACTAATCCTGAATTCTTAGTTTCGCCAAATAAATTAATACTATTGCCTACATCTTTCAATATAAATAAAGATATTCATTACTTTCATTTGGCCCAAAATATTACATCTAACGAAACTATCTGGGAAATATGGTTATACGCTGTTACACCTTTTATGGGCACGCTGTTCTTATTTTGCGTTACAGGAGTTTTTATTTATCTATTCGCCAGAAGAAGACGACTTGAAAAATCATTTTTAATTTTACTATACTTTTTTTCTGTTTTTTATATTACTTTTATTGATTTTATGAGCGAAGCTAAATTACTATATCTATTTTATGCTTTGTTATTTGGCATTAATATTCCCTTATATTATTTTTGCAGAAGTATTTATGGATTATCTACAAAGCCTTTATTTTTTTATATTACAATTCCCCTTGCGCTTTTAATTCCTGCCGGGCTTATGCCTGAATCTTCTGATCAAGAAATAATATTATTTTTATTTGCGGGTTTTATTTTTTTAATGAACAATATTTATTTATTAACTCTTTTAATAAAAGATATTAAAATACCTTCTACTACATCTTATATAAAGCAAAGCTGGCCCAGGCGTTTTTTTTCAATTATTACTGTTGCCTCTTTTATTCCAATATATTTTTTCTTTTTTTATTCGCCCTATAAAAAACCAATTATAAATATAAGTTATAACGCTTTATTTTTCTTGCCTGCTTTGATGCCTGTGTCATTTTTTGCATTAAGTCAACGATTTAATTTTGTATATTTTGAAACTATTTTATATGGATGGTTTACAAGGTTTGTTTACAGTATATTTTTCTTTTTTATATACTGGTTCTCTATAGGCTTTCATATAGGAAAAATACATTTTTACAGCGACAAGCAATGGCTTCATATTATAATAGGAATTGTTTTTATCTTAATTATAGACCCTTTAAAAACTTTGTTTTTATTTTATTATAATTCTTATAGAGTAAACAGAAGACAAGGACTTGATAAATATTTACTAGAAATATCAAATCATGTCAATAATCCGGAACAAATAGGTCCTTTCTTAGAAAAATTTACCAGCCTGTTATGCGAAAGCTTAAAAATAAAGAAAGTTCGGTTTATTTTAAGCAATAATTTATTTGAATTTACTTCAAATGCCAGAGAGAATGTAATTTTTATTGATAATGATAATTCTTTATGGGATCAAATAAACCTGTGGAAAAAAGCGCGTAAGTATCCAACTTTTACTCAATCTGATTACGGCCCCATTAGAGATTTATTGCAAACTCACGGCGGATTTTTGTTAATTGCTTTTCAAAAATTTCAAGCAGGTCTTATTCTAGATAACAGAGAAACTGGCGAACCTATTCTTTCTGAAGATATAAGATTTTTAAAAGCCGTATTAAAGCAAACGGAACCTCTTCTTGAAAATTATCAATATTTGGCCGCTGGCGTAAAAATAAAACGACAAGAAAAAGAGCTGGAACTAGCGTCTCGAATTCAAGAAAATTTTTTACCTAAAGCCTATCAAAATAAGAATGTTTCTTTTTATTCTTTTTTCCGGCCTTCTAACAGAGTCTCTGGCGATTATATTGATTTTTTACCCATAAGTAACAATGAGTATTATCTATTTTTAGGTGATGTAAGCGGGCACGGGCTCGGCAGCTCATATATCATGTCTATTGTCCGTTCTATAATAAGAAGTGCTATTTATATTTATAAAAGCGATATTGCCGCGGTTTTTGAACAGATAAATGATTATTTATCGGAAAAATACAAAGGCAGTAATTTTATGACATTAGCCGGATTAAAAATACAAATAAACAAAAAAGAAGATAAAAACGAAAAAATTATTACATATATTAATGCCGGCCAGCACCCGCCTCTGCTATATTTTAAAAATAAAAAGAAATTTAAAAAATTAAGTAAACACCAAAGAGTATTAGGGGCAGTAAAGACAAAATACAAAAAAGAAAAATTTCATACTATAGAGCCTATTCGTTTTATTATTTACTCAGACGGTGCGTTTGAAATTTTTAATAAAGATGGCGTCATCTTAGGACAAAAAAAACTAAATCATTGGATTAAAAAAAATATTCATACTTCAATTGAAGAACAAATTGATATAATAACAAAAAAAATATTATCTTATAGTATAAATCCTATTGATAACTTTGACGATATTTCGTTTGTCGCGCTTGAAATTAAATAATCTATGGATTAGTTTCTTTCGCGGGTTCTAAGTTAGTGTAATAAATTATATTGCTATTTTGCTTTGTTAAGTTTATTAGCGCAGATAGCATAGAATTTTCGTGCTCTGTTTTAATATTATTCGCGAAAGTCTCTATTTCAGTATAATCATTAGGAAAATACTCTTTTATTTCTTTTTTCTCTGTCATAATTTTTTCAGCATCAATAACATCAGGAATTTCTCTTTTTGTAATTGTTATAAAATAAAAAACTCCAGAATTTTCAATTGGCCCTATTCTTTTGCCAATAGATTCAGAAAAAATCACAGATGTAAACTCATCAGATTCAAATAAAGGTAATAGATTAGGTGACTCTTGTGGTTTAACAGAATTAATATTTTGAATAGGAGAAACATTATCTATACTAAAAACCTTAGTCATATTCTGCGTAGCAATTTTATTTAACGAGTCATCTGAAGAATATTTGCTTAATGAATCTTTCCATTCTTTTTCAATATCAGTTTTTCTCTCATTTACCAATGCATTTACAATAGCTTCTCTTTTTACTTTTGTCATTTCGGCTTTCGGATCTTTTGATAAATAATCGGTTTTAAATTTATTTTCTATGTCAACCTCTGAAATAGGTATTTTTGCCTTGATAATTTCATCTTGTTTTTGTTTATCAATAGCAACAATTTGATAAGAAAGTTTTATTTTATTTAATCTTTCTTTTTCAATGGATTCTAAATAATTTACTGATATCATATCGCTTAACATATTTTGACCAACTTCAAAAGCAAAACTTCTAAGCGCCCAGGATTTTATATCTGTAAATGAAATTCTTCCTGATTTTATCCACTCTTCTTCAAATTTATTAAAATCAAAGCCATCAATTGTATTATAAGAAGAAAATTCAGATTTAAGATAATCTGCAATAATTCTATTTTGATATGTCCCTAAAGGGAAAAAACCTGACTGTTTATACAATTTTTCTAATAATTTTTGGTTAATAAGTCTCTCAAGGGCTGAACGTTTCAACTGTTCTTCGAATTCCGGCGGTATATTTTGGCCCTGCAGACGGCCTTTGTATTCTCTATCTATATAAGATGTTAAATCTTTTCGTGTAATAATATCATCATCAACTTTAGCGACCAAAAATTGACTAGAAAGACCTGCCTGCCCTATAAAATCAGGCATACCAAAGGCAATAATAATAATTAAAACCAAGAGACTAATAAATGTATAAGAAACTATTTTAATAAGTTTTTCTGAGAATTTCATACTGTCAAAAAATATTCATAAGATAGCCGTTCAAATTATTTTTATTTTTTAGATGATCTTTTTTGTGGCTCGAAGTTCTCTTGAAAAGAAAATAAATTATTAAATTTGAATAATTTTTTCTGTGACTGTAGTTTTGATAACTCTCTGCTAAAACCTTCAGGAGTTACACCCATTAAGGCTGCCAGCTGATTTTGGTTTACGGGGCATTCTATAAACTCTTTATCTGCCCCCAGCTCTCTAAAAAAGGTCATTATTCTATCAGCCAGGCTTTGCGATAATATGGCAGTATTTTGTTTTTGATAATATGATATTTTTTGCATAATAAGACTGCTGAATTTAAACATAAATTCTGTATTTTTCTGCAATATTTTTTTAAATTTACCCGCTGGATAAAAATAACATTCACTTTTGGTTAACGATTCTGCCGAAGCCGGATAAGTTATATTTTCTTGAAAAATAGGAACACCAGCGAACACTTCGCCCGCCATAAGCAAAGCATGAACAGATTCACGCCCATTTTCTAAATTATTAAAAATTTTAATTACACCCTGCTGAACAATATAAAATCCTTTATATTTCTCGCCTTCTTTAAAAATGTGACTACCTTTATTAAAATAAAGTAATTTTTCAATACTATGAATTTCTTCTCTTAATTCAAGAGGTACAATATCCCAAAATTCTTTTGAATGATTTATCATATTGAATTAAATTTGTTTACAGCCTAAAAAAGTTTAATATAAATGCAAGAATAATTTTGAATTATCTAAAAATATGAATAGTAGCGAAAAAATTAAATCTGGCAGAGTATTAATAGTTGATGATAACCAGATAAATGTAATATTAATAGAAAAAATTTTAAAAAACGCGGGTTATCAAAATATTACAACAACCACAGATTCTACAAAAGTAACCGAACTATACAAGCAAAATAAGTATGACCTAATTTTACTTGATATTCGAATGCCTAATATGGACGGTTTTGAAGTAATGTCTCAGCTTAAAAAAATTGAAAACGAATCGTACCTTCCAATTATTGTTCTTACTGCAGATTCAGAAAGAGATGTAAGAATTAAAGCCCTAGAAGAAGGCGCCAAAGATTTTCTTACAAAACCAATTGATCAATTAGAGGCCTTAACAAGAATTCAAAATTTACTTGAAGTTAGGCTATTGCATAATCAAGTTAGAGATTATAATAAAACTTTAGAAGAAAAAGTACTCGAAAGAACAAAAGAATTAAGAAATACAAGGCTTGAAATCATACAAAGACTTACGAAGGCATCAGAGTATAGAGATAACGAAACAGGAAACCATATTATAAGAATAAGCCGGTATTCAGAGATTATGGCAAAATCGATGAACATGCCTAATGAAAACGTTGAATATTTATTAAATGCCAGCCCAATGCATGATGTAGGTAAAATAGGAATTTCTGATAATATTTTACTTAAACCCGGTAAATTAACAAAAGAAGAATTTGAAACCATGAAAAAACATACAACTATTGGTTATGATATTATATCTAATACAGAGTCGAAACTTCTTAAAATCGCGGCTGAAATAGCCCTAACCCATCATGAAAAATGGGATGGCTCGGGCTATCCACATGGTAAAAAGAAAGAAGAAATACCTCTTGAAGGCAGAATTGTGGCTATCTGTGACGTATATGACGCTTTAACATCAGAACGACCCTATAAAGAAGCATGGCCATCTGAAAAAGCGCTGGAAGAAATTTTAAGTTTAAGAGAGATTCATTTTGATCCAGAAATCACAGATATCTTTAAAAACAATATTGATAAAATAATTAAAATTGAAAAAGAGTATAAAGATAAATAATACAAAGACCATTAAATATGCCTTTATATTTAAAAACAATTTATATCCAGAAGGTGTATTAAAAATACCTGAAAAAGATATTGATATAACTAAAGCGAATATTAAATCTTATACGATTAATCTTTTAAGAAATACCATTTCTATAAGCACGACAAACCTCAAAAATAAAGTTCTAATAAAAAAATCAAAAGAGGTAATTGAATGGCTTGATAGTTTATATTTTTTAAAACAAAAAATTAGCTTTGTTATTGGTATTTTTTCTTTTCTTCTGCTAACTTTTATAAATTATAATTTTTGGTATTTAGGATTTTTTTTTGGATTACTAAATATTATAACAGCCCAATTATATTATAATATACTAAATGAAAATATAAAAAATGCCTTTTATAAGTTATCTGCTTTTATTGTTATCTTTATTTTTATAATAAGTTTTATAGTCCCGCCTATACTTCAAGTTTTAATAATTTATTTAATTTATGCGAGTATTATGGTTTTTCTTTATTTTCTTATAAAAAAAGAAAAAACTATATTTAAAATATACGCTCATACATCATGGATGTTTTTAATTATTGTAAATTATTTTTTTTTAGCGTGTCTGTTTAAAATCTCAATAGACTACCAAGCGCATACTTTAAAAGAAAATATTAGCTTAAAATATGAAAATAATATTGTTGAATCAAAAAATGATAAATGGGAAAAACCACAATTATGGGATATTAATCAATTCAATTTTTTTTTAAAATATTTACATTCACGAAATTTATCTTTTCAAATACAACCATTTAAAATTCAATACGGATTAAAATTCGCGGGAAAAGAAATATACAGCGGATGGGTTGGGGCCGTTAATAGCGAAAGTAAAGAAGTTTTATTAAAAGTTAAAGAATATATAACAGCGCAAAAATTATTATTCTGGTATCCACTTTGGCAAATAGAACCATGGGTTGAAAAAAAAATTAAATTATTTAGTAAAGAGGGTGTATCTTTTGAAAATAAAAGCTACATACAAAAATATAACTTTATAGATGCTGTTGATTTTAAAGTAAGAACAATATATGTCGTTTGCGTGCCCTTTTTATATAATAAAGATAATTCATGGCTTTGGGTTATAGAAATACCTTTTAATATTACACCCGATTATTATCTGCACAAACTTTCAGCCGGATTAATATATAATGAAGAATAGACAATAAATGAAAAAAAAAATTTTAATTTTCAATTTAATCTTTTTTTTTCTTAAAACCCCTATTTTTACAAACGATTTAAAAACATTTACAATTATGGCGGTGGGAGATTTTGTGCATCCTTCAAATACAGAAATTTCTCATCTATTTACAAACCTTGGCAAAGAAAAGTATGAGTATATCCGCCCGATTATAATGCAGTCAGATTTGGCTTTTATAAATCTTGAAACTCCATTTACAACTGAAAAACCGGTTCTTGAAAAAAAATATGTATTTGTTTCTTATCCCGAAGAACTTGAAAATATACTCTGGGCAGGATTTAATTTACTCAGCTTATCTAACAACCATATGTTTGACGCGGGTATTGCCGGTATAGAAGAAACTCTATCGCTTCTTGAAAAAAATACAAACCATAACAATTCAAGATATCCTGCTGTATGGGCCGGAGCCGG
Organism: Spirochaetia bacterium; assembly: GCA_029880285.1. Classification (GTDB taxonomy): domain Bacteria; phylum Spirochaetota; class Leptospiria; order Turneriellales; family JAOUOS01; genus JAOUOS01. The sequence goes on from JAOUOS010000024.1 coordinate 14,529, forward strand.
TATTACAAAAGAAAAAACCTTAGAAACGCAATACATAAACATTAAAAATAATAAAGTAATCGCGTTTTCAGCGTATGGAAACAACGACAAGCCCCGAAATATAAATATTTATGAGGTAAACAAAGTGGTTAAAGATATAAAAAACATGAAAAAATCTGATTTAATTATAATTTCAATTCATTATGGAGATGAATACGAACATGTCCCAAATAAAAAATTAAGAACAGAATACCGCCAGCTTATTGACGCTGGCGCCCATATAATATTTGGCCATCATCCTCATGTGGTACAGGGCATTGAAAAATATAAAAATGGTATTATTTTTTATTCTTTGGGTAATTTTACCATGGGAACTCTTCATCCTGATGAGTATAAAGAAAATTTATTTTCAATGATTGCTCAAATAAAGCTTGAAATTAATGATTCAATATTAACGAAAATGGTTGAAATTTTACCGCTTTACGTAGACAACAAGCAACCTATGACTTTTGAAGAGCAAACTTATGATTTGAGGCAGTTCATACCTCGCATTCCCGAAGAACCATTTGCCTCTGAAATATTGAAAGAAATCATTGAACGCTCAAAAAAAATAAAAAATAATAACACAAATTATAAAATTGAAAATTCCAGAATAATAATTAAAATGCAATAAAATAATTTACACCCAGATTGCGAATCAAATAAATCCGCATGATTCGCATAGGACTTTTTGGCGCGGGGACCGTAGGTTCCGGACTTATTAAAATTTTAAAAGAAAATAACTTTCCTATTGAAGTCGCAGGTGTTGTTGACAAAAAATATAAAGAACTATCGGGTTTGTTAGGCGATATTGCGGCCTCAGATGACGGTGATGCTTTGTTAAACGATGACAGTGTCAATGTTATTGTTGAACTTATGGGCGGAGTAGGATATTCATATGAAGTAATAAAAAAAGCCCTAGAAAAAGGAAAATCGGTAGTAACGGCGAATAAACATCTTTTAGCTAAACACGGCAAAGAATTATTTTCATTAGCTTACAAAAATAATTTGCACATAGGTTTTGAAGCCGCTGTCGCGGGGGCAATACCTATTATTCATAACCTGAGAACAATTTTAGCTGACGATAAAATATCCCTTGTAGAAGGCATATTAAACGGAACTTCAAATTATCTTTTAACGAAAATAAGACTTGAAGAAATAAGCTATGAAAAAGCGCTTAAAGAAGCCCAACAAATGGGATTAGCCGAAGCCGATCCTACGTTAGACGTAAATGGATATGATGCGTGTCATAAATTAGCGTTGCTATTTTATGTTATTACTGGCGAATGGATTGATTATACTGATATTTATACTTTAGGAATTGAAGATATTAAGTTAAGCGATATATTATGGGCCAAAAGTATGAATTATCATATTAAACTGGTGGCTTCTTTTAAAAAAGAAGATGAAAAAAATTATTTATCAGTTGAACCTATGATGTTAAGTAAAGACCACTATCTGCATGACATAGAATTTGAAAATAACGCCGTGTTACTACAGGCAAAGTATTCAGGAGTTCATCTTTTTATGGGCAAAGGCGCCGGTTCTCTGCCCACGGCATATTCAGTTCTGGCTGATATACTAAACTTTGGCAGATTGCACAATGAAAATAGTAAACCTGAAATTAAAGAAATAAAACCGGCGAAGATAAATCCTATATCTGAAAGATTTCAATCTTTCTATCTTCGTCTTATGCTTGCAGATAAACCAAAGGTATTGGCAAAAATTGCTGCCGTCTTAGGTGACAAGAACATATCTATAGCTTCGGTAAAACAAAATTTAGATCAAAAACCAAATGAAGATCATGTGGTTGAAGTCATGATAATAACGCACCAATGCCATAAACATGAGCTTGATAGCGCCGTTTTAGAACTTGAAAACTTATCTGATATTGTAAAAGAAAAACCGGTTTTTTTACCAATTGACAATTATCCTTCATAAAGAAGTTTTTCTGTCTCTTCAAGCAAATCCATCATAGCTTTCTCGGCATTTTGACACAAGTTTTCTCTATCATTTACATTTATTTCACGGGGTATTAGAATGGGTTTACCAAAAGAAAAATAAGCTTTTGTAAAAGGCTTTGGCACAATAAATTTATCCCATGAATTAAAAACCCAAGCTTTTTTCGCGGCAAATGTCACAGGAATTATGGGTACTTGTGTAATTTGAGATAGTGTGATGGTACCAGCCTGAAATTTATATACCGGACCTTTAGGTCCATCGGGGGTAGTGACAGCAGCGCTTTTTTCTTTCATTATTTTACCGCATAACTTTTTTAGCGCGTTTAGCCCGCCTCTGGTAGTTGAACCACGTACAGTATTGCCGCCCCACATATGAACAATTTTCGCGATCCATTCACCGTCTTTAGACTGGCTTATTAATACGGTTAAATTAAGCCCCTTTTTAAATACGTGCCTATATAAAAAATAAGAAGCATAAAATATTCTATTATGCCAAAAGCTAAAAATTACGGGCCGCGGATTTTTTTGAAGTTCTTCGAGAATATCGCGGCCTTTTATTACTTTAACTCTTACGGTACGGCCTATAATCTGCATTAAACATTTTATAATAAATGCTACAAGCCATATAAGAATATTATTATTATTTTTTTTCATATTAATACAATCTAAGGAATTTGTTGTACAGCTGCAACGGACCACATGGAACAATCTTGAAGATCTGTGCAGTCTCTTTTGGCAAAAGCTCTTATCGATAACCAATTTCCCGCAGTTAAATTTAATGAAGGCAGATAGCATCTGTAACCCGATAATTTTGAGGCCCCTCCTGCTTGAATTAAAACAGATTTTATATAACTTACTGTAGAAAATTCACAAAAAGCATCTGCGGCCAAGATGTCTGACAAATAGCTGTCGTCTTTTAAAGATATTTGGCTGCTACTGGCTTCCTGAATATTTAAAACCGGCTCTAAGTTAACCTTATCTTCAGCCTCTTCTTTGGTTTCACCCGTAAAAAAACCAAAGCCTTTAAATCCGTCTTCTCTATTATCAGACCAAAAACTAATCTCATAATATGTAAAAGGATCTGTTTTCATGACAATCTGCAAATCTACCACCGGATGAATATACTCTACTTTTTCTTTTACATTACTTACGCAAAAGAGGAAATTGAAAACAATAAGTATTAAATACTTTTTTTGAATAAAACTATTTTTTAACATATAAATTACTTTTTTAAATATCTCTTTTTTTACTTAAATAATTCAAATATTAGAAAAGAAAAAACAATAAGCACAGCTAAAGGTGTAATATACCTGATCGTAAAGTAAAATAAATTAAAACTCCATAAAGGATATTTATTATTTAGAAATTCGTTTTTAAAAATATTTTTTTCTACTTTATACCCTGTAAATATAGCAATTAAAAATCCGCCCATGGGCAACATAATAGTTGTCGATAATGTATCGGGGTAATCCATAAAAGGAATATGTAATGCCGCGGGAAGTCCGGCAAGAAATATTGTTATAGACCCGATTAATACCGATTTAACTCTGCTAAAATTCCATTCATCCTTTAAATAAGTAACCACAACTTCTAATAACGATATAGCCGATGTTAGAGCTGCTAAAAAAACAAGTACATAAAATAATAATGATAAAAAAGCTCCTGAAGAAAATTTAAAAAACTCAAGGGGCAGTGTGGTAAAAAGAATACCAATACCTCCGCTTGTAGGCTCGAGGCCATACACAAAAATAATAGGAAAAATCATCATGCAGGCTAAAAGAGCTATTATTGTATCCATAGACGTAACCCAGATGGCATCTGATACAATATCTGAATTTTTTTTCATATAGCTGCCATAAGTAAGCATTGCCCCCATACCTAAAGATAAAGTAAAAAAAGCGTGCCCCATTGCCTGCGGAATACTTAAGGCGTTCCATTTGCTGGGATTACCAAACAAAAGAAATCTTATACCCTCCTGCTCTTTATCAAGCATCAATGAATTTATCATTAGTACAAACATAATAAATAAAAGCATGGGCATTAAATATTTTGTGGTTTTCTCTATACCTTTTTTTATACCCGCGCCTACAATTAGTAAACAGATTATCATAATTGCCAGATGCCATAACACAACCTTTTTAGAGTTGCTTAAAAATTCACCAAACAAAGATGACGAATAGGCAGGCATTAATATTTTATTAATCCATATATTAAAATCTTTATTTTTTGATTTTTGATTAAAGAATTTTTTCTCCCAGTATTCAAGCTTATTTTCTTTTACTAATAATTCACTAAGATCATCTTTTTTTTGTATGAATACTTTATTTAATTCTTCAGATGATAACGATAAATATGAATTTTCATTTGTCGCGTCAAATAACAGCTGCTCTTTTATAGCATCTGAAAGGGGAAGCGCCATACTTTCTTGAAAGGCTACTTTTCCCGCATGTTTAATATTTTTCTCATCTTCCAGTAATTTAGATAGTTTTTGAATAGGTATTTCTTTAAAATCTGAACTTATTGATTTTATAGAATATTCAATACTCCATCCGGCAACAACGGAATAAAAACTTAAAATTAGAAATGCGCTTAAAACACCAAGAACACCAACAAAACGAAACGGAGTTTTTTTACCGCCTAAAACTTCAAACGCACCCACCGGATCACGGGAGGTTATTTTACCAAGACCAATTTCTGCTATCATAATTGGCAGACCTATAAAAAATATACAAAGAAGATAAATAAGAACAAACAATCCACCGCCATTTTCCCATGTAATATAGGGAAACTTCCATAAATTACCTAAACCAACAGCTGAACCAGAAGCCGCCAAAATAAAACCTAATTTACCTGACCAGTTTTCCCTTTTTGGCTGTTTATTTGACATAACGGATTTAGGCTAAGATTTACCTATGCCGTCAACATTTTTAGAATATATTAATTTTATATTAAAAAGTACTTTAAATTTTCAGAGATTTGTCGATTATGTCTCATATAGGGGGTAAATAAAATGCAAATTAAAAAGAATGATATCTCTCAGTTTGTAAACTCCGTTCAAAAACAAAATATTGATAAAAATCAAGGCCAGAATTTAATTAACGAAAAAAATACTCAAAACTCAATTTCGGCTGATAACAATATAAATATAGACAAACTAAGAGGGCAGGTAAAAAGCCTTCAAGCTGATGTTTCAAAAATTCAAACTGATATTTCTCAAAAGCAAATTCAAATAGCTTATTTAGGAATAATAGAAAACAAAGAAGACTGGCGTCAAAGTTTAAATAATTTTATGAAAGAAAATTTTCCCTCAAGTATAAAATTAAAAATTGAAGATAAAACTTCTGAAGAATACATTAACCGCGCGCAAAGTGAAATTGGCATAATGAAAAATGACCTTTTGAAAAAAGAAGTTCAGCTTCAAAATATATTTTCTATGGGAATGATAAGCGAAACAGGTAATGAAAAAGCAGATATTAACCTTATAAAAGACATGAAACAAGCAGAAAAGTTGTTTTCTAATCTTCGCAAAGAAACTGTTTCTAATCTTTTAAAATTATAACCTTTTTTCATAATAATATATCAAATGATTGAAAAAATACTTTTTCACCGTGAATTTGGCGGTAAAAAGTATCCATTAATTATTTTACACGGACTTTTTGGTTCTTCTCAAAACTGGATTTCAATAGCCCGAGAGCTATCTACATCATACCATGTTTTTGCTATTGATTTAAGAAATCATGGTAATTCATTTCATAGCCAAATTCATAATCTTGATGAAATGAAAAAAGATATAATTATATGGCTTTCAAACATGAATATTAAAGAAGCAGTATTTTTAGGACATTCTATGGGAGGTCTTGTTTCAATGAAACTTGCCCTTGAAAATTCAAAATTAGTAAGAAAATTAATAGTTGCTGATATCGCTCCAAAAACATATCATATTTCTTATGAAAATGAGTTTAAGACTTTTTTTAGCGACATATCAAAATTTTCATCAAGAACAGAAATTGATAAATTTCTTGAAAAGACCTTACCAGAAAAAAATCAACGACAATTTATAATGACAAATATTGATAGAAATGAAAACGGTTATTTTTGGAAAATAAACGCCAAAGCTCTGCAAAATGAAGATAGAACAAAATGGAACTCACCTGTTGATTTAAAATTTGAAAAGCCATCTCTTTTTATTAAAGCTGAATTTTCTGATTTTATTTCACAAGATGATTTTAAAATTATTGCTAAATATTTTATACACTCTTCAATTAAAAAAATAAATAATGCCAATCACTGGCTGCATGTTTCAAAAAAAGATGACTTCTTAAAAATGGTTAAAAACTTTTTACAGCTTAACTAGAAATTACTTGAGCAAAAGCAGCTACCGGATTTCCTGGAATACCAACTGAAGAGTCATTATGGCCCAAAATTAATGAGTCATTTTCTACGAATAAAGTTTCTGTTAACTTACCAAACACATTATAAAGACTCGCAAAAGGTTTTCCTTTTAGTATTAATTGTCCGGGTTTAGCCAGATAACGAATTAATCCTGTTTGCGAAAAATAAGGTTTATCATTATAAATATATATTTTATTTGAAAAATTATTTTTTATCTCTTCTGGCATTTTTAAATTTACGTCAATCATTTGAAGACTTTTTAAAATTTCAAGAATTATATAAACTCCCAAAGAAACATGCTTTTCATCTACAATTTGAGAGGTACCTAGCTCAAGAGTTAAAGCAGGTATATCGTTTAAGAGTAAATTTCCTACCAATGTTTTATTTACTAATTCATTACTTTTTTGTGAAAACGGTTCTTTTACCAAAGGGAGGTTTGTTTTTCTGCCTATTTTTGCGGCAATTTTATATGATTCTTTTGATTCAATTTTTCCGGAATCTAAAATAATATATGGAATTGAACGAAGCCAGTCATTATGAAGATCTAAAACCAATGTTGGATGGGTATCAACAATAGTACTAAATATTTTATGAGCAGTTCTTTCGCCCACTGTTCCGCGCATAGACCCCGGAAAAGATCGGTTTAAATCTTCATTTGTAATGGGAATATCTCTGGTTCCTACCTCAAAGGCCATCGCGTTTAATATAGGAAAAGCAAATACTTTTCCTCTTAAAAGAGGGTTTTTACGCAAAAAGGAAAGCACTTCATGTACAATGGCAATGCCTCCTACTTCGTCGCCATGAATACAGGCAGTAAGCCATACTACGGGACCGTTTAAGCCGCTGTCATGCTCTATTAAAGCTAATCTTTTTATAGACAAATCTGAGCCGGTTAAAATAGATAATCTTTTTTGCTTTATTCGTGGTTTTTTAATAAGAAGACTATTTTCCATAAATGCCATTATATTATAATATAAATTTAGTAAATTCAAGAAAAATACTTATATTGGCAATACTTATTTTACCTTCTTCTTAGAGAAGAAATCTAAAGATAAAAAATTATAAATGAAAAAAAGAATAATAGTTGACATGTAAAATCATAATTATTGCACATTCCAAAAAATCATTTTGGAGTTTTTAAATGTTACTGAAAAAAGAAGCTTTTGGTAAAATGTACGGTGTCTATACGGCAGAACTTATTACTGCTAAAACACCTGTTTTTACCTATGAAGACTGGATAAAAGATGAAAAAAAAGGATGGGTTGAAATTACTGTAGAAGAACTTATGAGTATTGATAAAGATCTTCAAAAAAAATTTTTACGGTACGGATACGATAGAGATTTTGGTAAAATTATAGGTACGTTTGATTATCGTCAGGTAAAGCATATTTCAAATTTTTTAAATCATTCCTGCAATCCTAATTTAGTGTATTCAGAAAATGATACTATTATCGCTAAAAGAGATATACAAATTGGCGAAGAACTGACACTAGATTATGGCAGTTTTATTGTAAACGTAGATCAAGACTTTACATGTAAATGTAATTCTTATAACTGTCGTGAAAAGGTTACAAAAGATGACTGGCGAATGTTGCATGAAAATGGAATGCATTATTTTCCTGAATTTATTAATAGAAAATTAAAAATAATGCACCCTAAATACTCTGTTATGCAAAAATAACTTAGTATCAAACTAATTTGAAAAAAAATATTTTAAATTAAAATTTGCTTTAAATAGAGTTTGCTGTTATTTAAATACGGCAAACTTTATTTTATCTATAAATATTTCGATTATTAATACTAATAGATACTTTAAAAAATAATTCGTAAAAATATGCAAAAAGATATATTAAAAAATTCAAATAAAGAAACAATTGAAAATGAAATTTTACAAAAAGCTGAATCGGGTATAAGAATCAGTTCAGAAGAAGCTTTATTTTTATGGAAACATGGTAATTTTAAAAAGATGGGTATTACAGCTCATTCAATAAAATGTAAAAAGGTAAAGAAAAATATTGTTTCTTATACGGTTTTTCGAATTATTAATTACACAAATCACTGTATCATTCGATGTAATTTTTGTTCATTTACAACCCAAACAAATTCAGATTCAAAGGAATATACCCTTTCACCAGATCAAATTATAAAACAATTTGAAACATCATATAAACATGATGTAAAACAGCTTTTTTTACAAGGCGGCGTAAATCCTGAATTATCGTTTGATTATTATCTTGAACTGCTTAGAAAGGTTAAAAAAGAATTCTCTGATATTCATATAAGAGCATTTTCACCTGTTGAGATATTGCATATGAGCAAAAATACCGGCATGAGCCTTTCTAAAATTTTTTTAGAATTAAAAGACGCCGGCATGGATAGCTTTCCCGGCGCTGGAGCAGAGATTTTGTCAGATAGAATGAGAAATATATTAAGTAATAAAAAGGCATCAACCTACGACTGGGTTTTAACAATGAAAACAGCGCATGAAAAAAACCTATTGAGCTCTGCCAATATTGTGTGGGGTTCCGAAGAAACAGATGAAGAAATTATTGATCATTTAGCTATAATACGAAAATTACAGGATGACTCAAAAGGAATTTTATCTTTTGTACCCTGGACATTTCAACAGCAAACTAAAAATTTTAAAGTACGCTATGTTCCCACGTATGAATATTTAAAAATGGTTGCCTTGTGCCGAATTTTTTTTGATAATATCAGTCATATTGAGGCTTCATTACTCGTTCATGGTGAAAAAGCAGGTGAACTAGCTTTATTATGGGGCTCTGATGACATAAATTCACCAGTTATTGAAGAAAATGTTCTTCGCTCATATGGCTTAAAAACTATAAAAGAAGCAGAAAATTTTATAAAAAAGGCTGGTTTTAAGCCTGTAAGAAGAAATTTTATGTTTGAATATGATAAAAAATCTTGACATGAAATACCCTGTTTTTTATTGTTATATAAATGGACTTTAAAAAAGAACATATACTATTTTATTTAACTCAGTTTTATGAACGAATAAAGAATAATAAAAATATAGCGGCCTATATTGCCGCTATTATTCTTGGCTTGGGTACAGCTCGTCTTGCCGATGCGGTAGCGGTATATCATATATCCAAAGAAACGGCTCAGGCAGAGTTAAAAATAAAAAATGAAAGACCTTCTATGACAAGAGCACCAAAAGCAAAAACCAGAACTTATGATGCTGCTATAGTTGTAGGAAGTCCATTATTTGAAAAACCGGTTAAAGTTGAAGAAAAAGTAACTGAAACAGTTGAAGATGTTGTTGAAGATAAACCTTTTGATCTAATAGGAACATTAGAAGGTTCTGCGGCTTTCGCGAGAGCCGTTATTTTAATAAAGGGCTCAAAAGATCCCAGCCAGGAATACGGGATAGGAGAAAAAATCGGCAGTGCAAAAATTATAGAAATAGGACGTGAATATATTAGAATAAGAAAAGATGGGCAAATTATAAAGGTCGAAGTAGGTGAAACCATTGAACCTAATAAAATAACAGCGGCCGCTTCGGCGTCATCTGATTCTACATCTGGTGGTAGTGTAATTGAAAAATTCATTTCTAAAGAAGAAATAAAAAGATATTTGTCTGATGAAGCAAAAATATATCAGGGAGCTTCTTTTGGTCCTAAAATGGAAGATGGTAAAATACAGGGTTATAAATTACATAAACTAAGACCAACGCATATTTTCTATACTCTAGGGGCTCGCGCAGGTGATATTGTAAAAGCAGTAAACGGGCACCCTTTAACAGATACAGAGAGAATGTTTGAACTATGGAAAACTATAAAATCAGCGCCGCCTTCTGAATTAAGTATTGATCTAGAACGAAAAGGAAGTCCTTTAACTTATAAATTTTACGTTCGAAATTAAAAAAGGTTATTTTTTATCAAATGAAAAAAAAATATTTTCTTAAACTTTTTCTCACATTATTGATTTTTATAAATGGTAGTCTCTTTTCTTCAGATGATAAAACTGAAAGTAATATTGATATAAATAAATTAAAAATAAAATTTTCAGAAAATATACAAAAATATACGCTAAAAAACGGTTTGCGTATTATTTTGATGAAGAACGGATTCACACCCACAATTTCGGCCTACTTAAAAGTAGGAATAGGGTCTTCCAATGAACCATTTGATCAGGCTGGTACCGCACATTTTTTAGAACATTTGCTATTTAAAGGTACAGATATTCTGGGAACAACAAATTATGAAAAAGAAAAGTATTACTTAAAACAAATTGAGATTGACGGTGAAAGAATAGATAAACTAAATAAAATACTAAATGATCCGCTTTTAACCGATGAAGAAATAAAAACAATAAGTAAAGAGCTTGAAACAATAAAAAGAAGACATAAATTTATAAAAAAAGCGTCCCAAAAATTTATCTTAAGTGAAGAAGACTCAAAAGCTTATTCATTAGCGGGAGAAGTAGGTTACAACGCTTATACATCTATGGATGTAACAAATTATCAAATAAAACTTCCTAAAAATAGACTTGAATTATGGGCATGGATTGAAAGCCGCCGTTTTATAAAACCCGTATTTAGAGAATTTTATTCAGAAAGAGACGTTATTCTTGAAGAAAGAAAAATGCGCTATGATTCAAAACCCAATTCTCTTCTTTATGAGCTATTTTTAAAAACAGCTTTTGGAATGAGTCCCTATGGCAAGCCTGTTATTGGTTTTAAAAGTAATATTAACCGGCTTAAGATGAGTGAAACAATGAAATTTTTTGAAGATAATTATATTCCCTCAAGAATGGTAATTGCTATTGTTGGCGATATTGAATTTGAACCTGTTTATGAGCTGTTAAAAAAATATTTTGAAAAAATTCCCCGTAAAGAAGAACCTGAGTTCCCCCCTATAGAATTTGAAAAACAGCTAGGTAAAAAAACGGCTGTTCTAACAGCTGAAAATACGCCTTATTTAATAACCGGCTGGCACAAGCCCGACATCAACCATGCCGATGATATTGTGTTTGAAGTATTAGAAAAACTATTAACAGATGGTCAAACATCAAGGCTCACAAAACGGCTTGTATTAGATGAAAAGCTGGCCTCTTATGTATCTGCTTATAATGGCAACCCCGGTAAAAAGCTAGCTAATAACTTTACAATTTTCACGGGACCATATTTAGAATCGTCTTATGATAAAATACAAGAAATTATAAAAGATGAGATTAAAAAATTAGCCGATGAAGGACCTACAGAAAAAGAACTTGAAAAAATAAAAAATAATGTTCTGGCAGATTTTATTCATTCTTTGGCGTCAAATTCGGGCTTGGCCGATTCATTGACATACTATGAGTTACTTATGAATGATTATAATAAAATATTTTATTTTATTGAAAACCTTCAAAATGTTAATAAAGAAGATATACAAAGAATAATTAAAGAATATATTACAGAAAAAAATAATACTACTGTATATATTCAAAATCCCCAAAATAATTAAATTAACTTAATTTAAACAATCATTGTGTATGTTTAATATATATTGCGGATAAATATCTTTAACTTCTAAATCGCCGGAAAAATCTTTAGGTTTTAGAAAAGCCATATTTTTCTTAAAAAGATTTTGATACTTAACAGCAATGGGTTTATAGGACCAGTGCCACTTTTCTTCAAAATAACCTAAGTTATATTCTTTACTTCTACTTTCAGGAGAATCTTTGTATGGCTGACAAAAACCAAATTTAATCGCGTTTTTAGAAAGCCATAAGTATAACTTTTTACCTTCACCAGATTCATATAATTGATTATTCAAAGAGTAATTTTTATTAGAAAACGAAATATCAAAATCTGTACCCCAGTGGTGTCTGCTAGCACCCGGCATAGAAGAATACTCTAATATTTTAAGAACAATTTGTTTATCTGTATAATCTTTATTATTGAATTCTAAACCTTTCACTTTTCTTTTGCCGCTGAACTTTGCTTCCCAAATATTTTTTTGGTATTCAAAATCTCTAAAAGCTGACAAAATATAAATATTAAGACCGTCTTTTTTAGCTTTATCTGCCATTTTTAAAAACGCTTCTAATACTTCTTTTTGTAAATAAAGATTTTCTTTTAAAGCGTTTTCTTTAGGAACTTGTGAAAAAAATAAATAATCAGAATGATTGTATTTGCCGGTTAAAATTTTATTTATAGTTTCATCTGACTTATTTTTTTCTTGAGCTGTATTTTTTTCTGAACAAAAGAGAATAATTATAAAAATATAAATAAATAAAATCTTAGAATAAGATATAGCTATTTCCTTATTATATTTTCTTTCTATAAAGAAGAAAGTGCTTCTTCTTCAGTTTCATAAATTTCAAATAAAGAAGTCAGTTCTATTACATCAAAAATTCTTTTAACTGCTGGCTTTAAAGAACATAGTTTTAATATACCCCCATCATCTCGCAGCTTTCTTAATAAAGCAATAGCCACTCTGAAACCTGAAGAAGACATATATTCTACGTCCTGCATATTTAATACTAAATATTTAAGATTATCTTTTTCAATTGCCTCTAAAAGTGCTTCTTCGATATTGCCTGATACCGCCACATCAAGCCTTCCCGATAAATTTACTACCGCTTTATTAGCACCCAGATTTTTTATCTCTACATTTTCCATTTATATCTCCTTTATTTGCTTTGGTTAATAATATAACAATGAATTAACGGAATGAATATTTTTTTTCTGTATCTGAAACTTAAAAAAATATAATAAGAGCGGCGTCAAACTTTTTTTGAAAAATTGATTTAAACAAAAATTATGAAACCGCTTTTCTTAGAGCAAAACTTTCAAAATAACTGAAATCTTCATTTGTCATATGATCCATTGATAAACCCATCTCTTGATAGTAATTTAATAAAATACCTAAATGTATATTTTCTTCATCTTCAGAATTTAACTTAGCGGGATCTTTTAAAGATATTTCAATATTTCTTTCTTTAACAAATTCAAAAAACTTTTCATCTTTGCCTGAAAAAATTAAAATTGAAGATATAATATCAAAACTTACGGTTTGAATTATTTTTTCGAATTCAAAATCACTTTTTGAAACATGATCTCTTACTATTTCAATTTGAAAATAATCACCCCATGTTTGAATAGCTGGTTTTACGCCATATTTTGCTTCAATTTTGTTAATTTCAGAATCAGGAATAAATTTTCTGCCAGCCATTCTATCAATAAATTTTTTAATTAATATGATATTTTTTATTTTTCTGGGAGAAACTTTTTTATTTGATATCATTTCTTCTGTAATTGAATTAATTGTTTTCATATATTTTTTATCGGATAAAAAAAAAGTTTTTATAGTTTTTTTTAATTCCGATAAATAATTAAAAAGTTATGAAAAAGAAATTTTTTATTTTAATAATCATTAGTACAAGTATCTTATATTCACAAAATAACAAAGAAAAAAAAACTGAAAATAGTGAAGATGTCGAAAAAAAACAGCAAGAAATTTTTGTTCAAACCGCAGATAATTTGTACAATGATGAAAAAATTAAAATTGCCTATCTTTATTATAAAGACTTTTTAGAAATATATCCGCAAAGCCAATATAAAAAATATATAAAAGAAAAAATTGCAGAAATATACGAAAAAACACATGAATATCACAAAGCTGCTGAAATTTTTTCTCAATTGCAACACGAAGAGGAAAATTTAAATGAAAAGATAAGATATCTATATCATGAGGCAAGATTGTACGATATGACAGGTTTTTATAGTTTATCAGTAGATAAATACAAAAAAATAATTAAATTGGATGATACTGGTACGTTTTCAAATATTGCGCGCGAAAAACTAAAATATATTGCAGATAATAATTTATTACATTGAAAAAACTTCTTCACAAAATTGAAAAAAATCATTATTTTTAATATGTTTTTTTAAATTACCTGTTAGGTAATCTTTTGTAGTATTATCTATATTTAATTTTTTTGTATAACTTTCAAATAATGTCTTATAGTATAGATTCATCTTATCATTTATAATTTCTTCATTAAAAAAATCTTGTAAATAAATTACCGCTTCAGCTAAGACTGTGTATATAGCCAAGATACCGCCTTTTTCAAAAACCTCATTATAATCTTTTGATGTTAATCCGCTGACTTTAGCGATATTATCAGGAAAATTCCACTCTTTCATTGCCTTAACTGAAATTTCAGTACTTGTAATACCAAATGTTTCTTTTTCTAACAAATGAAAACAATTTGGATCTGAAGAGGCGGCGCATTTTTTAATCACTGTTTCAAACGCATTAGGAAAACGATTATGTAATATTAATTGACCAATATTTTTTAGAAGTCCGCATACAAAAGATTCTTCATTTTGTTTTCTATTTCCCGTTTTTTCGGCTATTATTTTAGAAATAAAACCGGCTAATACCGAGTGCATCCACAATTCTTTTTGTATTTGTGAATTAGAGCCATTTTGATGCATAACTGCCGCTACTGAAACCAATAGCGTTAAACTTTTTATTGTTTTAAAACCAAGAAGTGTTAATGCCTGTGCTAAATTATCTATTTTCTTTGAGCGGGCATAAAAAGCTGAATTCGCCAGCTTTAATATTTTCGCAGTTAATCCCGGATCTACGGATATAATATTTTGTATTTGATTGGATGATAAATCTATATTGTTTTCATCTATTTGAATTATTTTAGACACTACCTGAGGCATTGGCGGCAGCTCAATCATATTTATGTTAAAATTTTCCATAGGTATATTTTACGAAATCTTTTGTCTCTTGCAGAAGTATGTCAACAATATGCGAAAAATAAAAGTCTTCGTCAATCTATTTTTTAATTCATGATTTTTTTACTTATTTTTCCCTCTGCGAGGGGTATAAAATATAAAAGTTATATTATAAACTATTACGTATAAACTGAAGTATTTGCAAAGTTTTTTTCTTCATTGCAAATATATTTTCATCTATTATATTGTTTGGAGAACTGGAATTTTCAATATCAAATATATCCCAAACTCCTATACAAGAAGGGCACCCTGCTTCACATACACAATTTAGCGCAGATTCTATTGATAAATCTAAAAGAGCTTCGATATTGGTAATCATTTTATATGATAAACCCACTCCTCCAGGATAATGATCAAAAAATAAGATTGAATAAGGCATAAATTGATCATTTAAGTAAAATCCTAAAGATGATATATCACGCACATCACATAAGGCAACAAGAGGAGCCATTTGCTTTATAAGATACGCAGCTCTGGTTAAAACGCTTCCTCTTATTTCTTTCTCAATTTCAATATTGATATCTTGAAATTCTAACCATGCCGCCTGTGTATGCATTTCAATTTCGGGAGTATGTATCTTACCCCAGCCAAGATTTTCATTCGTTGAAATTTTTATTTTTTTATACAAATGGGCTTTACTGATAACCGTAATCTCACCCCAAACACAAGTTATTTTATTTTCTTTTTTTATTTCATCCTTTGATAAAATTTTAATATTTGTTTTTATATGCGCGTCAGTATAGTAATCTGAATTTATCTCTGAGACTTCTGCTCTTCTTTTCTCCCAATCAAGAGAATTTACGTAATAATATTTTCCCTGTTGTAAATATACCGCTTCTTCATGAATTAAACTTGGCGCCGAAAAATAATCAACCTCACCTATAACCTGTTCATTTGTTTTTTTTGAGATATCGACAACTAAAAAATTATCTTGTGCCGCTTTTCTAAGCGATACATTTGACGAAGGATAATTATCTTTCATCCAAAAATAGTAACCTTCTTTTTTTAAGAGTATATCATTATCTGAAAGATAATCAAGGTATTCTTTTACGCTAACACCTCCAAAAATATCAGACTCGGCAAATCTCATTTCATATGCCGCACATTTTATGTGCTCCATATAAACTATTAGATTATTTGAATTTATGACCGCATCTTCTCCTTCATGTTCTATTATAAAATTACCATTTTTCATTAAATATTGATCAAGCGCGTTTGCCTTTCCTATCATCATTGCTACAGAGGGATCTGTTTTTCGGCCTGCCCTGCCAAATTGCTGAATAAGAGAACTAAAACTTCCCGGATATCCAACGGAGACCACCGCTTCAAGCATACCAATATCAATACCCAACTCTAAAGCATTTGTTGACACAACGGCCATTATTTTTTTTTCTCTTAGGTCATTTTCAATTTGTCTTCTCTCAAGCGGTAAATATCCGCCCCTGTAGCTTTTAACTTTTTTTTTTAATTTTTTAGGCAAATTTTCTCTTAAAAGATTTGCTAACAGTTCGGCCCTTATTCGCGAACGCGTAAAAAAAATAATGGGAATATTATTTTTTATAAACAATTCCCCTATTTCACAGGCAGCTTTATACGCACTTTTTCTTGTACCTTCGGCATCAATTACAGGCGGATTATAAAAAATTATTTTTTTTTCTCCCGATGCCGCTCCCGAGTTTTTAATTAAAGAAAATTCTTTTTCTGTTAAATTAGAAGCCAGCTCAAGAGGATTTTTAATAGTAGCTGAAGAAAAAATAAAAACAGGATTTGCTTTATAATGCATTAAAATTCTATTTAACCTTCGAAAAACATTAGCCGTATGGGAACCAAAAATACCCATGTAAATATGCATTTCATCAATAACAATTGTTTTAAGATTATTAAAAAAATCTTTCCATGTTATGTGATGCGGTAATATTCCCGAATGAAGCATATCAGGATTCGTTAAAATAAAATCTGAAGCTTTTTTCGATTTGCGGCGTTCTTCAGGCGATGTGTCTCCGTCAAAAACATTCATGTTCCAGTCTTTATTTAATATTTGTTTCCATTTTTGATAATAAGAAAGTTGATCACGTGATAAAGCTTTGGTGGGAAAAATAAAAAGATGTTTTCCATATTTATCATTTATTTTATCTTGAATAACTGGCAGTAAGTAAGAAAGAGTTTTGCCCGAGGCTGTAGGTGTTGTAATTACAAAATTTTTTTTCTTTTGATAATATTCAAACGCCTCTTTTTGATGCGAGTATAACTTTTTAATGCCGGTGTTTTCTAGAACAGTTCGTATATCGTTATTAAGTGAATCAGGAAAATCAACATACAATGCTTCTTTTGAATTTATTGTATGCTCAAAAACAATATTTTGATTAAATTTTTCATCCTGCGATAAAAAATTTATAATCTGTGCCAAATTCATAATGACTTTTCATCATGACATACGTGAAACAAAGCTCTGCCGGGAACAACCTGTGGATGTAAATTAAAACCCAGTATTCTGCCAGACAACTCGGCTTTTATTTTATCTTTTACTTCACCTAAAAGCGACATTATATGACCCAAATAATCGCCTTCTTTAATAAAGTCTCCCGGTTTTACCGCTGGCACAAAAAGACCGCCGTGTGTAGCCCGTATCCATGATGATTTTTTATAGTAAATGCTTGTATCAATAGTTTTACTTATTTTAGAATTTTGATATTTAACCATTTTTAATGAATATAGTATATTCCAAATGCCTGATAAACCTACTTCAAGCGGTTCTTCTTCAAAACGATTAATTTGCCCTGCTTCAAAAAGTATAAAAGGTATATTTCTTTTTGTTGCTTCCCTTCGCAAAGAGCCAAGAACTCCCTGACTGTGAATAACTATTTCTGCTCCAAAGATTTTCGCTAAGTAACGAACTCTTTCAAGCCTCATATTGCCGCGAATATGAGGAAAGTTCCATCGATTGTAACTGGCAGAATGTAAATCAATACCAAAATCAGCATCTTTTATACATAAATTCCAAATTGTATTCGCGATTCTACTGCCCTCTGAACCATCGGGTTTTCCGGGGAAAAGACGATTTAAATCTCTTCTATCGGGCAAATATCTACTTTGAACATTAAATGCCGGAATGTTACTTACTGGCAGCATAACCAAATTACCATAAAATTTTTGTGGATTTATGCTATTAAAAATCTTATAAGTTAAAGGAATTCCATTTAACTCATCACCGTGAATTACCGCGGTAATAACCGCGTTAGGTCCATCTTCTTTGCCATATATCACAAAGTAGGGAATTTTTTTTTCTAACCCAAAATAACTTTCAGTTATATCAAGCCATCCTGTTTTTTTTGTGCCTCTAAGTTTATTACTATTAATTGAAAAAAGACTTTCTACCATTAATAGACAATAGAGATGAGATATATAGATTGTCAATTACTTAGTTTTATATATTATAGCCTTAATTTTTAATATAATTCTTTACTATTTGTCTCTTATTAAGCTTATTTGTCTAAAATATGAATTTAAATATTATTAATAAAGCTATGAAAAATAATACCCGATTTTTTCTTCAATTTGGCGGGCAGGGAGCGCCTTGGATTAAAGAATTTGCCCGTTATTATAACGATTCTAAAATGAAAAATTTTTATAATGCTGTTATATCTGCTATTAATGAAGCCATTGAGCTTACAGGTAAAACAGATTTTTTGCCTGCTGGTTTTAATATAAAAAGCTGGCTTGATAATGAAGACAAAGTGCCTCAAGATGACTATCTTTTTATGGCACCTTATTCTATGCCTATGATTCAGGCCGCGCAATTCGCGCATTTTGAATATTTAACATTAAACGGCTTTAACCGCTCAAATATGTTAAAATTCTCGAAAGGAGCCACGGGACACAGTCAGGGAATAATATCTGCCGCTTTCTCTTTACTAGATTTAGATGATGAAAATTATTACAAAGCAATAAAACAGTATACAAAATATTTATTTTTTATGGGTCTTCGATCACAAGAAGCATATCCTGAGATACTTCCTAATGAAAAACAAATTCTTAAATCTGCCGAATTAGAAAATAAACCGCCCGCTCCCATGGCCGCGGTATTAGGTGAAACTCATGAAAAAATTCAAAAAATGACGGAAGAAATAAATAAAGAGCTTCCTGAAAATGAACAAATATATATTAGCCTTTATAATACACCAAAAAACAGAATACTTTCTTCAACGAGAAACTCTCTTCTTCAGTTTCAGGCAAAATTTAATGAAGAGTTAAAAAAGAATGAAATTGATTTTATATACTTAAAAGCAAGCTGCCCTTTTCATTCGCCGCTTTTAAAAAATATGATTGAACCTTTTAAAAACGATTTAAATAAAATTTCTTTTCATTTAACTGCCAGCGATATTAAACAGCCTTTATATTCATTTTTTGACGGCAGGAACTTTCAGTTAGATGAAGAAATTCCCATGCAAATATGTGAAGAAATCACCATAAAAACATTAAATTGGGAAAAGGCATTGTCGATGGCGGCTAAAGATAATTTAATAACAGAGATTATTGACTTTGGCCCAGGAAAAACTTCGCAACGACTAAGTACAGAAACATTAACCGCATTGAAAAGTGAAATACCAGTTTATTCTGCTGCCGTAGTTAAAGATCAAAAATTTCTGCTTGAAATATAAAGTATAACCTTAGATATTTTCTTAAAAACAGGTTTTTTTGTCAAATTTATCTGCCGATAATATAACTAAGCAAAAAATGAATATTGTAAAATTATATATTAGAAATATTATTCTTATATTTATTATAAATTATGTTTCAATATCTTCGGTATGGGGATATGTTTTTAAATGGGAACCTAAAAGCGGCGAATCTCCATTTGTCATAGATATACCTTCAAATTGGCAATGGACTTTTGTTACAAAGAAAAATGGCGCGATTGTTACACTTACTGACGGAATTGCTGTAATTGAAGTAAGAAGCATAAACATGCCTGAACAAACTGACGCAAAAACATTGTTAAACTTAAAAGCGGCAAGAATGTCTGCCCGATTTAATTATGTTAAGTTATTATACGAAAGAAAAGCTCAAAATCATCGTGAGCGATATTTAGCCGCATGGCGTATAGTTCATAAAAATAAATCATATATTGAAAGAACGGCTTTTATTTCAGAAGAAAACAAAGTATTAGCCTTATCGTGTCTAGTTTCAAAAAAAGATCTTATCGCCTACAGGGTAATTTGTGACAACGCTGTTTACTCATTAGATTTTGAAGAGATGAAAGAACCAGAACCAGAGCCTGAACCCATCGCCGAAGAACCTGAACCGGAACCTATTATCATAAAAATACCACCTGAAGAAAAGATTTATTTTACTAAAGAGTATATTTTATTTAACAGACCAAATGGTATGTATAGAGCGCTAAAACCTGAAAACGGAAAGAAAAAAATCGAAACTGAATATGAGATCACCGAAGAAACAAAACCGGTTTTTCCTGAACAAACACAGTCTCAAACACAGCAAACCATACCCGAAGGAGGTTTATCTTTAGAGCCTGAGATTCTTAAAGATATATCATCACACCAGCAGACAACTGAGACAAAACCGAAACCTATAACATCGCAACAAACACCGCCTGGTAAAATAGAGGAAGATTTTTTACCTCCCCTGCATTAATTTTATCCTTATCCTGTTTTTAGCTGAGTACATTAAAATGCCGATAATATTATATGTTTAATATGGTTATCAAGAATAAAATTATAAAATTATGCATACTATTTTTTTTATCGGGATTTTTAATTTTTAATTTTGCCGAAGATACTGAAGAAGAAATTAATATAAATAACATCCCTGATGATATTAAAAACGATTTAAATATAAACAATATTGCTGAAGAAATCTCAAAATTATGGTCCGATAAAAATTGCGCAAATCATATTACAAGAGATTTTGGATACATAATCGCCTCTCTTGCCTGCGAGGGAGGATACGCAAAAGCAGAACGGAACAATTTTTTAGACTTACTTTTTTCTAAAGGATTTGTTTTAAAAAAAGAATCTTATGAGCTTGAAAAAAGACAGGGAATTTATTTATATAAAATGGAATACCCATCGAATAGCGGACAATTTGTTTATTTTAAATTATACTTTAGAAACGCCGATTTTTTATGGCCAAGAACACCACTGGAAAGAAAAATTATCGCTCTTTATGTACAAGATTTATACCAGCATGATGATTTAATCATGTGGCAGACTCTGGGCGTACCTATAAGTTATGGCGTACTTCCCTTTAGGGCTGAAACTTCATTTATTAGTGACAAGGTAAGAGAATATGAACAGGAACTTTGGATGGCTTTATCTTTAGAACCTCTTGTAATTACGCCTGAAAAAGGAGAGTTTCTATTAGTAAAAGAAGCCCATGACCTTGAAAAAATAAACACTTATTTAGACGAGGCCCTTCAGCAAACCGGAAAAATAAAAGGCATAAGTAATCGAATGGGATCACGATTCATGACAGAAACATACCTTGTAAGGCACCTATTTTCTCAAATGAAAGAAAAAGAAATAAATTATTTTTTAGACACATGGACAAATCAAGATAGTGTTGGATATGAAACAGCCGCTATTATGCAATTAAAATCGTATCGAAGAGATATTATTCTTGATCATAAGATTTCAAGTCAAAACTTAATTAAACACTGGGAATGGTTTGAAAAACGCTTTTCAGAAAAAGAAAGCGGAATTATTGTTGTTCACGCCGCTAACAAGGCTGCTTTTGAGTTTATAAAAGAAAAAATTAACAAATTAAGTGAAACAGTAGATTTTGTCTGGGTAAGTAAACTCCCATCTTTAGACCGGTAGCTTATTAATTTTTATTATTCGTTGAAAAAAGATTTAACTTTACCAGACGGCTTTGTGTTTCTACATTGTTGTTAAAATTTTCAATCGAAAGTTCAATGTTCCAAAAACTATTTATTTTGTATATTAAGGGCTTTTGTATTATATCATCTATTTTTTTTACAGCACCCACTTTATTCAATTGAGTTATTTTTATTTCTTCTATAGTATAATTTATTTGAAAACCATCGCCAAGATAAATAAGCCTGCAATTAAACGGATTTTGTTTTTCAGCAATATATATTTTTTCATGAGGTCTTATTAAAATAGAGAAAGAACCCTGAAGACCATTTAATATTCTCTTTTTTATATCTTTTTTATGTCCATACAAAAAAGATAAAAATAAAAATAACAAAAAAGAAACAATTAATGTCACATAAATATGATCTTGAATAAATATTAACAACTCATGCAAAAAGAAAGAGCTGTTAATAATAATAGGAATTTCATGATAAACTACATTATTTCTTATAATTTTTATTTTGCCTTTATAATATGAATTCCAATCACCTTTGTAAGATATGCTTAAATCAAACTCATTTTTTTCAAGAATAAAGCTTACTGGTTTATCCTGCAAGTCGGGCAAAAAATAAATACTTTCTTTAGAGTTAAAAATCCACTTTTTATTGTTTGAAAAAAAATCAGGAAATTTTCCAATACTTTTTTCTGTTTCAATTAAAAGTTGAACCTCTTCTAAAATTATATTTGAGTTAATCTTAATGTTCTTAGTGACTACTTTATCTTTATAGGGAAAACGTGATAAATAAACTTTAGGAACAGCAGCTATTTGCGGATTTACAAAATTATAAAATATTATTTTATAAATATTTTTTTTTTCGCCGTATGAATACAGCTTAAACATACAAATATTTTGCGAAGGTTCAAGTATAAGCTGTTTCTTTTGTTTTTCAGTTACAATTAAAAAATTTATATCTCTTTTTTTTCTTTTAATAAATAATGGGGAACTCTTACGATTACTTTTTATGTATTTTTTAGTATCAAAGCACAAAGTGTCTTTTAATTTTACATTTTCAAATTTAATTTCAACAGGTTCATCGTATAAATTTAAAGAAATCTGTTCTTTTAATTCAATAGAAATATCGAACAACTTAAGCAAGTCATATAAATTTTCTTCTTCTAGAATTCTATATTCTGAAAATATACTCGAAAATTTTGATATGTAATTTAATGGACTTTTTTTATATTGTGAAAAAATAATTTTATACTTAAAACTTTCTTTTTGAAAAAGGCTCGGCAGATTAATTAATTTTTGAATATACTTCTCTCTTTGATAAATATTTTCATATTTTTTAGGATATGAAGCAGTAGTAAAAATTATAATTTTTTCAAATTCGTTATTTATATTTTCGAGTTCTTTAAGCAAAGAATCTGCAAGATTGCTTTCTAATTTTTTTATGAAAATATTAACTTTTAGTTTTTTAGTTAATTCACTGGCTACTTTTAAAAACAAGTTAAATTTTTCATCTTCAGTTATTTCGCTTTCTATAAAAAAATAATAATTTTTCGGTAAATATTTCTTTTCTTTGCTGAAAGCCTGTGGCGTCACAAGAAAAAGAAGCAATATTAAAGATAAAATATTTTTATACATTCATGTCATGCGGATTTTTTTTAAACGCATTGTCAATGTAATTCAAGTTCAGCTTATTTCAGCAAGACCATTTTTTTTATATCTTGTAAAAAATAAACTTAAAGAAATAGGGGGTATTAGGGTTGTTACAAAAGCAATTATAACTAAAATTGAAAACAAAATATTATCAATAATACCTAATTCTAAACCAATAGAGGCAATAATAAGTTCAACTGCCCCTCTGCCGTTCATTGCCAGACCTATAACTGTTGATTCTTTAATATTCATTTTACTGGCATACGCTCCTAAGCCGGCTCCTATTACTTTACCCAATATCGCTATTATAAGTAATATTATAATCTCTGCTAAATGCGTTTGAAAAATTTCAAAGGTAACATGAAAAGAAAGACTTACAAAAAAGATAGGCCCCAAAAATCCATAAGTAATTGCAACAAAACGGTCATTAATTTTTTGAAATAAATCTCTATGAACGATTTCTTCTCTTACAAACAATCCCGCCATATAAGCTCCTAAAATTATATGCAAGCCGGCTAATTCTGCTAAAATTCCAAATATTAAAGCGACAATTAATGAGAAGGTAAAACCCTTTGCTTCACGTGAACTTAATAACTTTGACATTTTTGGCATTAACTTTATACCAATAAATATAGAAACAGTAAAAAATAACAAAACTTTTAACAAATCAAAAAATAATCTTTGCCAGTTAAAACTTGAACTACTCATTACATCCCCGACAATAGCGCTAAATATGGCAAAAGATAATACATCATCAATAATAGAGGCTCCAATAATAACCGGCATTATACGATATTTTTGTAATTTCAAATCATTTAATATTCGGGCATTAACGGCAATTGCGGTTATTGACAAACCTAACGATATAAAAACAGATTGTTGAAAGTTCAATTGAAAACCATAAATACAAACAAAATAACTTATAAAAAAAGGAAAAACAAATCCGCCTAAACCGGTTAAGGCTGATTTTTTATATGTATGCCTAAAAACAATGGGATTTGTTTCTAAGCCGGCATAAAACATTAAAAAAAATACGCCAAGCTCAGAAAGAACCTTTAATGTATGATCATATTGAATTATACCTAAAATAGGCGGCCCAAAAATTATACCCGCGAGAAGCTCGCCTAAAACAGGCGGCTGCTTTATTTTTCTAAAGACAACACCCGTTGTCCAAACAAGAACCATAACCAGCAAAAGATTCATTGTAGGACTTATAAATTGAGACTCAAAATGTTCCATACAACCATCCGTTATTTAGGCCATTTAAATGATAGGTATTTATTTAATAATCAATACAAATATATATTAAAAACAAGACTTTGGCGATTTATCAAAATTTAAATCTGTGATGAGGTAGTCATTTGGCTGCCCGCTTTTGCAGATACAGACCCGCTGTTACCAAGTACTATTATTATTTAAATTAAGGATATACCCGAAAGGACAATAACTCTTTATTTTCACTATTTAAAAAGTATATTTGAATCTTTTTATTTTCGGATAAATCAAAAGGCAATTCTAGATTAAACTGATAAGTATTTAATTTTTCTATTTCTTCCGTAATGATTTCTTTTTTTCTAAAAATTACGTTTGAAATATCTTTTTCATAAACAACCCACAATATTTCAGATATTTTTTCTTCTACGTTATCTTTATTAAGTTTTATAGAACATTGGTTTAATATTAAACAGTCAGAATCAATTTTATACCCTTTCCATTGAAAAGATTTTGAAATATTATTAATACTATTTTTATTTAAATCAGGCTTTTTTGTGTTTATAAAATAAAAAATAATCGCTATAACAATTATTATATCTAAAAACAAAATAATATGGCCCATTCTTCTTTTTTTGTTTGAACTTTCTTTTTTAGAATGCTCTTCATGAAACTCTTTGGGCGACTTACTATAATATTTCATATTACTTACTTTTATTCTGAATTTCTTTAATTATTTCTGTAGCGGTTATAAAATCTTTACAATTATTTGCAATATTATTAACGGCAGATTCAGCGCCCCAAAGATATAAAGAAAGAGCTTGTTCTAAAGCGGGCCTTAAATTATTATATCTCGCAAGCATATTACAAATCATACCTGATAAAACATCACCCGTACCGCCGGTTGAAAGTTCATAATGCGTCGACGCAGGATAAATTTCAGTTATTTTGTCCCCCTCTTTAATAATTAAAATGCCGCCGGGGCCCTTCAAGTAAACCGATGCGTTATAGATTTTTGCTATTTCCATAGCGGCTTCTCTAACATTATTAATATTCTTATTCAAAAGTTTCTCTGCTTCTGAAAAATGCGGACTTATAACTAAATTTTTTAACTTATTTTTTTGAAACAAGCTATGGTGATCATATAATTTTGTTAAAACAGAGCCGTCAAGAACAAGAGTAACATTCGACATTGATAAAATTGTCTTCCAAAAAGTATGGCTTGGTTTTTCTTTTAATCCAACGCCAATAAGGCATATATGATCTTTATCAGGTTTTAATTGTTTTAAATACTCTTTCTCTAAAACTTTTATATTACCAGATACAAACATTAATTCAGGATAATCTTTTAAATATTTTTTTATGTTTTTTGCCGTTGAAAATATTTTAGAGATACCACCGCCTATTTTTAAAAACGCGTAGGCGGCCATTACTGCCGCGCCCTCCATACTTAAACTTCCCCCTAAAATATTTATGACACCTGATGTATATTTATGTCCATAGGCTTTTCTAAGGGGTATTATTTTTGAGCTTTCTAAAATAAACCTATTTTCAAATTCTTTCTTAAAAAATCCTATACTATTAACAATTACCTTTCCTGAATATAAAATACCCGGTTCTATAAGGTGACCTACTTTATAAGAACCAAAAGTATAGGTGATATCAGCATTAAAAACTTCATGGCTAAAAAATTGTCCTGAGGCAAAAATACCAGTCGCTATATCAATAGCTATTTTTTTACATTCCGCTTTATTCGCGTAATGAACAACTTCTGCAACCGGAAAAGTGAGAGCTTTTGATATTCCGGTTCCAAAAATACAATCTACAATAGTACTTTTTATGTTTAATTTATGGTTATTAAACTTTTCAATTGTTTCAATTTGAAGTTTTTGACCCTTATATTCTAAACATAAATTATAAAAGTATTTTGAATCAGGAGTTTTAGGTTCTGACAGCTGCCAAAAAAATATTTTCTTACCAGATGAACACAAAACGTGCCATGCTATTACATAACCATCACCCCCATTATTGCCGGGCCCTAGTAAAAAATGAATTTCATCAGCTTCTTTATACCATAATTCATTATTTATTGAAATAAATACAGAGTATCCTGCCCATGCCATTAAAAGTTTTGAATCAACTTTTCTATTATAAATAGTAAACTTATCCCATTCTTCGGCTTCTTTACCCGATAGAATAGGTATGCCTGAAGATTTTAAATAGTCCGGGATCATTTCCAGCGATATATCATTAAATTATTTTTTTGAATTCTAATGCTATAAAAAAAACCGGATAAAGTTAAATATGTAGATCTCCATGCGTGTCTATTACCCGGCAGTTCAATTTGAAGATTTTTTAGAAGATCACCTTCCAGGCTATACAGCGAAATTTTTGTGGTTGAGTGATCTTTAAATTGCCATAAACTTATATTCTTATCGTAAGGAATATACGGATAATCTTCTGGATCATTTAAATTATTAAAAATAATTTTATTCTCCTGCGTTGCCAAATCTCTAATTAAAAATATACGTTTTTGAAAAATTAATCCCTGAGAATTTACTTCAGACCTATCGGGAATTTTATCAACTCTTCCCACAAAAATTACTTTCTCAGCGTTGCTAAAAGGAAACATATTTTCACAAGAATAAATATAATCCTGACTTTTACTTATAGTTGAAAATACTATATCACGACACATGTTCTTAGTAAATGTCTCACGAAGCATATTATCTACATATCTTTCAAGATACACTTCTTCAGCGTAGCTGTATGTTACCCAAAAACCTCTATCACTATCTACATCCATCCATAAAATATTTTCAAAGTGATCTTCTGTTTTTCCCTGTCTGCCAATAATACCTAATAATTCACCTTTTATATTAAAGTGTAAAATCTTATAAAATCCGGTTGATTTTTGCGAATCAATTTGATTATCACTTTCTTCTTCATCGTTATTTTTTTGATCTATATTTTCTGCTTTTTCATTTTGTATATTTTTAGGCATTTCTTTTTCTGAAAAATAACTAACAACATAAAAATCTTCATCTTGCCCCGCAATAATCATCCCCGGTATACTTAAATTATCTGCCAGTATTGTTTTAACAGGCTTCTCAGTTTTTGGCTGTGTTTTTAATTCTTTATTTTTTATTTCTTGCTGCGTTACTTTTATTTTTTGATACTCTTTAGATGCTATAATTAACTCTAATTTATTTTTATTAAATATTTTAATTTGTCTGTTTGAAGGTTCTGAAACAATAAGTTTATTTTCGTATATTCCCATTCGCGAAGGTATTTCATGAAACAATCCTTTTTGTTCGGGAAATGAAAGACTATTTATATTCTCATTAATAGGAATTGAAAAGAGTTCTTCATTTTGTAATTTTTCAACTCTAAACCGTGCGCATGAAAAATTAACTATAACTATAACTATTAAAAATTTTATTTTTTTTTTTCTCATATAATTTAATTAATGTGATTTCTTTTTTAATGCTATTGGATGTAAATCAAAATTTATTAAAGTATCTTCAACAAACTTTAAAATATAATAAAATACCTTATCACGCATTTGTTCATGAGTTATAAGCACATGCCGGGTTGAAATATCTTCAGCAATTTCAAATAAAAAAGCGCGTTTCTCGCGCGAAGATACTTTTTTGAAAATATAGTATAGGTTATAAGTTGAAACAGTTTTATCATTTGTAGCCTGAATCAGGCAAACAGGACTTTTAATATTTTTTAACTTGTTTCTTACCTTGCCTATATTTATTTTAAATGAATGAAGACAGGGCAGAGTATACGCTTCAGAGTATCCTACCCAAGGATTTATAACTCCCGGAGCTAACTGTTCTCTTCTTTTGGGCAGATAGGTTATTATATGTTTAAGAATTCCAGAGAACATAAGCATCCAGTTTTTTATTATAATTTTACCATCAGCTATAGCATTTAAAAATACGGGAGTTGAAATTAAAACCAAACCCGTTGGAGGCTTTAAATTAGAGTATTCTGAAGCCAGCTTTGCCGATAGATTACCTCCCATTGAAAAACCCAAAATAAAAAAGTTCGTGTATGAATCATACTCGCTGTCATATATTCTTCGCACAGCTTCATACCAATGTTCATAACGGGTTTTCTTGAATTTTTTTAGAGATGTTCCATGGCCGGGCAAAAGCGGTACAAACACTGTATGACCCTGTTTATGTATAACATTAGCAAGCGATCTAAGAGTAAAGGCGCTGTCTTCAAAACCATGAATCATTAGAAAAGCTGTATCAGTTTTTCCTTTAAGAGTAAAGGGCTCGGCTCCTTTTAACAATGATTCTTTAGGGGGAGTTTCTTGAAAATCGTTTGGATTTATTTTTTCGGGAATTCCATAGTGACCGATGATTAATACTACGGCAACAAGAATAAGTAAAAGATAAATCATTTCTTTAACCGCTCTAAAAGCAGTTTATTTACCAGCGGCGGGTTCGCTTTGCCCTGCGTTTTTTTCATCACCTGACCGACTAAAAATCCCAGAGCTTTATCTTTACCGTCTAAAAAACTTTGAACACTTTCCTGGTTTTCTTTTAAAACCTCTTCTACAACTAAAACAATAGCATTTTCATCTGTTATTTGAACAAGCCCCTTTTCTTTTATAATTTGCAGAGGGTCTTTGTTTGTTTCTATCATTTCTGCAAAAACTGTTTTAGCAATTTTGCCTGAGATAGTCCCAGATTCAATTTCAAGAAGCAAAGCAGAAAGATTTTCAAATGAACATAAATCTTTAAATTCTAGATCTTTTTCACGGGCGAAAGCCAGCATCTCGGCCATTAGCCAGTTAGAAGCTTTTTTTGCCGGCACTCCTTTTTTAACTAAATTTTCATAATATTCAGCATATTCTTTTTTCGCGGTTAAAACCCCGGCGTCATATTCAGGTATACTGTAATCTTTAACAAATCTCTCTTTCTTTTGATACGCAAGTTCTGGCATATCATTTAATATCGCAGATATTTCATCATCAGTTAAAACAACGGGTACAAGATCAGGTTCGGGAAAATACCGATAATCATGACTTTCTTCTTTAGATCTCATAGAAACAGTACGACTTGAAACAGCGTTCCACAAACGTGTTTCTTGTAATACTTTTTCTCCTGAATTAATCAAATCTATTTGCCTTTCAATTTCATAATCAATGGCTGCTTTTACCGCTTTAAATGAATTTAAATTTTTAATTTCTGCCCGGGTACCCAGCTTTTCCTGCCCCTCAGGACGCACCGATATATTCGCGTCTACCCTTAAAGAGCCCTGCTCCATATTGCAGTCTGAAATTTCAATATACTGCATTATACTTTTTAATTGCGTTAAATATAAAACTGCTTCATCTGAGCTGTCAATTTCAGGTGCCGATACTATTTCAATTAGAGGAGTTCCTGCTCGGTTTAAATCTACATAACTTTCCTGCACGTTAGAATCTTCAGAATGCATTAGCTTACCGGCGTCTTCTTCCATATGAATTCTTATTATACAAATATCTTTCTTCCTGCCCTCTTCTTCTATGGTAATAACACCGTTTGTGCAATAGGGTTCATCAAACTGCGATATTTGATATGCTTTGGGTAAATCTGGATAAAAATAGTTTTTTCTGTCAAATTTACTTTTTTTATGAATTTCAGCTTTTATAGCAAGCCCGGCAAGAACAGCTTTTTTTAGAACCTCATTATTTAAAACCGGCAGCGCTCCGGGAAGTCCCAGGCAAACTGGACAAATATGAACATTAGGCGGATCACCAAATGAAGTTTTACATCCACAAAATATTTTTGTATTTGTATTTAACTGAACATGAACCTCAAGCCCAATCGTAGGTATATAATTCATATACCAGCTTTAATAAAAAAAACACATCGTCAAGCTTGTTGAGTAGTTATTCAACAAGTTTTAATGGGCAAATTCAAATCTCAAATGCAACAGGCTCAATATTGTGAAAGACCTCATATGCAGTCCGGTATCCAAGAGATTTTCTAGGCATATTGTTTATCCATGTTATAGCCTGTAAAACCATTTCTCTAGT
>JAOUOS010000025.1 GCA_029880285.1 Spirochaetia bacterium
CAGTTAACCGCAAAACTCATCGTAAATCGTTTTTGCTTTACGGCCATCTTCGCGCATGAATTGAGGTTAATTCGCGCTTATCTGGCCTACAAAAACGATTTACGACGACTTAAAAGATCGAACGTTATCAGAAATCCCTGAGAGCTAGTATTACTTCTCTATATATAAAATAAATTAAAAATATATTTTTTAATATTTTAGTTATCCGCATTTTTCCATTGAAGCCATGTAGCAATTGCGCCTAAAAACCCCATTGCAAATACAAGAATAAAACTAAAGAAATTAATTTGAGATTTTTCTTCTCCTCCCGCACCACTGTATAGTCCTGGTATGGCCCATGGGGTATATTCGCCAAAACCAAGTGCTCCCATGATTTGACCAACAGCCATTGAGAAAAAAACAAATCCAAGGGGGGCCATATATCCCCTGCCAATGGCAGCAAACCATGCAACTGGAAACCCTACAATTGTTACCAATAACCAGATATAACAAAATTTTGCAAGAGCATTAATATATGATACTATGTTCCAACCATCCAATTCTATTAACCATCCCAAAAATGAACCCAACAAAAATATCCAGATTGAAACAATAAGAGACCATAGGCAGATAACAATAAATTTAGCAGCTATTATAAAACTTCTTGGTATAGGCAGCGTCAAAATATCCTTAATTGTTTTATCTGCATATTCTCTTCCAAATACCCAACTGGTCATAAAACCAAACACAATTATCCCACCAATACCAAGTGTCATATTTAAAAACCCAAAATACCCTATCCAATCAGCTGAAAGACCCGCAAGATTCGCTTTTGCTTCTAATAGAGGACTATTTTCAGATATAGAAGGATCACGAACAATCATCACAAATATGGTTGCGATAATCGGCGCAATTGAAAAACCAACAAAGATTATCCAAAAAACTATTGAATGTAAAATTTTTAATAATTCAATGTAAATTGCAGATACCAATAACCTTATTTTCATTGTTCATCCTATTTTATAATTCTTAAAAAATATGATTCCAGATCTTCTTGAACCATTTTTATTTCATATGGGGGGGTTTGCATATTGACCAACAACTTTACAATTTCTTCTCGAATTTTTGTTGATTTTGCTCCATTTATAATAATTGAATTATCATCTTTATTACTTATAATCTCGTATCCGGATTTTTTTAAAATTTTTACTGCATTGTTTTTCTTATTTACTTTTAGAATAAGATATTTTTTAATCTTTTTTTCAAGTTCATATGAGCTTACATCTTTTAAAAGACGCCCATCATGAATAATCCCGATTCTATCTGCTGTCTTTGATATTTCTTCGAGATGATGACTTGAAACAAAAATCGTAACATTATCATTACGGGCTAACTCCATTAATATCTCACGTATTTCAACAATTCCAACAGGATCAAGACCATTGGCTGGTTCATCAAGAATTAGTATCTCTGGTTTATGCATCATCGCTTTTGCCAAGCCTAATCTTTGCAAATTCCCTAGTGAAAGCTCCCCTGCTTTTTTTTCGGTATATCTTGTAAGTTTTAGCTTATTAATAATCTTCATTACTGGCTCTGCTTTTCTTTTTAAGCCTCTCAAACGCCGAAATATTTCAAGGTTTTCTCGCACTGTTAATTCAGGATATGAATTAGCTGTTTCAACTAAACATCCAACTTTTTCCCAAGGCCCTTGTTTTTTAGGTGTAATTATTTTACCATTCACTGTAACGATGCCCGAAGTCGGCCATATTAAACCCAACATAGATTTTATTGTTGTAGTTTTTCCTGCTCCATTTAATCCTAGAAAACCATAAATTTCACCTTTCTTAACATTTAATGATACTGCATCAAGTGCCTTAAATTTACCATAAATTTTTGTAAGATTTTCTATTTCAATTACAAAAGACATAATTCATGATATTTATTCTTCATTATATCGTCAATATCCTTTTCATGAAAATATTTTAATCGAACTCTCAGTGACATCTGATAACGAGTATGTAGAATAAGTCAATTTCTAAAATTTCAACTTAAGCTGAGCTAAGTTACATTAAGTTATAAGAGGTTTTCTACCCCATAAAACACTTATTCTACAGTCTCAACAGCGGTTTTAAGGTACGCGGCCTTGCGGTCTTTAATATGCGGTAAGGGTTTTATGTCTTATTTATTTTATGCTAAGAAATTTAATATTTCTTTAATCAGCCATTTTCTAAATTCATCTGTTGTAGGCGGGCAATGAAGTGAATTCTTAATTAATTCTGCATTTATTAAGTTCTTGAATACTTTTTTTGATCTATTTATTAATTTCTCTCCGGGAAAACTTACATCTAATTCGGCGCCTACTACAAAAGTTGGCGCTTTGTAATTTTCCAATTCTTTTTCTTTTACTAGAGAAGGTATGCTCATATTCGTCTTATATGCAAGTACCGAATCTGCAATATATGGCAGCCAGTCATCAGTCATAGTTGTAATTAAGTTTTTTGCAAATGAATTTAACCTTTTTGGGGTTTGATTTTTTTGATATAGGTATAATGGTAATATCATTTTTCTTAATCCATCCCAGGGTGAACCATTAACTAACCCAGCCGGCACTAATAAAAACATTTTATTAATTCTCTCTGGCGCGATAATGGCTGTTCTAATGCCTATAAATCCTCCCCAACTTACTCCAACGATATTCACTTTATTTAACTTATATGCATCCAGTACTTCTAGCAACCATTTGCCATAATTATTATTTTTTACAGAGATTTTACTATCTTCACTTTTTACTGACTGCCCTATTATATCTATCGCATATACACGAAAATTCTTCATTAAATCAGAAAACTCAGATAAAACATGTGATGAGCTTGTCATCGCTGCGTGAAGTAAAACCAAAGGCGGTAAATTTTTTTGCCCGCCAATAAGTAAATGGGTCTTACCGAACGATGTCTCAATATATTTGCTCTCGGTAGGGTATTTAATTTTTTCTCTAAATCTATTGTGCCAATCATTGATTTTTTCTCGTGATTCTTTGTTCTTAAAAATTACATCCATTTTATTCTCCTTCTTTTATTGATTTTATATACTCACTGGTTAATTTTTCAACTAACTCAACAGGTGACTTGTAAGCCTCTTGTACCCATGCGATTAATGCAAAGTAAAAAAATGATAAAAAAGAAACTGAAAAAATCATGCTATTTATTTCTTTTTTTATTTCGCCATTTTTTTGTGCTTCTTTACATATAGATTCAATCATATGGTGTACTTCTGAAGTTTGTTGAGCAAATTTGTTGGCCCATGGTTCTTCTGCAAATAAAGATTCTTTTAACAATATTTTTGATAACTTTGGTCTTCTTTCGTAGTAGTTAAATACTCCTTTTGTTAAATAAGATAATTTTTCTTCAATATTACCTTGCTTCATACTTTCAAAGGTCTTTTTAATTGTAGTTTCTAAGTCTTCATATAATGCTGAATGCAATAAATTCATTTTATCTTTATAATGATTTATTACGCTGCCAGGAGCAACACCTGATCTTTTGGCTATATCGCGTATATTTGCTTTCTCAAACCCTACTTCTTCAAAAGTTTCTCTAGCAGAATCTAATATTGTCTTTGCGGTCTTTTCTTTTTGTAGCTTACGAGCTTTCCCTTTTCCCGACTGATCGCTAAACGTGTTCAATGAACATGTTTAGCGTATATAGGTATTTTGTAAAGATTTTTTTTCCTTTTTGCAATGCATCTAAACATTAGATTTGTTTTTACTTTTATAAATTTCATGAACTGAAATAATTATTAATGTTAAAAAAGTTATCGGCAGAATAAAATAGAGTACAATAGCGTTGAAAATTGGCAATGCATCATGATGAGATGTATTCATAATGAGATAGATAGTGTATATAATATAATAACCTAAAAATAAAAATCCTTCTGGCCTTGTTATTCTTCCTCCGGTAAAAAATATGGGAAGACATATAAAAGCGACTCCAATCATTATTGGAATATCGAAACCTATAAAAGATGAGGATACATCTATTCCTGAAGGTGCAACAATACTTGACATTCCAAGAACTCCCATTATATTAAAAATATTACTTCCAACTACATTCCCTACTGCAATATCACGTTCACCTCTGATACTCGCTATAACAGAGGTTACAACTTCAGGAAGAGATGTGCCTGCGGCCACAATTGTTAGACCAATTACTACTTCGCTTATCCCAATATACTGTGCAAAAATAATCGCACTCTCAACCAACCATTCTGAACCAAAAATAAGAAATATAAGACCTAGAATAACATAGAATCCATTTTTTAACCAGCCAAAGGAAGACTTTTCTTTTTCGCTGAATTCTTTTGCATATTCTTCTTTTACTTTTGAATTCTCTTTTTTGCTTGTATAAATTAGAAATCCTATATAAATCATTAAACCAATGAATAATATTATTCCATTCCAGTGGTTTATATTCCCATCGAGTGTAAAAAACAAAACAAGAAATGACAGTATAATCATTAGAGGAACATCAAACCGAATTAATTGTTGCGATACTGTCAATGGAGTGATTATAGCAGAAAGTCCTAGAATAAACAGTACGTTGAAAATATTGCTTCCTACCACATTTCCAAGACTTAATCCAGCTTTATCCGTTAAAGCTGATTTTATACTTACTGCAAGTTCTGGTGAGCTTGTTCCAAAAGCTACAACAGTTAAACCTATTACAAGAGGAGATATCCCTATTGATGCAGCAAGTCGTGATGCTCCCCTAACCAGTAGTTCTGCACCTCCTATTAAAAGAAGGAGGCCTATAATAAATAATATAATTTGCATAGCCTTAAACCAATGCGGGCAGTCAAATATTTATGGCATTTCTAAGCTGCAATTAATATTTAAGTTCAAATTTTACTATTTTATCGTCCAAATAAAGATAACGACCCAACTCACAGGGACATCTGATAACAATGGATTTAAGCTGGAACCCGCTCTGTCTCGCAGATATAAGCACTACACGTCCCTGCTACCATCTTCGCAAGCACATGTCGACAACTCTGTAACGGCGGGGGGCCTTCGGATAGCTTCACTTGCAACTGGCTTACAAAAACAATTTACAACGACTGAAAAGAACAAACGGTAGAAGCAATGCCAGCATATTATTTCTTCGTGTTATATGCTACTGCATGTTGGTAAAATTGACTTTCTGAATTATTCAACTTTGTACAACCAGTTGTAAATAATTATACCAATTTTTATTAAAAAAAAACATTAAATTCTTAACAATTTACATAAGAGATATTAAGTTAAATATTGAATTCTTTTATATTGCCCCAGCTGTTTCCAATAATTTAATAATTTCTGTATGCTCATATTCCTTTGCATATGATAGAGGTGTGCGGCCATATATATCAATAACATTAACATCAGAACCAGCATCAATCAATAACTGAACTATTTTTGTATATCCTTTTATACATGCAGAGGTTAAAGCAGTTTGGCCACTAACAGAAGGTGCTACGTCGGCACCTGCATTTAATAAGAGATCAACTATCTGTGTGTAACCTCTATTAGCGGCAAACATCAATGGTGTAGCACCATAATTATCTGATATATTTACATCAGCCCCCTCACTTATTAAATAGGCTACCACTTCTGTGCAACCGTGATTAGAGGCTTCCAATATTGCTGTACCACCCAAATCATTGACAGCATTGATATCTGCCCCAGATTTCAAAGCGTCTTTCACACCTTCAATATCACACGCCCACGCATCGTTTATTAATTCTTGATTAACATCGGAATCTTCATTTGCACAATTAGTTATGAATTTTAAAATAAATAATACAATTATAAGTTTTCTTATCATATTTTTCCCATACAAATATCTTATTTTCAATACATTAATATTATTATCATGAGTGTTTGTCAAATATTTTTTCAATTTTCTTCACGGCTATTCATGAGTTTTTATACTTGTTTATTAAATTTAATATTATATTTTAGGCAGGGGTTATTGAAATGGCAATTCCTGATTATATTGCCCAATTATTAAACAAAGACCTATACGGTGCGGGTAATAAAGAAATAAATTTAATTCAAACGCATATATCATACGTGATTATTACTGATAATTTTGTTTATAAAATAAAAAAACCAGTACAATTTAGTTTTTTAGATTTTTCAACACTAGATAAAAGAAAAAAATACTGTTATAAAGAAGTAGAGTTAAATAAACGGCTTTCACCTGATATATATCTTGGCGTTTTAGAAATTAAAAAATTTAATAATAAATTTAACTACGGCAAAACAGGAGATACAATTGATTACTGCGTAAAAATGAAACGTATTCCTGAAGATAAAATGATGATAAACTTAATAAAAAATAATAAAATCACTAAAGAACATATTCAAAAAACAGCGTCTCTTATCGCAAATTTTCACAAGAAAGCAAAGTCAAATCAAGAAATAAGCAAATTTGGATCTTTAGAATCCATTCATAAAAATATCAACGGAAATTATGAATACGCAGAAAAATACATCGGCAAAACTCTTTCAAAAGAAACTTTTAACAAGATAAAAAATTATTCAGACTTATTCTTAAAAGAAAACCAAGACTTATTTATAAAACGAATAAATACAGGAAAAATAAAAGACTGCCATGGTGATATTCATATGGAACATGTATGTATTGATGAAAAAATTTATATTTATGACTGTATTGAATTTAATGAACGATTCAGGTACTGCGATGTTATCTCTGAAATCGCCTTCTTAGCAATGGATTTAGATTTTCATCAAAGAAGTGATTTATCAAAGTTATTTGTTAATTACTACAAAGAATTTTCAAAAGATAATGACATTGAAAAATTATTAAATTTTTATAAATGCTATCGGGCCTGTGTTCGCGGCAAGGTAGATAGCTTTGAAATAGATGATGAAAATCTATCATCTATAGAAAAAGAAAAAGCAAAAAATCTAGCCGCGAAATACTTTAGGTTAGCAGAAAGTTATGTATAAAACCACACTTATTATTATGTCTGGACTATCAGGAACAGGTAAAAGCGCGATAGCTGAAGCGCTTTCAAAAAAATTAAAATTTAAAATTATTAAATCTGATATCGTTAGAAAAAAAATGGCCCGACTTACAAAAACACAAAGAAGTAAAGAAGGGTTTGAAAAAGGAATTTACTCAAAAGAGTTTTCAATAAAGACCTATGATAAACTGTTTGATCTCGCGGGAAAAAATCTAAGATCTAAAAAAAACACTATTCTTGACGCTACTTTTTCAACATTTGAATCTCGTCTTAATGCAAAAACAATTGCAGAAAAAACAAATTCCTCTTTTTTTATAATTTACTGCGATTGTGATGAACAAGAAGTAAAAAAAAGACTTACCATGCGTGAAATAGAAAACAAAGACATATCAGATGCCGGATGGGAAGTTTACCAAAAACAAAAAAGTAATTTTAACCATCTTAATAAAGAAGAAAAAAAAACAACTATATTTATTGACACAAAAAAAGATACTGATTTTAATATAAATTTTATTTTAAATCACTTAAAACTATAATTCGCAACCGCACATAGGCAATTCAGATTTAGTATTATAAAAATACTTGTCATTGTCAAATTGATATTAACAATGGCTAATATAATTTAAAAATCTATGGCAAAACCTAATGAAACAAATTCAATTATTGGCGAAGGCTCTGTATTTGAAGGCAAATTTTATATCTCAGGCAGCTTAAAAGTTGACGGTAAATTTGAAGGAGATATACATACTGATGAAACACTGGTTATAGGTGAAACAGGCAAAGTAAAAACAAATATTAAAGCCGAAAGAGTAGTTTTAGCCGGCACTCTTATAGGTGACATACAGGCTAGAGAAGAAGTGCGTTTAACTGAAACCGGCAGAATGATGGGTAATATTGATACCCCCGTATTAAATTTATCTAGAGGCGTTGTATTTAAAGGCAGCGTTAATATTTCAGGAGGGCAAAAAAAAGAAATACAAAAAATAATTGAAGAATCTTTCGGTGGGCCTAAAGAAATAGATAAAAAAGCTGCAGTATAAATTAGATAATAGAAGGTATTCATATATCTTTTTTATGTATGAAAACCATTAAAAATACTTAACAATAAGGGTACAAATAACCGAAAATTAAAAAAGCGGGATAACAAATGGAATGGAAACATATATATAATAGAACTACTAATAACATAAAAAACAATATAAAAACAAAAACATTTAGAATCAAGAATATCCGACTTAAATATATTGGCAGTGGAATACTATACTATTCATATAAAAAAAATAACTCTATAAAAACTGGTTCTTTTGTTATTAAAAAGCTGATGCCTGTAAAATATGCGGGTTTAACAATCGGATGCATGGTGTTATTATATTTACCCACTGTATTTTTAAATTCAAATAAAAACAATAATAATACTTTTGAAAGTAATACAATGGGTATTGGCGGCGTAGGGGAAATAAATATTCAAAAAGAAGATTTAACTAATATAAATTCATTAACATCAGAACAAATAGAAGCTAGTGAAAAAATGAAGGATGAGCTTCTAGCTGATAGCGAAACAGAAGAAGTAAATACAGAAACAGACGGAACACCACAAAAAATCAGTTACAAAGTCAAAGATGGTGATACGTTATCTCATATTTCTCAAAAATTTAATATTTCTATAGAGGCGATTGCCGGCTCATCAGGAATTAGGCATCCAGATGATTTAAGAGTGGGACAAGTATTACAAATACCCTCAAAAGAAGGATTTTTTTATACTGTACAAAAAAAAGAAAGGCTTGCTGATATAATTATATCATATGATGTAGAACCTGAAAAGTTTTTAAATGAAAATCCTTTTATAAATCCTGACTTACTAGAAGAAGGTGATGAAATTTTTCTGCCTGATGCAAAACCCAAAAATCTTATACACGCTTGGCTAATACCAACCCCCAGCAGATTTATAACAAGCGGTTACGGATGGAGAACATATCCCAGAAGAGCATTTCATAAAGGTATTGATTTAAAAGCAGCTTTTACATCAATTAGATCAGCAAAACATGGTACCATAAAATTCGCCGGATGGCTTGGCGGCTACGGTAAAGCTGTTATAATATCACATCCGGGAGGATATAGAACATTATACGCGCATTTAAGCAAAATTTATGTAAAAGCAGGCGCAAGCGTTTCGAGAGGACAT
This sequence comes from Spirochaetia bacterium, assembly GCA_029880285.1. GTDB lineage: Bacteria > Spirochaetota > Leptospiria > Turneriellales > JAOUOS01 > JAOUOS01. The sequence continues at coordinate 9,188 of JAOUOS010000025.1, forward strand.
ATTATTGGTATTTCAGGAAACACCGGATATTCTTTTGGCCCACATCTTCACTTTGAAGTTACCAGACGAGGTAAACACATAAACCCGGGTGATATATTAAAAGGACTTCGCGGAAAACGCAGAAGACGTTAAATATATATGTCTGAAACAGATGGTTTTTTCTCTTTAGAAATATCATCAACTTTTAGTAATAAAAAAATATCAAAAAATGCTCTGCCCTATCTTACGGCAGAAATCGGGTTAAATCATAATAATGATATTGAACTTGGCAAAAAACTAATTTCAGAGGCAAAAAAAAATGGCGCCGATGGCGTTAAATTTCAATCTTATTCTACTGATCTTTTTATTGATAGCGCAAATAATGAAGTAAAATTTCTTTATAATATTTTTAAAGCTTATGAGCTTGATTACAAATCACATGAAATTTTAAAACAGACCGCAAATGATGAAGGTATAGATTTTTTTTCCACTCCGCTTTCTATCGACTGGATTGAACCTCTATTAAAACTACAAATACCCTTTTATAAAATTGCTTCGGGAGATATAAATAATTTTCAGTTGATATCTAAAGTTATTCAAACTCAAAAACCTCTTATTCTCTCTACTGGCTCAGCTTCAATATCTGAAATTGAAAAAATAGCTGAATACCTAAAAATAAATATGATTAAAGATTGTATTTTTTTACACTGCGTTTCTATTTATCCAACTCCATTTGAAAAATTAAATTTAATTAATATTTCTTATCTTGAAAAAAAGTTAAAAGCGCTTATAGGATTTTCTGATCACAGCATAGGAGAAGACGCTGCTTTCGCTGCCGTTTCATCAGGAGCTGTTTTAATTGAAAAACATTTTACTATAGATAACAATTTGCCAGGTCCCGATCAAAAATTAAGCGCCACACCTGAAATATTAAAAAAAATTAGAGAAAAAATAAATAAAGCGTATTATATGAAAGGCGAAAAAAAACAAAACGCTTTATCCGAAGAACTAAAATCTGATTTTTTTGGTAAAAGAAGCCTCTATGAAAAAAACGGCCAGTTTATAGCTTTAAGACCAAGAGTTCCCCATTTGCCCAAAGATTCTGATTATATAGAAAAAAATTTCAATTAAAATCAAAAAGTTTTTTTTCTATTATGGAACAAAGTATATGACCTATTAAAATATGACATTCTTGTATTCGTGCGGGCGTATTATTTTCTACTAAAATTTCAATATCACCCATCCCTTTCATGCGGCCGCCGCCTGAGCCTAACAGTAACAATACTTTAATATTCTTTTCTCTTGCTTTCTCTATGGCTCTAATAACATTTTGAGATTTGCCTGAAGTTGAGATGCCAATAAGCAAATCACCCTCATTACCTAAGGCCTCTAACGCGCGGGAAAAAATAAATTCATAACCATAATCATTACCGCAGGCAGTAATAGATGACGGATCTAAAGTTAAACTTATTGCAGGCAGCGCTTTTCTCTCATTTTTTGAGACAAAACGAACTATCAGCTCAGCTGCGATATGCTGAGCATCGGCGGCAGAACCGCCATTACCGCAAAGAAGTATTTTTTTACCGGATCTTACTGTTTCAGCAGCTAAAAGACCAGCCTTCTCTATATCAGATGTTAAGTTCAAAAGACTTTCTTTTGCTTTAATTGATTCATAAATATATGAATTTATTTTGTCTTTCATAGGTAATTCTAAAAAAATGTATTCACTTGAAAACCAATATTCTAATTTCATTAATTCTTGACGAAGCGTCTCTTTTATAATTTTTGTATGATTCAGGGAGATTAGCTCAGGTGGTTAGAGCGCTTGCTTGACATGCAAGAGGTCACTGGTTCGAGTCCAGTATTTCCCAAAAAAAAAATGAAATCTATTATATTACCAGATAAAAAAGAAGCTGTCATAAAAGAAAAACAAACATTTTATGAACTAATAAAAGAAAACTTACCGCAGCTTCTTAAAAAAACTATTGCTGTAAAAATAAATGATCATTATTATGATTTAAACTCACAAATCGAAACAGAAGGCGAAATTTCTCTTATTGATTTTTCTGATGAAAGCGGCAGAGAAATTTACTGGCATTCAACCGCTCATCTTTTGGCCCATGCGATAAAAAGAATATTTACGAAAGCCCAACTTACGTTTGGTCCCGTAGTAAAAAGCGGCCCGGGATTTTTCTACTACGATATTTATCTTGAAGATAAAATAAGCGAAGAAGATCTGCCAAAAATAGAAAAAGAAATGGAAAAAATTAAAAGTGAGGCTCTTGAAATAAAACGAGAAGTAATTTCACGAGATAACGCAATAGAAAAATTTAAAAAAATGGGCGAAGATTTTAAAGTACAAACTATATCTGAAATACCTGAAAAAGAAAATATCTCAATTTATACTCAGGGAGAATTTTCTGATCTTTGCCGCGGCCCTCATGTGAAATCGACAAATTCATTGGGATTTTTTAAGCTAACAGCAATTTCAGGAGCATACTGGAAAGGTGATCCTAAAAATCCTATGTTACAGAGAATATACGGCATTAGCTTTCCCTCTGAAAAAGAATTAAAAAATCATCTAAAAAAAATAGAAGAAGCAAAAGAAAGAGACCATAGAAAACTTGGCAAAGAATTAGATCTCTTTAGTTTTCATGATGAAGGCCCCGGGTTTCCATTTTATCATCCAAAGGGAACAATTCTTTTTAATGAACTCACAAATTATATTCGTAAAGAATGCGATAAAAGAGGTTATTTAGAAATAAAAACACCCTTGGTATTATCTGATGAACTTTGGATTCGCTCGGGTCACTATGATAACTTTAAAGAAAACATGTATTTTACTCAAATAGACGAAAGAGAATTTTCAATTAAACCCATGAATTGTCCCGGCTCTAATATAATTTATAAAAATCATTTAAGAAGCTACCGTGATCTTCCTTTAAGAATGGCAGAACTAGGGATGGTTCACCGGCATGAACTATCAGGAGTACTTCATGGTCTATTTAGAGCTAGATCCTTTACGCAAGATGACGCTCATATTTACTGTACGCCCGAACAACTCACAGAAGAAATAACATCAGCTATTGATTTTACCATAAGCGTTTACCAAAAATTCGGATTTGAAAATGTGAAAATTTTTATCGCCACAAAACCCCAAAAAGCTCTTGGCAGTGAAAAAGTATGGGAAACCGCTACACTTGCTCTTGAAACATCATTAAAAAAATTAAATTTAAATTATCAAATAAAAGAAGGCGAAGGCGCTTTTTACGGCCCTAAAATAGAATTTAATATTGAAGATTGTCTTGAAAGGAACTGGCAGTGCGGTACAATTCAGGTAGATTTTTCAATGCCCGAAAGATTTGAACTGGAATATACAGCTGCAGATGGTTTAAAACACAGACCAGTTATGATACACAGGGCCATATTAGGTTCTCTTGAAAGATTTATGGGTATTCTTATTGAACATTACGCCGGAAAATTACCCCTCTGGTTAAATCCTGAACAAATTAGAGTTTTAACAATAAGTAGTGAAATAAACGATTATGGCAAAGAAGTTGCTGAAAAATTACAATTAAACGGATTTAGAGTACGTCTTGATGACCGTAATGAAAAAATAGGATACAAAATTAGAGAATGGAATCAAATAAAGTCTAATTACGCTTTAATTTTAGGTCATAAAGAAAAAGATTCCGCGACTCTTTCTGTAAGAAAACGGGGTGAAAAAGAAAGCCCAGATATGACTCTTGAAAGCTTTATTAAAGACTTAAAAACGGAATTAAATTTATAATTTTAACAATATACGGAGTTTGTTCCAAATTATAAACATAATATTACTGAGTAAAAACAATTTTACAGTATTTATTAATATCCCCTAAATGATTACAAACTGGTTACCTATATCACTAAAAGAAGCCCACCTTAGAAGCTGGGATGAATTTGATGTAATTATAATATCGGGTGACGCGTATGTTGACCATCCTTCATTTGGCCACGCTGTAATAGGCCGGATCATAGAAAATGAAGGTTTTAAAGTAGGCATTATACCACAGCCAAACTGGCAGGACGATTTAAGAGATTTTAAAAAACTAGGTAAACCAAAATTATTTTTTGCCGTAACCGCCGGTAACATGGACTCTATGATTAACCATTATACCGCAAATAAACGACTTAGATCAAACGACGCTTATACACCGGGAGGGCATCATGGGTTTCGTCCCGATAGAGCGGTTATTGTATATACGAGCATATTAAAAAAGTTATTTCCTGATGTGCCTGTTATTATAGGCGGTATTGAGGCCTCTTTAAGAAGGCTTACTCATTTTGATTATTGGTCAGAAAAATTATGGCCGTCTATTCTTTTAGACAGCAAGGCAGATATGCTTGTTTATGGCATGGGTGAAAAACCGATAAAAGAAATATTAAAACTTACCGCACGGGGAGTTCCTTTCTTTTCTTTAAAAACGGTTCCCCAAACAGCTGTTACTGTTGATAAAGAAATTAATATCCCCTTAAATAAAAAATGGGAAACCATAGAATTATCATCACATGAAGAATGTCTTAAGAGTAAAATTTCTTTCGCGAAAAATTTTAAAATTATTGAAACAGAATCAAATAAGATTTACGCGAACAGAATTATTCAAAAAGCCTTTAATAAACTTATAATTATAAATCCGCCTTTTTTTCCCGCCTCTGAAAAAGAATTAGATTCTTATTTTGATTTACCTTACAGTCGCCTGCCCCATCCTAAATATAATAAAAAAGAGCCAATACCCGCATATGAGATGATTAAGCATTCGGTAATTTTACACCGTGGATGTTTTGGAGGATGCAGTTTTTGTACAATATCCGCTCATCAAGGTAAAATGATTTCAAGCCGCTCAAAAAACTCCATAGAAAAAGAAATTAACAACATAACAAAAATGGAAGATTTTTCAGGAACCATTACCGACCTAGGGGGACCATCGGCGAATATGTATAAAATGACCGGCATCGATTTTTCTTTATGTGAAAAATGCTCTCGATACTCTTGCATACATCCGTCTAAATGTAAAAATTTAAATACTAATCACAAATCTTTAATTGATATTTATAAAATGGCATCAGCTCATAGTCATATAAAAAACGCTTTTGTTACCAGCGGTATTCGGTATGATTTGTTTCTTTCAGATTCACAAATTGATGAAAAAAATAATCACTATCGTGAATTTTTTGAAGAAGTTGTTACAAACAGAATTTCAGGCAGATTAAAGGTCGCTCCTGAACATACCTCATTAAAGGTCTTAAAGATTATGCGCAAACCGGATTTTTCATTCTTCATAAAGCTTTATAAACTTTTTAAAGAAATAAACGAAAGAAAAAAATTAAATCAACAGATAGTTCCTTATTTTATTTCATCTCACCCGGGCTGTACTACTGAAGATATGAAAGAATTAATGTTTGAAACCAAAAAACTAAATTTTAGATTAGAACAGGTTCAAAACTTTACACCCACTCCAATGACTCTTTCTACCGTTATGTATTATTCCGGAGTTAACCCTTACAATTTAAAAAATGTTTACTGCGCGAAAAAAACAGAAGACCGTTTAGCACAAAACCGCTATTTTTTCTGGTACAAACCTGAAAATAAGAAATGGCTTTCTAAATTATAGCATTTCTAACATTATAGCATTTCTAACTATAATCTTTTTGCTAATTTTTAACTGGCTTTTTTTGCTCTCGTTTCAACATAACTTTCAGCAGAACTTTGCTCTGTTTTTCTTTTAAATCTGGCTTTAACTTCAAAAGCAAAATTCTCAATAATTTGAATATCAATTGGATCTCCGTTATATGGAATAACTAGTGAAAGCAGGCCTTCTTTTTCAGCAACATGAAAAAACTGGGCTTCAGCTATTTTTGTAGGCATACATTCATGAGGGCCGGCTGCGACAACTCCATCAATATAGCCTTCACGCCATTCATAAAGAGGAGCGCCTAGTGTTAGAATGGCTTCACCATTTAGTTTTTGTCGAATATAGGGAGCTGCAGCTTTTAGTGAATTTTTAACTTCGGTACGTTTATGCCAGTTTAATTTGTTTTTAAATATATTATATAGCTGATTTAAGACTCTTCTTAATACAAATGAGTTTAAGAAAACACTTAATCCTCTGCTTCTGCCTTCTTTAATATTAAAGTGATCTGTATACTCAAGCCATTCAGTAAATGGAGCAAATATCACACCTACTCCTCTTTCTTCAAGTTTATCAATGAGAAAATCATTTGAAAAATCATCACATCTTACGTATATTTCACCAACAACTGAAACTCTAGGCACTTTTTTATTTGATTTTACTTTAGCAAAGTCTTTAGCTGCTTTTTTCATTAAGGCCGCGACTCCAAAAAGTTTTCTTTTTGCAACTTGTATAAGAGCGTTACCACCAGAAAGTTCTGTCTTTTGACCGGCATTTTCAAGAACCTCATGTAGCTTCTTTCTATATTTCTCATACACTTCTTCAGCGGCTCCTTTTTCAGTTTCTACTGGTCTAACGTCATATAAAGCCGCCTGTAGCATATCTTCAGCAACAAAGCCAATTAATGTTAAAACAGAAAATCCTCCCGGTAATCCTTCAAAATAATCTGAATCATTCGGAGACCATATACGAACACGATCTTTTAATCCTTTTCTTTCGAGAATTATTTTATGAAGAGTATTATAAACGCCAAATCTACAAGGGCCTTCTGCAGTGGGCATAAAAAAAGCAAAATTTTTACCTGTATCTTTTTCTACCCTTTCTAAAAGTGAACCAGAAGTCACTGTCATAGGCAGGCACTCTTTTCCTGATGTATATCTTCTTCCTATTCTAACAGATTCTCTTGTAGGCATGGGCAGTGATTCTGCTTCAACACCTGTGCTTCTTAAACAGGCTGCCAGTGAAGCTGCGGGAACACCCATTCTGGGAACTAATACAATATCTTTATTTTCTTTTATTTCTTTTAACCCGTAAACAGCACGCTGTATTTTCTTAAAGTCTGATACTGCCAATTTATTTTCTTTTCTCGCTATATCTTCTTTTACACAATGCAAAAATGCTTCTACACGTGTTTTTGTACCTGCATCTCCCGAATGCCCGTCTGTTTCAATAACTGAAAAAGGTTTACCCTGCATTATATAGCTGTAGAAATGAAGATTAAAACTATCTGGACCGCATGAATAATTACTGCACCAAATACTGTAAATACCGTCAGTGCGTCTAACCTGATGCGCTGCTCTTAAATTTCTCTGTCCTTGTCCCCAAAAGATATCTTCAAAAATTGGTACTTCATTTTCAACTTCATAGCAATCAATTGGTACGGCAATACAACCCTGTTCTCTCAAAATAGAAGGCACATTTGAATTTAAAACCTTATTATAAATAGTATAAGGTCTGCCATGAACTAATATGGGAATAATATTATTATCTTTACTAAACTGAAGGGCTTTTTTACCTATTTCTAAACACTGTTTGTCAAATTCCTGTTGAACTTCAAGAGCTTTTTGGTGCGCGTTTTGCCATGCTTTTCCATTTACGCCAAGCATTTGCGATGTTTTTTGTAGGCCCTCTAAAAATATTTTTGAATTTAGGTTTTCAGAACCCATATCTATAACTGGTGAAATTACTTTCGAACGGTTCTCGTCACCGATATCTAATTTTAAAATATCAGCGCTGCCTTGAACAACCGGACACACACAGGAATTTGGTTCATCTTTCACACGGCTTATAGACTTTAGCATTGGTATAAATAAAAAGTCTGCGTCACCTTCTGCCATTTCATTTACAAAACCATGATACATCTGCATAGGAGCGCAATATGGAATATTCGCTTTTTCAATACCTTTTTTTAATATACTTTGAGTCGCGTTAATATACGGTTTCACATTAAATCCTAATTCTTTAAAAAATGTTAAGAAAAAAGGAAATAGACCTTTTAATGAAAATTCATCTGTCATCGCAATTGTTTTTTGTTTATCTACATTAACGCTATTTTTTATCAGCTCTGCTACTAAATCTTCTCTTTCTCTAAACGGATCGGGCGTTCTATCTGGCAGTTTAACTGTTCTTGTGCCTTTATCCCAAAGAGAACATCCACCGCCCCATGTAAATTTTTGCTTTTTATCTTCGACCACTGTAGTTAATCTATCAATTTTACATTTGTTGCCAGCCCCGCCGCAGCCTTTATTTGAATTACAAACGAAATTATCCTTACTTTCAACCACCGCGTTTAGAAATTTTTGCGGTTCCAAAGCGTTTTCATTAGATTTATCAAACGCTTTTAATGCCAATAAGCCTATACCAAGAGCGCCCACCGTTCCCGGATTAGGCGGAATAATTACCTCACTGCCTGTTTGATGAACAACAGCGCCAGCTAATGCATCGGCTGAAAAAGGCATTCCCTGACAAAAAATAACATCACCAACCGAACGACTGCCTTTTACACGGTTACAGTAATTTTGAATGATAGAATCATAAATTCCTGCGATAATACTTTTATTTTCAACACCGGCGGCTACAGCTTCGTCAATAATTTCTGCCATAAACACAGAACAATGCTGGCCCAATGAAACACCACAGCTTGCTTTTAAAGCCTCCTGGCCCAATTGAACGACATTTTCAATTTTTGAAAACTTTTTACCCTGCTCTTCTATAAACGATCCCGTACCTGCGCTACAGGCTTCATTCATAGCAGCGTCGATAATTTTACCCTGTGATAATCTTATATATTTTGCGTCTTGTCCGCCAATTTCAAAAATGGTATCTACTCTTGAATCAAAGTGCAAAGCACCTTCAGCATGGGCAGCAATCTCATTTAGCACATAAACCTGCTCTTTTCCGTAACAGGTTGTCATAAGAGAACCTACAATCTCGCGTCCGCTTCCCGTTGCGGCGAGACCTACCACAGATAAATCTTTAGCGGGACCTTCTGTAAACTGTCTCATTAACTCTTGAGCGGCCCCTACCGGATTACCGTTTGTATTAATATAACCTTCCCATGCGACTTCTTTGTTTTCTTTATCTACTGCTACTGCTTTTGAGCCTGTTGAGCCTATATCAAAACCTATTATAACTTTTTTACTTATCGAATTTTCTACTGATATTTTTTGTTTGGGCATTCTTTTTACTCTAGATAAGAACCCCGATAAACCTGAAACTTTTTCAAGTTCAACTTCTTCGGGTGGATTTAATAACTCACTTAAACTGACTTTATCATGCATATTTTGCGCAGCATGCGTAGCTGCGCCAATACTTTCTATAAATACTCTATTTTTATCATCTGTTTCAATAAATTCCATTCCATTTTTTTCAAAAAATTCTTTAAATCGTCTTCTCACTCTTTTTGAACGGCTTACACCGCCAATAAGAAGTACTTTACTTGGGCTTACCCCCGGCTTTACTAAAACCTGTACATTTTCACAAACAGCATCATAAAGACCCGCTAAAATTCTAGGTCTGCTTTCACCTTTATTGGCCAGATGCGTCATATCTGTTTTTAAAATAACCGGACATCTACCAGATAACGGCGCTGGATCTGATATATCTTCACATAAAGCGCTTGCTTCTTCTATTTTCAAATTAAATCTTTCAACAAGCTGTCTTAAAAAGTTACCTGTTCCCTGTGAGCATCTTGAATTTTCACGAAAAACTTCAACGTCTTTTTTTCGAAGTTCCAGTACTGAAAAACCATGACTTCCTATTGATACCATGGTACCCGGAGTATCGCCAAATAGGTATCTAAATCCTGCTGCTTGAGCCTGCTTGCCCGGAATCTTAGGCAAATTTACTACTCTGCTAAATCTTCCCGTAACCGATGCGCCTTTAATATTGCCCCAGCTAAACTTTTCTAAAAAGGTTAAAAGAGTTTCTCCCGGTTCATTATGATGTTCTATAATTTCTTGTCTTTCAATTTTTAAATTTTCTGAGTCTTTACTTACCTCGGTTATTTTAATGGCCTCTGCGCCAATATCGATACCTAAATACAATTCTTTCATTATTACCTCTTTCAAATTATAGATGTTTAAGTTTTCTTTTTAACTTTAGAATAAATTTATGTCTTCTGTGCCGGTTTCTTAAAAATTTATCAGTTTTTAAACAAATGATTAGTCAAAATACACATTTTAGACAAAAAAGCAAGTCTTTTTTCGTTTCTTCTAATTTTAGAGCATGGCTATTCCATTTTATAATCTTTATTAATTTTCCATTCATGATAATCAACACCCATAGGATAAACCTCTACCTGAAATCTTTTATTAACAGCCAGCAGATTATAGCCTGTATACAAAAATGTATAGGGTTGATTTTCATACAAAATTTCATGTACCCTGTGATACATATTATTTCTTTTTTCTTCGTCAAATTCAAGCCGGGCTTTTTCTATTAAATTATCCAGTTCTTTTGTAGTAAATTGAGTAAAGTTATGACCTTTAGGAATTTGACTGCTATGCCACAATTGATAAGGATCAGATTCAATGCCCTGGGACCATCCAAGCATAGATGCCTGAAATTCTCTTTTATTTAACTTATCAACTAAAGCCTGAAACTGTATCTGCCTTACATTTATTTTAACTCCCGCTTTTTGCATATCTTCTTTTATAGATGCCGCAAAGCGCGGATAAAAGTCTGACGATCCTGATGGTATCATCAATTCAAATTCAAGAGGTTTTCCATTTTTATCTAATACACCATCTTTATTTGAATCTACAAACCCGGCTTCTTTTAGGTATTCAGAAGCCTTTGCAGGATTATAATTTCTGGCTAAAAGTTTTTTATTGTACTGTTTACTCTCAATCCAAAAAGGACCTGTTGTTATTTCTGCCAAATTTAAAAGAATTGTTTTTCTTATCTTTTCTCGGTCTATAAGATATGTAAGAGCTTTTCGAACTCTTTTGTCTTCAAATGGAAATACGCGTGTATTATATCCAATATACCGGTATCCTCTAGAAATATACTTATATTTATTAAAATGATTTTCAAATGACCTGGATTTTGACTGTTTTTCCCACTGAAAGGGAGTCAGATTCAAATAGTCTAAATCCCTTTTTTTTAAGGCCTGCAAAGCTACCGCGCTATTTTCAATAATCTGATATTCAATTCTTTTTATTTCTGGCTTTTGACCCCAATAATTTTCATTTCTTTTTAAGGTAACTTTTTCTCTTGCTTTCCATCTTTCAAATAAATAAGGCCCCGTGCCAATGGGGTTATGATGATTATATTCGTTTTGAACAAAATCTTCTACCTTTGAAAATATATGCTCAGGCAAAATTTCAAATCCCCCTAGAAACTCAAGAGTCATAAAATATGGCTTTTTCATTTTAAAAACAATGGTATAATCATCTTCAGCAGCAATTGATTTTACATCCTGATAATAAACTTTCTGATACGGATTCGGGGTTTTTGGATCCATTAATTTATTATAAGTAAATACAACATCTTTCGCGCTAAATGGCTTTCCATCATGAAATTTTACGTCTTTTCTTAAATAAAAAGTATAAGTTAAATAATCAGAAGATACTTTCCAGCCTTTTGCTAATAAACCTTTCATGGCTAGTGTTTTTTTATCTCTTTCAAGTAAAGATTCATAAATATTGCTAATAATAGCGCTTGAGTAGGCATCTTCAGCTAATAAAGGATTTAAAATAGCCGGGTCCGAGGTTAAATTTATAACAAATGTATCTAATTCTTTTTTTAAAAAAGACGGTCTTCCGCAAGAAATAAATAAGAAAATTAATAAAACCATTATTTTTACACAGCGATTCATCGCGGACATTTCAAATGAAATCTTAATCTTGTAAAGATTATTGTTTAAAAGAATTAATTATCTGAAAATAAAAAGGAGTATGAAATAAAAGTACAGATATCTATATGCCGATAATATCAAAACTAGATATAATAATTAGTTTTTTTTAAAATATATTATAATATTATGCTTAGCATTCAATTATTTGCCACATTAAAATATAGGCAAATTAATTGACGAAGGGGTATTAGTTAAAAAGTTGGAAGGAACATGAAGTTTTTTGAATTGATAACAGAAACGTGGCAGACACTTTTTACCAAAAAAAACCCTATGTCACGTTTAAAAAAAAAGCTTTTACTTTATTTTGTGTTAACCGCGGTTGTGTCAATTTCTGTAAGCGCCGAAATTATACTTGAAATAGGCAGCCCTGCTTTTAAAAAATCTTTCTTTTCAAGTATTGAAAAAGAATTAATAAAAGAAATAGGCACAGAAAATGCTAAAGACATTTTAGAAAATAAAATAAAAAAATCCACTATTTTTGAGGCAGTGACCGATTTACAAATTAGAATGATTTTAATGCTTATTGTGGTGTCCATTTCTATATCCGGCGCTTTTTTAATGTTTATCAAAGATATTGTTTCACCAATGGAAGGCATGGTAGAAGCTACCAAAAAAATAGCTGACGGTGATTTAAGCGCTTCTGTACCGGTAAAAACTGAAGATGAAATAGGACAAATTGGCAATCTGATAAACGAAATGAGTGTTAACCTGCAAGATTTAATTTTACAAATAAGAGGAGAGCTAATACAACTTAGAAACAAAATTAGCGCTATAAATGATAAAATAAACAAAACTTTAGGCGCAGAAGAACTAAAGAAAGCGGTAAAATCTAAAAAAATTAAGACAAAGAATGTCAGCGACTTAATTCAATCGGGAGAAGAAATGCATGATTTGCTGCAAAGTATGCAGACAGATTTAACGGCTCTTCAGGCGTTTGTAGATTTATACAAAGTTTTTCAAATACCTGAAGAAGATGAAACTTTTATGAAAGAAGCAGGCTTATGACTTTTGAATACTGGTACATGTTCCCCATTTCAATTTTAATTGCTATTTTAGCAAATTCATCGGGATTTTCAGGCGGAGTATTGTTTCAGCCTATTTACAATATTTTCTTAAATATTCCCATACAAAATGCTGTCGCAACCGGCATTGCTACTGAAACTGTAGGCATGACAAGCGGGGCAATAAGATATATTTTTTATAAAAAAGCTGATTTAACCATTGGTTTTACCATGATTATGCTTACAATTCCCGGTGTCGTCATGGGAAATCATATATTATTAATTATAAACGAAAACTTTCTTAAATTGGTTTTAGGGATAATTATTTTAGGTTTAGCCTCTATGCAGCTTTATAATGCCATAAAACTTAAATTTGGTCAAAAAGATCAGGTACCCATAGAAGATATCTTTAAGTTTATGTGGATTCCCTGGATTGGGGGATTGTTTTCGGCTTCTACGGGAAGCGGAATATGTGAAATTTCGCAACCTTTACTTGAACGGGGGATGGGCCTGAAAACCAAAAAAGCAAACGCTACCGCCATTTTAATTGAAGCCACAGGTGACTGGATTATTACCATCTTAAACTTACACGCCGGAATGATACTTTGGGAATTATGGCTTTTTACGGGCACTGGCGTTATAATTGGGGGACAGATAGGACCTTATGTTTCGAAGTTTTTACCTGATAGAGTAGTAAAGATCGTTTATTCTTTATCAATATTGGTAATTGCAATTTTCTATATGGTAAAAGGAATTCTTTGGATTATTTCATAACTTTTACCGCCACTATAAAAATAAATTAGTAATATTAAAAAATATTTAGTATATTAGAATCAATTGATATTATAATATTAAATAATTTTAAAGTTAGTATAAAATGGAAAAAATAAAAATAGAAGAACTAAGTTTGGCTGTTCAAGGATTAAAAGCTCTGGCACATCCTGCCAGGCTGAGCATATTATGTTTTTTAGAAGATCAAAAGGCTACTGTTAATAAACTGGTAGAATTTACCGGTATGTCACAATCTGCCGTATCACAGCATCTATCAAAGATGAAAGCTTTTGGCATACTAAAAGATGACCGCGATGGAAATCAGGTGTATTATTCAGTAACAAATCCCGAATTTAAGAAATTAATTTCTGCATTATGCTGCATCTACACAAAAAAAAGTAATTAGTTTATTTAGAAAATCTTATCAAATGAAAACAAATTTTTTTTCTCTCGACGAAAATACTTCAAATACAATAAATAAAGCGACCGATATATTAAAAAATAACGGTATTATTGCTTTTCCTACTGACACTATTTATGGACTACTCGCTAAATATAGTGATGATAACGCAAAAAAACTTCATAAGATAAAAGAAAGAGAAATAACAAAACCTTTTCTTATTTTAATAAACAGCGAATACTCTTATAAATCTCTAATAGACGAAAGTAAATTAATGGCATGTGCCGATGCCTATATTGAATATCACTGGCCGGGGAACATAACAATGATACTGCCTAAGAATAAAGAACTACTTTACCCCGCGGGTGATACTATCGCGATAAGAATGCCTAAAAAAGATGATAATCTTTATTTATATGAACTTTTAAAAAAAGTTGATTTCCCCATTTTAGCGCCATCAGCAAATATATCAGGAGATGTCGCGATAAATAATGGCGAGGATATATATACTTGTTTTAAAGATAAAATAGAAGCTGTTTTTGATTTAAAAAATTATAAACAAAGAAGTTCTTCTGAAATCTGGGATATATGTAAATTTCCTTTTGAAAAAATACGATAAATTTTATTTCTTAATTTTATTTCTTAATTTTCTTTTTTATATTTAGGTTTTTATAGTTCGCATATGCTGGCGGCAGCGCTAAATTTAATTTTAGATAGATATTTAACAATATAGTTATACCTCGGTCGTAAAGATGAGCGGCATATGTATAATGATTGTCTCTAAAAGCTTTTTCGGCACGGGTAAATTCCTGCATACTTACACGATACTGGCCAACATATTCATATTTATCTGTTTTTGAATTTTCAATTCGTGTTTTAAAGTTTAATATTAAATCCCTTTTGTATATAGCTAAAATAGAACACACATCTTTAGTTGAACTTTTTATCATTTTATAAGTTGTTAATGTATCTTTTTGGGTTTGAGATTTTTTTTCTTTTTTTACTATGTCTAACTCTTTTAAATTTTTATTCCATCTCAATTTTATTTTCTCAAATGATATTTTTTGTTTTTTCGCGATCGTATATTTTGCAAAAATACGCTCTATTACAGCAATATGTTCTTCACCATTTTGCTTTACTTTCTCAATTGAAGTACTAGCATTTAGCTGCAAATTACTAAAAACAAATAAAAACGCTGTTAAAAAATAATTTATTTTAATTTGATTTTTACTCATAAATTTAATAAAATATCTCATTTCTTATTTTTTTCCTCTTTTACCTTTTGATTCTTCAATTCTTTGTCTTCTATTTGTTTTTTACCTTTTACTTGTTTTTTTTCAGATTTTATTTTATTTTCTTGCTTATTTTCTAACTGGCTGTCTTTAAGCTGATTTTTACCTGAATGAAGAACTGAATTTTTACCAGAAGCAAATTTTTTATAGCTATCATAATGATGAAGAAAAAAATTATTTTCGTCTGCAATAAGCTTTCTATAAATGATATTTTGCAGATTATTTTGAACTTTCTCAAAATTGCTTATTTTGCTTGTTAAATCATCTTTTTGAATTACATCATTATATGTTATTTTTTTGTATTCTTTTTTTTCAAAAATAGGCGTTTTACTTTCAATTATTGCTAAAAGAGCGTACCTTTTAGAAAGACGAATAACTTCAATAGCCTCTCTAAAATAACTTAATTTTGTAGAAAATAAATACCGGTTAAAATTTTTACCCTGTACATACTTTTGCCTTGAAAGCTCCCACTGGCTGTATCCTTGATTTAAATAATAAGCTGCCTGCAAATCATTTGAATGGAGAATCGAACGAGAAGTTATATTAAGAAGTTCCTTTGTTTCTGGCAGGTATTTGTTTTCTATAATATCCATATAAAGATATTTAAGAATTTCAAGACTTTTGTTAATTTGTTCATAGCTTTTTAAATTCTGATTTTGTAAATAGAACAATTTCGCGTCATAAAAATGCTGGTTTGCTTTTATTAAATCATCTTTATTTTTTTCTGAACCAAAATTAGAAACCGAAACATCAATAAACTCTAAATATTCTCTATTTAATTCAAGAACTCTTTTTGTTCCCTGCCTGTCTATTTGCACAGGAAATAAACTATTTGAAAATAAAAATAGTATTATAAGCAGATGACGTAATATTAAATTATTTTTCTTAAAATTAAAATTATTCATTTTACCTATTATCGGGGTTTATTATTTATTTTTAAGTAAATTTTCAACAGCTAAATTAATTTTATATCAGTTGATTTACTCTTTTTTCACAAGAGATTTCATAAGTTGCACCATAGACTCAATGCCATCTTTAAAAGATTGTGTTGTATCGCCTAGAACATTCATTGATTCATATATATCTTTTGATTTTCGGCTTTGATCTAAAATTTGATCTTTAATTTCATTGCTTGATTTTTTAATAATATCAAATCTATCTACCAAATTTGACATATACTTTTCTTCATCCCCTATATAAGAATTTATCTGCTGAATTAAATCTGTCATTTCTTGTATACTTTCACTTATTTCTTGAAAAGAATTTTTAGCGGTTTCTGAAACCTGCTCGCCTTCTCGTGCGGCGTCTAAATTGGTCACAATAAGTTCACTAACCTGTTTGGCAGAAACTGAACTTTTTTCTGCCAGCTTGGCTACCTCATCTGCTACCACGGCAAACCCCTTACCATGAGCACCCGCTCTGGCAGCTTCAATAGACGCGTTTAACGCCAAGAGATTTGTTTTTTCAGATATTCCGTTTATTACTTCTATTATTTCACTTATTTTTTCTGCGCTTTGTCTTATATTAGCAATAGAAGAAGCATTTTGTTCAATAACATCACTACCCATGTAGGCCTTACCTAAAGTTTTCATTGATTGATCATTTACAGCCGAAATGTTTTTAAATAAATCTTTTGTACTGGTATGAAATGAAGTAAAAGCCTCTTTTGTTTTCTCAGAAGCTCCGGTTTGTTCATATAAAGCATTAGCAATATTTTCTATAGAATCTGTCAAAATTTTTAATGCGGTTGCTGCTGACTCTAATGCATTATATTGATTAACAGCTTCATCTTTTAAACCATTAAAGAAAGAAATTATTTCAACTATATTTTTTTTAATTATAAATTGATTATTTTCCAGCTTATTTGAAAATGAAATCTCATGGCCTATTACATTATTTATTTTTTTCAAAAAAAATATTAATTTCATTTTTGAATTCAAATTTAATTCTGCATAATTTTTTCCAGAATACTTTAATGCAATATTAGTAAGCTGTGTTCTAATTTTTATATTTTTAATAAGAGTTAAAATTGAAAATATAAAAGTTAAAAATATTACAGATGATAAAAATAAATATAATAAATTGTTATGAATAAAATCAGATGAAACATAAAAATAATAATAAACAAAAGATAATAATAAAACAGAAGCTAAAGTACAGCTTATTTTTATCTCAAAAGTAAAAATTGAAAATAATTTTTTATTTTTTTTTGTTTTTTCTTTTTTTGACATTATATAATATTTAACCGTTATACTACTAATCTATACATTCGACAAGATTTCGTAAATTTTCTTTATATATTTTATAAAAGTTTACAAATATTACAAAGAAACATTAAGTTAAAAATAAAATTTTTATTTTATATCTTTACCGTAGTAAGAAAAACAATTTAGGTTGTGCCATTTTTTTCTGAAGTTGCAAAAGAAATATGACCTCTGGGAGCTTTCACAATGAGCTTCGTGCCATATTTACCCAAACCAGCCTACTCCTTTTTTCCCTGCCATGATGTATTTGTTATATAACTGACCCCGTATTTTTTTTTTCGAATTGAACTACTGTATTTAGAATGTTATTGTTTCTAACCTGTTACGTCCCTTCTTTTTAGCTTTATAAAGCGCTTCATCAGCAGCGTTAAATAATGTTTTAATCTCAATTGATAAATTTGGAATAACAACAGAAATGCCTGCGCTTATGGTAACAAATTTTTCTCTATTGCAGACTTCATGGGATATTTTTAAATTTTCTACCGCTTTTCTCATTTTTTCTGTCATTTTAATAGTTTCATTTAAAGTTTTATTGGTTGAAACAGCGGCAAACTCTTCACCGCCAAAGCGCGCGACAAAAACATCCTGATAATTTTTCGCGCATTTATTTAATTCTGCGGCTATTTTTATTAAGCACTCATCGCCCTTACTATGCCCATATGAATCATTAAATTTTTTAAACCAATCAACATCAAATAAAACTAAAGAAACAAGTAAACTATCGGCTTGTGCTTTTTTCCATATTTCATTAAAATATTCATCAAATTTTCGACGGTTGGCCAAACCGGTTAAAGAATCTATACATGAATCTTTATATAAAAGATCTCTATGTTTTTTTAATTCAAGATGATTTCGAACTCTGGCTCTTAATATTGAGGGCCGCACAGGTTTTGGAATATAATCAATGGCACCAAGGCTTAAACCTTTTTCTTCGTCCCTTTCTTCATCCATTGATGTTACAAATATTATAGGAATTTCTTTCAATTCATTGTCCTGTTTAAAACAGGTACATGTTTCATATCCATCCATTTCGGGCATGTCTATATCTAAAAGTACTAAATCTGGTTTTTTTTCTTTTGCAAGACTTAAAGCGGCACGGCCATTTTTTGCGGTACAAATTTTATATTCAGAAGAAAGTATTTCTTTCATTATTTTGAGATTTAATTCTTTATCGTCGACTACAAGAAGACTTGCTTTATTCATCGTTTTTGTCATATCACTTTTAAAATAGATTATAGTCTTTAATTAATTTAAATTCAAACCGACAACCATTATTTAATTCTTAACATGAGTCAAGAAAGATATAAATTTTGAAAAAAAATCCCCACAACAATGGGGATTTTTAAATAGATTACTTTAAAAGTATTTATCTTTCGTCTGTTGAAATATCATCTGAATCTTCTTCAGACTGCGAATTATACTCTTCTTCACTGTCGCTGTAATTTTGCCCGTTTTCGGCAGGATCGCTGTAGTTTTCACCATCGTCTTTTTGAATATAAACATCTTCAGCTTGTTCGTATTCTTCCTGCTGGCTGTTTTCTTCATTTTCACCCTTTTCCCATGTATAAGCAGAAAAAGTGAAAACTAAAGAAAATAGCATTATTATTAGTTTTTTCATACATTTTTCCTTTTTGTTAAAATGGCGTCCAAAAAAGGCGCATAAAAAAAACTTCAGCTTTTTGCGCGTCAAGTCTTATTTGTATATAAAACATTTTACATATTATAAGGCATATAAAAATCCACCGCTAAACAATAACTAATATTTATTGTTTTAAGTTAGTTTTTTTTACAATAAAAGAAGGAGAAAACATGGGACGCAAAAAAAACCCCGCTTTGAAAATCTTAGACACCATAGGGCCGGTAAGCAACCTTGAAAGCTACGTAAAATCAGAATGGTGGAAAGAGATATTCAACGCTAATTACCTGAGAACCGATGGAGACGTAGTGGAAGATAGTATTTTAACAGAAAAAGAAATTGATACTTTTATTGAAATATTAAAACCCCAAAAAGACATGAAAATTCTTGATTTATGCTGCGGCCAGGGACGCCATTCCCTTGAATTTTCAAATAGAGGTTTTAAAAATATATTTGGCATAGATAGATCAAATTATCTAATTAATAGAGCGCGTCATTTAAACCGCGAGAAAGGAGGCAATGTTATATTTAAAGAAGGCGACGCCAGAAAACTCCGCTTCCCTACCGATACTTTTGATATTGTTTATATGGCCGGCAACAGTTTTGGCTACTTTGAAACAGCAGAAGATGATAAAGCTGTTTTAAAAGAAATACTGCGTATATTAAAACCATCGGGAAAACTGTTAATTGATATCACCGACGGTAAATATATGAAAGACAATTTTCAATCTAGAAGCTGGGAATGGATAGATAAAAATTATTTTGTATGCCGTGAGCGTTCTTTATCGGCCGATAACAACAGGCTTATTTCTAGAGAAGTAATCACTCACGCTCATAAAGGCGTTATAGCCGATCAATTTTATGCCGAGAGACTCTATTCAAAAGAAGAGATTTCAGATATAATTAAAATTGCCGGTTTTACAAACATAAAACATCACGCTGACATTATAACCGACTCTCAAAGAAATATGGATTTAGGCATGATGGCAAAACGTATAATTATAACAGCCAATGCCGAAAAAGAATGGACACCTATTCGAAAAAAAACAGACGTTGAGACAACTGTAGCAGTACTTATGGGAGATCCCACCATTACTGACATTATAAAACCCAGCGGCAAATTTGATGATGATGACTTTCATACAATCAATGAGTTAAAAAACGCACTTAAGAATATAAAAAATTATAACTTCATATTCTTAAATCATCATGAATCACTTATTAACGATCTTTTAAAGAATAAAAATAAAATAAAATATGCTTTTAATTTATGTGATGAAGGTTTTAACAATAAAGCTACGAAAGAACTTCATGTGCCGTCGTTATTAGAGATGCTCGATATAGAATACACAGGCGGCAGCCCTCAGTGTTTAGCCTATTGTTATGATAAATCTTTAGTTCGTGGTATCGCCAAAGAAATGGATATTCCAACACCTCAGGCTTTTTTTATTAATCCAGACGTAACAAATTTTTTTGAAGTTCAAATTGATTTTCCTGTAATTGTTAAACCAAATTTTGGCGATTCAAGCTTTGGCATAACTCAAAAAAGCGTGTGCCGTAACATAAAAGAATTTGAAGAAGCTATTTTATGGGTAAGAAACCGATTAGGATACGATAAACCTGTTTTAGTAGAACAATTCTTAGATGGAGACGACATTAGTGTTGGTATTATAGGCAATCCGCCTGAATCGTACACTGTTTTGCCTATTATAAAAGAAGACTACTCTATGCTGCCTGATGAACTGCCTAAGATTTGCGGTTATGAAGCCAAGTGGGATAAGAATTCTCCTTATTGGAAGTTAAAATCTGTTCCCGCAAACCTCCCCGAAGAAACTGAACGATTTTTAATAGCCAGTTGCGTAAAACTTTTTGAAAGGCTTGAATGCAGAGACTATGCCCGTTTCGACTGGCGTCTTGACACGAATAAAACCCCCCGATTATTAGAAGCAAACCCGAACCCGGGTTGGTGCTGGGACGGCCATCTGGCAAAAATGGCAAAACTATCAAACATAAGCTACCAAGAAATGCTGAAAATGATTTTAGAAGCCGCTCAAAATAGAATTCAAAAAAATCCTATTATGTAAAATATATTTACAAAATATTATACTAATATGTACTTGTAGTAAAAAATGCCTGAATCTTTAAGCAGTGTTTCAGAAAAGACGGGAATGCCCCCCGGGGCGTTGGTTCACGTAGGCGAGGTACGTAAACAAAAGTCAAAAATAACGGCAATAAAATACAATCAAAAAGGGTGTACGCAAACAGAAATAAGTTTAATTAAAGAGCTGCCCAAAACAAAAAACAAAGATGATAGAGTTATAATTATTGTTGAGGGTCTTAAAAATATAAAATTTATTGAAGATATAGGCACAAAATTTTCAATACATCCCCTTGTTTTAGAAGATATTTTAAACACAAACCAGAGAACAAAGTATGAAGAATTTGATAATTTTTTGTTTATTGTGTTAAAACGATTAACTGGCAACACAGGTAAATTTGAAATTGATTATGAGCAAATAAGTATTTTAATTTTTAATAAATATATTCTTGTATTTAAAGAAAAAACAGATACTTTTACTGAATCTATATCAAGAAGACTAATTCATAATAAAGGACGCATATTAGAAACAGATTATTTGGCTTATATCTTTTTAGATACTATAATTGACGATTACTTTTCTCTTCAAGATTCATTTGATGAATTTTATGAATCTATAGAAATTGAACTACTTGAAAATCCCTCACAACAAACATTGGCCAGCATACAAAAAATAAAACATGAACTTATTTTTGTGAGACGATCAGTTTCACCCCTTCGTGAACTTTTATCGTCACTTCAAAGAAGCAGTTCTGCCTTAATTCATAGAAAAACGGAGCTCTATTTAAGAGATATTTATGATCATACCATCCGATTTACAGAAACAATTGATTCATACAGAGATATTACAAATGGTATGCTTGATATTTATTTATCAAGCGTAAGCAATAAAACTAACGAAATTGTAAAAGTACTCACAATTTTTACATCCATTTTTATTCCTATGACATTTATTACGGGCATATACGGCATGAATTTTGAATTCATGCCAGAACTAAAAATAAAGTGGATGTATCCTGTACTTTGGGGTTCTTTTCTGCTTGTGCCTTCTATCCTTTTGTTATATTTCAAGAGAAAAAAGTGGATTTAATTATGTATTTCTTAATTCGCTTAGTCTTTTTAACAGGTATTCCATCTCTACTCTTTTCTCCTTTTTCGCATGCACTTTTTCTTCAATAAAATCAACCACTTTCTTTTGCAATTTTACTTTATTTAACCTGTTAATATTAGAAATACCTCCCGGATTACAAACATTAATTTCAAGTATCTTCTCGCCTATCATATCAACGCCTACAAAATAAAGGCCATCTGATACGAGCTTAGGTCCTATTTTTTTTAAAACATGTTTTTGTTTTTCAGTCAACACATATTTTTGCGCCGTACCGCCAGCGTGAATGTTTGCTCTAACTTCATTTTTTGCCGGTACCCGGCGGTATGCTCCAATAGACACGCCGTTTAACATTAAAACTCTAATATCACCCTGCTCGGCGCCCTCTATATAATCTTGAATTATAACATATGTTTTTTCACTGCCTCTGTTAATATAAAAATCTAAAAGAGAAGAGATATTATTAGGAGCATTTTTTTCAAGAACAATAACTCCGCGGCCTCCTGAACCATCTAAAGGTTTTAAAATCATTTTATCACTTTTAGATTCATCAATAACCTTTTGCAGATAACCCTTATTTTTTGACACATGCGTAATAGGTAAAAAAGTATTATTGGGATCATGAAATGTGGTTGTATATAATTTATTATTAGCTTTTCTAAGACCTTCTATATCATTTATAATTAAAGTTTCACTTTTTATAGAATCTAAAAAATTTAAAATTAAAGAATCAATAGGCGGATCTTTTCTAATGAAAATGCAGTCAAACGCGTGTAAAGGGGTAAGCTTTTCTTTAAATATTGTTTTTTTATAAAACGTAATTGTTGAATCACTTATTTTTTCATTTAATTGTACTTCTTTTACAAAACCATGCACAATATTATTTCTAACTGTTAAATTTTGCGGATAAAGTATAAATACTTTATGCTTTCGCAAAACACACTCATGCACTACTCTTAAGGTCGAACTTTTATTGGGATCTATTTCTTCCCAGTTTGTTATTAAAAAACCAATATTCATATTATATTTACTTCTTTATATTAATTTATGGTCTCAAACAAAATCTAATCTTTAAAAAGCAACTAATATTTATAAAACCTTATACTCTTTATTTGTCGTTTTCTGTTAATAAATATACTAAATTGCTGGTACAATAAGCTAAAATTGTATTTTAAGAATTTATAATATAATTAATAAATAATAGTTTACGTAAGAAATTAAATATATTATATACACAGCCTTATTCTTCTTTTACAAAGAGAATAAAATGTCAGAAGAAAAAAAATCACTTGAAATAGAAAAAATTCAATATCAATACTCGCAGGCACAAAAACTTGAAGCGATAGGCCAGCTTGCAGCGGGTATCGCTCATGAAATTAACACCCCTATTCAATATATTGGCGATAATATAAACTTTATTGAAAGCAGTTTTTATGATCTGCAAAAATTACTGATTAAAATTCAAGGTCTCTTAGACGATCTATTGAATAAAAAGGCAAAGTTAAAAACTGTAAAAGAAATTCAATCTATAATGCGCGAAATCGATTTTGAATTTATAAAAGAAGAAATTCCCAAAGCAATTAGACAATCTACCGAAGGTATCACGCAAGTAGCAAACATTGTTAGATCAATGAAAGAATTTTCTCATCCGGGTTCAAAAGATAAAAAATATTTAAATATAAACAAAGCTCTTGAAAATACAATTAATGTTTCAAGAAACGAATGGAAGTATTTCGCAGATATCGACTTAAACTTTGACAATACAATTGATGATTTGCTGTGCTTTCCCGGCGAATTAAATCAGGTTTTTTTAAATCTAATTATTAATGCGGCACAGACGATTCAAGAAAAAGTAAATAAAAGTGGAATAAAAGAAAAAGGAAAAATAACTATATCTACTAAAAAAGAAAATGATAATATTATAATTAAAATATCTGATACAGGATGCGGTATTCAAGAAGAAAACAAAGATAAAGTGTTCAATCCGTTTTTTACAACAAAAGAAGAAGGCAAAGGAACCGGCCAGGGACTTGCTATTGCTCACAACGTAATTACCGAAAAACATAACGGCAATATTAATCTTGAAACAAAATTAAATGAGGGAACCACCTTTATAATTAAACTACCCATAGAACTTTCTTCATGACAAAAAGTATTTTATTCGTAGACGATGAACAGGCTGTAATAGACGGATTAAAACGATCTTTAAGATCAATGCGCCCAACATGGAATATGTATTTTACAATAAAACCCAAAGAAGCCATTGATTTAATAGCAAAAAATCATATAGATGTAATTGTTACCGACATTCGAATGCCCGAAATGGACGGCGCGGAACTTCTTGTTAAAATAAAAACAATATCTCCTGAAACTATTCGTATTGTTCTTTCGGGACAAATGGCAAAAGAAAGCGGATTGAAAATATCAAAAATCGCTAATTTATGCTTATGGAAGCCCTGCGATCCTGAAGATTTAAAAATTGCTATTATGAACTCTTATTCCATTAGAGAAAGACTTCGGGATAAATATCTGCAAAAACTGGTATCAAGCCTTATATCTTTACCAAGCCTTCCTGTATTATACGACGAACTGGTAAAAGAATTTAATTCAAAAGAGGCCTCATTGAAAAAAGCGGGCGAAATCATCTCAAAAGATATAAGCATGACCTCAAAAATATTACAACTGGTAAATTCAGCTTTTTTTGGTATTTCAAGAACAATTACTGATCCCAAAGAAGCTGTTATATTATTAGGCGAAGAAATTATAATGAATCTTGTTTTATCTATTGGAATTTTTTCTTCATATCAAAATAAAATAATTCCCGGTTTTTCAATTAACAACCTGTGGGAACATAGTTTTAATACGGCAATTTTTGCTAAAGAAATCGCGAAAGTTGAAAATCAAAAAAAAGAAATCATTGAAGACTGCTTTTTGGCCGGACTTCTTCATGATATTGGCAAATTAATACTTGCCATAAACTTTCCTGAAAAATATAGTTTATCAATTCAGTCGGCCTATAAAAATAATATTTCAAACCATAAAATGGAATCAAAAATGTTCAGTGCTTCTCACGCAGAGGTAGGAGCTGTTCTAAGCGGAATGTGGAGCTTTCAAGATCCTATAGTCGAAGCAATTACCTACCATCATAATCCCTCTCTTTTTTCTGGAAAGACCTTTAGACCTTTAACTGCTGTTCATGCTGGAAATTATTTTGACCATATTTTCAAAGAAAATAAATTTGATATTGTAGAATTAGACAATAACTACCTGACCAAATGCGGTCTTTTAGAAAAAGTAAATCTATGGCAAGAAAAATGCTTTTCAATCTATACCAAGAATACAGAAGACATTAATGGATAAAATTCTTCTTGTAGATGATGAA
The DNA here is from genome assembly GCA_029880285.1 of Spirochaetia bacterium. Lineage (GTDB taxonomy): Bacteria > Spirochaetota > Leptospiria > Turneriellales > JAOUOS01 > JAOUOS01. The sequence continues at coordinate 34,927 of JAOUOS010000025.1, forward strand.
CAATCGGTTTTAGAAGGCTTTCACAGAAATCTACATAAGTTTTTTGAAATTGAAACAGCGTTAAGTTCCATTGATGCTCTTCATATTTTAAGAAAATCAGAAACCCCTTTTAAGGTAATTGTTTCAGATTTAAAAATGCCCACTATTGACGGAATTGAATTTTTTAATAAAGTAAAAGAAATATATCCTGATATTACAAGAATTATGCTTACTGGTAAAGCCGATCTTGAAGACGCGGCAAAAGCCGTAAATCAGGGAAACATTTTCCGGTTTTTAACTAAACCATGCCCCATTGAAGATCTAAAAACAACCATTGAAGCGGGTATCTATCAATACAATTTGATAAAGGCAGAAAAAATATTATTAGAAAAAACATTTAAGGGCAGCGTTAAAATTCTTACCGACCTTTTATCTTTAGCCAGTCCTATCGCTTTTGGTAAAGCTTCGCGCATAGCCAGAGTCGTTAAAAAAATATTAGAACAGTTAAAAATTCAAATGTGGGAAGTCGAAATTGCCGCCATGCTTTCTCAAATAGGCTGTATAACTATACCCGAAAATACTTTAGAAAAGATATATAAAAATACAGGCTTATCAAATGAAGAAGACGAAATGTATAAAAAACAGCCCGAAACAGGTTATAATTTAATATCAAATATTCCGCGGCTAGAAGTAACCGCCAAAATAATTAGAAACCAGAATAAAAATATAAATGAAATACATCCACAGGAAGATAAAAAAACAGCTTTAGGTATAAGTATTTTAAACGTAGCAATTGAATACGACGCGCTAGTTCAAAAAGAAAAAAAAATTCCTCTGGCTATTGCTGCCTTAATAAAACGCCAGCAAAAAGATAAAATTTATAACGCACAGATAATAGACGCCTTAAAATCGGCTCTTGAAAGCGAAAGCTCTTTTGAAATTACCGATGTTTATATCTCAGATTTAAAAAAAGGTATGATATTTTCTGATGATGTAGTATCAGAAAATGGAACATTATTATTTAGCAAAGGATTAGAAGTAACCGAATCGCTTAAAATGCGGATGGATAACATTTCAAAAAATACTGTTATTAAAGAACCTATATCTATAATTATTGTACAATAATTATTTATTGTTTTTTATACCACTTATAAATTAATCTTTTAATACCAAATTATCTATAAGTCTTACGCCATCAATTTTAACAGCAACAGCCAGCAGACCTTTTTCTACTTTTTCATTAAAAGATAAATAATCAAGAGAATTCAAACAATAAACACCGGCATATTCTACATCAAGTTTTTTCATTTTTTCGTTTAAAATAGCGGTGAGTTCGGCTGCCGTGGTATTTTTATTGTTTAGCCACACATCTTTGGTTAAAAATAAAGCTTTTGATATTAAGAGCGCCTTATCTCTACCTTTATCTGAGAGACGCACATTTCGGCTTGAAAGCGCCAAGCCGTCTTTTTCTCTTATTAACTCAGCCCCGATAATATTAATATCAAAGGCCAAATCGCGCGTCATTTTTTCAATAAGCAAAAACTGCTGGTAATCTTTAAGGCCAAATACTGCGGCATGGGGTTTTACCCACTGGAACAAATTATGAACAATATGCAAAACGCCCTGAAAATGTCCCGGCCTATTTTTTCCGCACAATAGTTTTGTTAGTGCCGGATAATCAATTATAATTTCAGGATTTTCTTTTTCATAGACCTCTTCTTTTCGTGGCATAAAAAGTACATCCACATTATTTTTTTTTAATAATTCTTTATCTTTATCATAATTTCGCGGATATAAATTGTAATCTTTTTTATCGTTAAACTGTATAGGATTTACAAATATAGAAACAACAATATGTTTACAAATTGTTTTTGCCTTATGAATAAGAGAAATATGGCCCTCATGCAAATAACCCATGGTAGGCACAAAACCAATTTTTTCATTTGGATGATTCACTCGAAAGTTTTCGCTAAAATTAGCCATGTCTTTAACGCTTTCTATGATAAACATTACTTATTTTGCCTCTTCCCAGTTTTTACCAAAGCCGCCGTTTACTTTTAACGGCACGTCAAGCTTTACAATGTTTTCCATTTTATCTTTTACCATCGCGAAAATTTCGTTTTTTTCTTCGATGGGAACCTCAAAAACAAGCTCATCATGAATTTGTAAAAGCATTTTTGTTTTATAATTTTTATTTATAAGCTCGTTTTGAATGTTAATCATGGCCAGTTTTATAATATCTGCCGCTGTTGACTGAATGGGAGTGTTAATGGCCAGCCTTTCGGCGGCCTCACGTCCGAATCTGTTTTTTACACCAATATCTGTTATAAGCCTTTTTCTGCCAAAATAATTTTCGCTATATTTTTCTTCTCTGGTTTTTTCAATTGTTTCTTTAATAAATTTTTGTATACCGGGGAAGGCCTCAAAATAAGCCGCTATAAGTTTTCTGGCTTCTTCACGCGAAATTCCCATACTTTGACTTAAACCAAATTCTGTAACACCATAAACAATTGAAAAATTTAAAATCTTAGCATGCCCCCTGTATTTTGCAAATTCTGAAGTCTGCTTCATTTTTTCAAGAATGCCCGCGTCAATTTCTCCGTAGTGAATTTTTTCGCTTTCATCACCGTTTTCAATCCAACAATTGTTTTTTTCATCAAATTTATTTCTAAATAAAAGATACGCAGCCTGATCATGAATGTCTTCGTCGTTTTTATAAGCTTTTGTAAGATTTTCGTCTTTGCAGTAATGGGCCAAAACCCTAAGTTCAATTTGACTGTAATCTAATGACAAGAGTTCGTGATTTTTTTCGGCAATAAAGGCTTTTCGAATTACCCTGCCCTCTTTTTCTTTAATGGGAATATTCTGCAAATTAGGCGCCGAAGACGCCAGTCTGCCAGTCGCTGTTATAGTCTGAGAAAAAGAAGTATGCACCCTTTTTGTTTTACTGTTTACATATTCAGGCAAAGCATCAATATACGTAGATAAAAGCTTTGTATATCCGCGATATTCTAACAAATAATTTATAATAGGGTGCTTATCTCTAATGGCCTCAAGGGTATCGGCACTGGTTGAAAGCTGGCCCTTTTGTGTCTTTTTTGCCGATTCTATCTTAAGCTTTTCGAATAAAATTCGCTGAAGTTCTTTTGTCGATTGAATATTAAACTCTTCGTCTGCTTCTTTATGTATATTTTTTTCAAGCTCTTTGCATCTAACCGAGTACTCGTCATGCAAAGTTTTCAGATACTTCAAATCTAACAAAATTCCGTTTTGTTCCATCGTTTTTAAAACCGATATCAACGGCATATCTATTTTTTCATATAAACCCGTTAGGTTTTCTTTTTTAAGAAGCGCCTCTAACTTTTCTTTAAGCCTTAAAGTAACCTCAGCGTCTTCACCGGCATATTTTGCCAAATCAAAAAGAGGCAGGCTTACCAACGCTTTTTGTTTTTGCCCAACCCCTGCGAGATCTTTATATTTAATGGTTTCATGCCCCAGATATGTTAAAGCTAAATCGTCCAAATTATGCTTTCTTACCGCCGGATTTATTAAATAAGAAGCCGCCATCGTGTCGTAATATACGTTTTTTAAATTAATGCCGTGATTTTCTAGAACAATCCAATCATATTTAATATTTTGCCCTATCTTCTTTATATTTTCATTTTCAAGAACTGGTTTTATCCAGTTTAACGCGTCAACCCCATCTACCACATCCTGATAATCAAAATGTCTTTCTCCCGCTTCGTCAAACACAACCGGAATATAAGCGGTAATATATTGTTCATTTTCTTTAAATGATAAAGAAACACCCACTAGTTTTGCCTCTGTTGGTGATATGCTCGTGGTTTCTGTATCTATGGAAATTTCGGCCGCTTTAGGTATTCGTTTTTCAAGGTCTTTATATTCTTTTTCAGTTTTTATAATTAACAAATCTTTAGCTATATCGTCTACCGGTAAATTTTTAATCTCGTTTTCTTCTAAAAAAAGACGAGTCCATTCATTATAAACAGACACATACCCTTTTGTTTTAAATAAAAGCAAATGCTCATCTGGTTTTATTTTATCGCGCCAAAGCAGATTATCTATATCTGGTATATTTTTAAGATCTTTCTTTAAAGATACCAGTTTCTTTGACAAATAAGCGTTATCTTTACTTTCAAGAAGTTTTTGCCGCGTACTTTCTGAATTTATTTTTTCAATATTTTCATATAAATTATCCAGACTATCGAATTCCTGTATAAGCTTTTTTGCTGTTTTATCACCAATCCCTTTTACCCCTGGCACATTATCAGAAGTATCGCCTGTTAAGGCCATAAAATCGGGAATTTGATCAATTCTTAAATTAAATTCTGTCTTAACATATTCACTGTCAATTTCAATAAAATCGCTTACCCCTTTTTTAGCTCTTAGCATTTTAACATTAGAATATAAAATATTAAACAAATCTTTATCTGATGAAACAATAAAAATATCTAAATCGGTATTTTTTTCTCTCTCTACAATAGAAGCAATCGCGTCATCGGCTTCTTCATTTTCAGGAATTATTACGGGCAGCGATAATTTTTCGGTAAGCTCTTTTACCTCGTCTAACTGAACCCTTAAAGAATCAGGAGTCTCTTTTCGGTTTGCCTTATATTCGCTGTACATTTCATGCCGAAAGTTGGGCCGCGGAGGGTCAAATACAATTAAAAGATATTCCGGATTAAATTTTTCAAGAAGCTTGCCCAGCATGCGAAAAAAACCAAAAATTGTCTCGGTAGGCATTCCCGAGGCATCGGTTAAATTCTGATTCACCAAAGCGTAGTGCGCCCGGTAGGCCATCGCGTGACCATCTACAATCATGAGTTTTTTCTTGTTTGACATAAAAACATTTTAGACAGGAGCCACTCGATTTTTAGATACTTTTAAGCAAGCCTGTCAATAATAAGCCAGCCTTTAATAAAAGATGAAATTGTAAACTAATAAGAAATGTATATACACTTTTTTAAAAAAGTTTGGTAAAAAGGCAGTAATATTATTTTACAAAGAAAATTTGCTCATGGCTTTGCCATGCCTACCTACGGTTAGCTTAGCTTGCGAAGAGACATGATAACAGGATTAAAAGGCGAATACAATCCTGTTTATCATCTACCAGTGGTTAGCTTCGCTTGCGATGAACTCGATGCAGGCTTATCTGAAAAGTTATTTATTTTCCCTACTTTTTGAACTCCCATCTATCCTCTTTTTATATGAATCACATATTTTCTGCTTTACATGACAATTTAAACTTTTCCAGTGATATACTTGAGAAAAGGAAAAATAAAAAATCCTTCGGAGAGTTCTAAATGATAAATCCTATATTAAATTTAATATTTGGTTCAAAGTATGAGCGTGATATTAAAAAACTTTCTCCCCTTATAAATAAAATAAACTCTCTTGAAAAAGAAATTGAAACTCTGGCTGATGATGCTTTAAAAGCGAAAACTGTTGAATTTAAAGAAAGATACGCACGTGGCGAATCAATTGATGACCTTTTACCTGAAGCCTTTGCTGTTGTGCGGGAAGCTTCAAAACGCACACTAAAAATGAGACATTTTGACGTTCAGCTTATGGGGGGTATTGCTCTTCATATGGGAACTATTGCCGAAATGAAAACAGGTGAAGGTAAAACTTTAACTTCTACTTTAGCCGTGTATTTAAATGCCCTTACAGGAAAAGGCGTTCATGTAATTACTGTTAATGATTATCTAGCCAAAAGAGACGCTGAATGGATGAAACCAATTTATGAATTTTTAGGCGTATCGGTAGGGTTCATTTTATCTCAAATGTCTTACACAGAACGACAAAAAAATTATGCTGCTGATATTACATACGGTACAAACAATGAATTTGGCTTTGACTATTTAAGAGACAATATGGTAGAACATATAAGCCAAAAAGTTCAAAGATCTCATTACTACGCAATTGTAGACGAAGTCGATTCTATTTTAATTGATGAGGCCAGAACACCTTTAATTATAAGCGGCCCTGCCGAAAAAAGTACAGAAGTTTACGGTAGAGTAAATCAAATTATCCCGAAGCTTCAAGATAAAGAAGATTATGAAATAGATGAAAAAGCAAGAAGCGCGTTACTAACCGAAATGGGCGTGGCAAAAGTTGAAAAACTGTTAAATGTAGAAAATTTATACGCCCCCGCTAATGTAGATTTGGTGCATCATGTTCATCAGGCTTTAAAGGCTCATACCCTTTTTCAACGTGATGTTGATTACGTTGTTCAAAACGGTGAAGTTATTATCGTTGATGAATTTACGGGAAGACTAATGGAAGGCAGAAGATATTCAGACGGACTTCATCAGGCATTAGAGGCCAAAGAACGGGTTAACGTAAAAAGAGAAAACCAGACATTAGCTACTATAACATTTCAAAATTACTTTAGAATGTATGAAAAATTAGCCGGCATGACAGGTACTGCCGATACAGAAGCTGAAGAATTTAAAAAAATATATAATTTAGACGTAATTGTTCTGCCTACCAATAGACCTCTTACTCGAAAAGATTATCCTGATAAAATTTACCGTACCGTAAAAGAAAAATTTAATGCTATTGCAGAAGAAGTTAAAGGATGCTATTTAAAAGGACAGCCTGTTCTTTTGGGCACCGTATCAATAGAAAATTCAGAAAGACTATCAAAGATTTTAACTCAAATGGGGGTTCCACATGCAGTATTAAACGCTAAACACCACGGACAAGAGGCCTCTATTGTTAAAGATGCCGGTCAAAAAAGCCATATTACAATCGCTACAAACATGGCGGGACGGGGTACTGATATCGTTTTAGGTGAAGGCATAAAAGAACTTGGCGGCCTACATATTATAGGCTCAGAAAGACATGAATCAAGACGAATTGACAATCAGTTAAGAGGAAGATCAGGCAGACAAGGCGATCCGGGTTCTTCGCGCTTTTATCTTTCTCTCGAAGACGACTTAATGAGAATATTTGGATCAGATAGAATAGGACCTATAATGCAAAGACTGGGTATGGCAGAAGGCGAAGCCATAGAGCATAAAATGGTCACAAATGCCATTGAGAGATCTCAAAAAAGAGTAGAATCACATAACTTTGATATAAGAAAACATTTATTAGAATATGATGACGTAATGAACAAACAAAGAACTTATATTTATAAAACCAGAAATGAAATTCTTGAGAATGAAAATATACATGAATTAATAAATGAGTTTATACATGATGTTGTCACAGAGCGTGTTTCATTATTTTTACCCGGCAAAAGCGCGGGAAACTGGGATATCGAAGGTCTAAAAAGCTGGCTTGAAACCAATTTTAATTTAAAACTTGATATCTCAGAAAATAATATATTGTCTATGAATTCAAATGATATCGTAGAAAAAATATTAGACGATATACTGAAATTATATGATGAAAAAAAAGAAAAAATAGGAGATAAAAATTTTTCTCTAGTAGAAAAAATGATCGCTCTTCAGGTAATAGATCAAAAATGGAAAGACCATTTATACGCTTTGGACCAGTTAAAAGAGGGTATATGGACAATGGGATACGCGCAAAAAAATCCGCTTGTTGAATATCGGTTTGAATCATTTAGACTTTTTGAAGAAATGGTTTCTATAACAAAAGAAGAAACACTTGAATTTTTATTTAAAGCGCAAATTCAAGGTGTCATTCAAGAAGAAATACCTCAAGAATATTCAGCTTCGGGCGAAGCAGTTCATAATAACATAGACTCATACAGCGCGGCAGCGGCAATGGCTGCTTCGCCGGCTTCGAGCATGGGTTCACTGGCAGCTGCTACTAGATCTAAAAACAGCGAGAGCAAAGCAGCGGCCAAGACAGCGGGAGGCACCTCAAAAAGGAAAAGCAGCCGGCGTAGAAGATAAAAAGTATTAATAAAAAGTTTATTTAAATGATTGAAAAAAAATATAATATATTAGTGGTAGATGATTCTATAATTAATCAAAAACTGGCAAAGGCTCTGCTTGAAAAAATAAATCAAAATGTATATATAGCTGAAGACGGGTTCAAAGCTTTAGAAATTTGCAAAAAAGAAAATATTGATATTATTTTTATGGATATACACATGCCTAACTTAGACGGTATACAAGCTTCAAAAAAAATTAGAGAAGAATTAAAATTAAATATGCCCATTATCGCAATGACTGGTGATGAAGCAAATGAACATTTAGATGAATGGCAGCGTTCTGGCATTAATGAATTTTTAGAAAAACCATACAATCTTGACAAAATATCTGATATCATAAAAAAATTTTCAAATTAAAATTTAAAAGTAATTTTAAAATAAAAAAGGCAGTCATATAGACTGCCTTTTAAAAACTATTTTAATTTTAGTTTTATTTATTTTTTCTTCTCAGGGGCCTTTTCAGGAGCTTTCTCAGGCGCTGCCTTGGTTTGACCTTCTAATTCATGGCACCCTATACAATTTTTCTCTTGAACATGAGGGGCTATGCTATGTAACGCGTCGGGATTATGACATGCCTCGCATATTCTCACGTTTTTATCTTTTTGATCTTCGACATGGCATGTTTCACACTTCTTAATACCAGTATTATGATGTGTTAATTTTGGACCATCTACTTTTTGTCCATTAACTTCTGCATCCATATGGCAATTACCGCATTTAGCCGCGGTAGGTGTTATTATCGTTTGATCATAGGTTGGTATGTTCGCCTTAAATTCGCTGCTTATACCCGTATCATGACATTCACCGCATTTATTATCTATAGCAAGCTGTGTTTTATGATGCGGACTTTCTAAATGGCACTGTAGACAATTTCGTCTTAACCATGGCAAATTTAAACCATTTTGTTCTTTTAAAGGATGGCACTTTACACAGTTACCCTGTTGAGCGTGAACTGTGGAATGATGAGTATCTGCCAATGTCTCACCATGGCACTCTTCACAAAAAGGTCTTGCTCTACTAGGAAAACTAATATCAGAAATACCAAATTCCTGAGGCACCCCTTTCATTACTTCTTTTGAAAAAAGCTCTGCCGAAAATAGAAACGTTATCAGCAAGGCTTTAATTGCAATTATCTTTGTAAGTCTTTTTCGCATTCTTATTCCCCTTTACAATATACTAGATATTTAGTTAAGCTCATCTAACAAACAATAGGTTTTGCTACATGAACTCACTATTATTATTCTTTAATAGTTAACCTTAAAATAATTTTTATACAAGAAGACAACTATATAAATATTTTTTTATGGAAAAGATAGGGATGATGGTACCCCCCTGAAGCGATTGAAACGTCACAAACAGTTTGGCAATTTAGGAATATTTTTACCTATAGACTTAAAAAACTTATTGGAGGTTATTGAAGAATTAATT
>JAOUOS010000026.1 GCA_029880285.1 Spirochaetia bacterium
ATGTAAGTCTGATTGTACTGTTGCTGCATGCGGTGATAGTAAGATAAATAATACCGCGGGTGAATCATGTGATGATGGTGTTGAAAGCGCGTCATGTAATTCTGATTGCACAGTTGCTTCATGCGGTGATAGTAAGATAAATAATACCGCGGGTGAAGTATGCGATGATGGTGTTGAAAGCGCGTCATGTAATTCTGATTGCACAGTTGCTTCATGCGGTGATAGTAAGATAAATAATACCGCGGGTGAATCATGTGATGATGGTAATTCATTAACTGAAACTTGTTTATATGGTGAGACATCGTGTACAGTTTGCGATAATTTATGCAATTCAGTTGCTGGTATAATTTCTGGTTATTGCGGTGATAATTTAATAAATGGTATTGAATCATGCGATGATGGTGTTGAAAGCGCGTCATGTAATTCTGATTGTACAGTTGCTGCATGCGGTGATAGTAAGATAAATAATACCGCGGGTGAATCATGTGATGATGGTAATTCATTAACTGAAACTTGTTTATATGGTGAGACATCGTGTACAGTTTGCGATAATTTATGCAATTCAGTTGCTGGTGTTGTAATTGGTTATTGCGGCGATAGTTTAATAAATGGTATTGAATCATGCGATGATGGTGTTGAAAGCGCGTCATGTAATTCTGATTGTACAGTTGCTGCATGCGGTGATAGTAAGATAAATAATACCGCGGGTGAATCATGTGATGTGGGTCTATATGATACATCATACTGTAATGCGTCTGTTTGTTCTACAACCATAGCTTGTGGTGATGGTATTATAAATACGGCAACAGGTGAGCAATGTGACGATAACAATACAAATGACGGCGATGGCTGTAGTTCATTATGCGTTGATGAAACTGGCTTTATACAAATTACACCAGGAATGAATCATACGGTAGCCATAAAAGCAGACGGAACTCTTTGGGCATGGGGAAATAATGATTATGGCCAGCTTGGCGATGGTACAAAAAGTGAACGTTCTGTGCCTATTCAAATTGGCTACGGTAATAATTGGAGTAAAATTTCAGCAGGTTTTTACCACTCACTGGCTATCAAAACAGATGGAACTCTTTGGGCGTGGGGTAAAAATTTTTCTGGCCGGCTCGGTGATGGCACAACAACTGATAGATATGCACCAGTTCAAATTGGTAGTGCAACAAATTGGAATTATATTTCTGCGGGAGGTTTTCATTCAATGGCATTGAATTCAAATGGGGAAATTTATGCTTGGGGATATAATGCTTATGGTCAGCTTGGCAATGGTTCTGTATCAAATCTGTTAATCCCTACTAAAATAGGCACAGCCGCATGGGTTGATATATCTTGCGGCGAGAATTTTTCAACGGGAATACAAAGTGATGGAACCCTTTGGGCATGGGGAAGAAATAATTATGGTCAGTTAGGTGATAATAGTACTGTTAATGTGACCACAGGGCCTGCTAAAATAGGCACACTTACTACATGGATAAAAGTATCGGCGGGGGCTTTTCATGTGATAGCTCTGCAGTCTTCTGGCGGTAATACTACCCTTTGGTCATGGGGTAATAATGAGTATGGTCAATTAGGGCAAAATATTGCGATAGACGCTGGGTCAGCATGCGCATCTGGTAATAACTGTATTTTGTCACCGGCTCAAGAATCGACTTTATCTAATAACTGGCAAAATATAGATGCGGGTGGTTTCCATAATATGGCAACTCAATCTGATGGTACTCTTTGGGTCTGGGGTTTCAATGGATGGGGTATATTAGGTAATGGAACACAAACGCATGAAAGACAACCTATAAAACCATGGAACAATAATACATGGAACATTATATCTGCTGGAGCATACCATTCAACAGCAATTTTAAATGACGGAATGATACTTTTGTGGGGTTGGGGAAGAGATGGTCAGCTTGGCGATGGTGATATGATAACATGGTTAATACCAACCACAGTATCATATTTAAATAAAATGATAATACCGGGGCAAATAGGCACAAATAATACATGGCAGTCTATTTCAACAGGCGGCAGCCATACACTTGCTATTAAAAGTGATGGTACATTATGGGCTTGGGGCGAGAACTCATCCGGTCAGCTTGGTGACGGTACGACAATTAATAGAGATACACCGGATCAAATTGGTACCGATACTAATTGGCAATTTGTTTCAGCAGGCGGTTCATATTCGGGAGGTTTTAGCATAGCCATAAAAACTAATGGCACATTATGGGCTTGGGGTGATAACTGGAATGGCCAGCTTGGTAACGGTACAACGACTGACAATCATACACCTATTCAAATTGGTACTGATACAAATTGGCAGTTCATATCAACAGGAAAAGATGAGTTAAAAGGATATACGATGGCCATAAAAACTAATGGTACGTTATGGGCTTGGGGTGATAACTGGAATGGCCAGCTTGGTGATGGAACGACAACTGATAGATATACACCTGTTCAAATTGGCACCGATACCGATTGGCAGTCGGTTTACGCCAGCAAATCGTATTCAGCTAATACATTTGCCATTAAAAGTAACGGTACTTTATGGGGGTGGGGTTATAATAGCGGTTATAATCTTGGTCTTGGTAATAACAGTACTTACAAAACTCCCATGCAAATTGGTACAGATACTAATTGGGTATCTATAGATAATGGCGGCGAAGGTACTTCTTACGATGAATATACTATTGGTTTAAAAAATGACGGTACTCTATGGACATGGGGCTATTTTGGTTATAATGTTTGTACCGGTCTAATAACATATGATTATTCTATAAAACAAATAGGTACCGATAATAATTGGCTGACTGTTACTGCTGGGGCGAATTATTTGCTCGCTAAAAAAACAGATAATTCACTTTGGGCATGTGGTTCTAATGAGTATGGTCAATTGGGTATGGGTGATTATAACAATAGAGATTTACTTATTAAATTAAATAATGATACTAATTGGAATATAATAAGCGTCGGTTTTTTTCATTCGATTGCCCAAAAAACAGATAATACTATATGGTCATGGGGTTCTTTTACCGATGGAAAACTCGGAAGGTATGAATAATAAAAAATGATTTTCGTAAAAAGTTTTATATGTTAATTGAAAAAGGGGGTTAAGATGTATAAAAATAAAATTGTAAAATTAATTAATGTGGTTGTTATTGCATCGGTTATAGGTTTTTGTGCTTATGTTGATAATGGCGAAAAAATAAATTATGAAAGAATAGAAGAGAAAAAATTCGTTGACGAGGCTTTAAAGCGTGACTATGAGATTAAGTTTCAAGAAAAAATGAGGCAAAAGAAGAAGCGATTAAACGAACAAATTGATACAGAGAAAGGCGATATGTCTGCCGAAATGGAAAAATTAAAAATACTAAAAGAAAAAAATTTAATACAATTTAAGGGCAATATAAATGAATTTTAGAAAAAAGATAAGTTCAAACATATATATCTAAATAAAACTGACAACACCCGAGCCAATTCCTAAAAAAATATAAACTTTACATAGCCGCAATAAAATAAAAACTGATTTGGTGAAATTAGCCGTATCTGCGAAAAAAACAAGCGCGAAAACAAAAAATCTTCTTTCTATTGAAAACCTGAAAACCGGGTTTCACACGCCAGAAGGCGATGTTACAGCGCTTCGGGGGGTTTCTCTTCATGTTAACGAAGGTGAAATTTTAGCCTTGGTAGGTGAATCGGGCAGCGGCAAAACAATTACGGGGCTTTCGGCCTTAAAATTATTGGAACATCCGGCATATATTGAAAGCGGTTTTGTTAATTTTAACGGTGAAAACATATTAGAATATGACGAGCAGCAAATAATTAATTTTAGGGGATGTAAGGTTTCAATGATTTTTCAAGAACCAATGACAGCGCTAAACCCTGTTTTTACTATTGGTTTTCAAATTTCAGAAGTGTTACAAACTCATCTTGGTATGGATAAAAAAGAAAGCATGAAAAAAGCGGTTGAACTTTTAAAGGATGTGGGTATTTCTGAACCCGCAATAAGAGTAAAAAACTATCCTTTTCAACTTTCAGGGGGTATGAGACAGCGCGCGATGATTGCCATGGCTTTGGCGGCCTCGCCAAAACTTTTAGTGGCCGATGAACCTACAACGGCTCTTGATGTTACCATACAGGCGCAAATACTTGCGCTCTTAAAAAATTTAAGCCGAAAAGAAAAAATGGCCATACTATTAATAACGCATGATCTAGGTATTGTCGCCCAAATAGCCGATAGAGTGGCCGTCATGTACGGCGGAGATATAATGGAAACCGGCCCCGTAAAAGACGTTCTCGAAAAAAGAAAACATCCGTATACACGCGGATTATTTGAGTCTTTGCCCTCGGCTGTGGTGGTTAAGGGTAAGCAGTTAAAAAAACTAAAACCGATACCAGGGCAGGTGCCTTCGTTGAAAGAAATGCCAGAGGGCTGTCCCTTCAGGGGAAGGTGCGATAAAGAAAAAAAAGAATGTGCCGAAGAAATAAAGTTAAAAACATCGGGTAAAAACCATAAATATAAATGTATTTATTGATATAAAATTATTAAAATATGAAAAAGTATATTGTAATGGCAGATGGAGCGTCACGCGGCAATCCGGGAAAATCTTCACTGGGAGTAGTTTGTTTTTTTTTAGAAGATGAAAGTAATGTTCCTTCTTTAGAAGAATTTAAAAAGAACAACGAATCGACTGTTTTTAAAATAAGCAAAAGATTAGAAGACGGTACCAATAATGAAGCGGAATATCAGGCTTTAATAGAGGGCCTTTTTGAGTGCCAAAAAAGAGACATAAAATCGCCTATTGTTTTTTTAGATTCAGAGCTTTTAGTAAGACAAATGAGCGGTATTTATAAAATAAAAAGCCCAAAGCTTAAAAATTACTATGAAAAAGCTTTTAATCTTATGAATGAATTAAAAGCAAAAATTTTACATGTTAAACGTGAAAAAAATAAAATTGCCGATTATCTGGCTAATATGGCGTTGGATAAATAAAAAATGGATTTATTTTTAGAAGAAAAAAAAGAAAACGAAGAAATTTTTAAGCGTACTTTGCCGCCCTGGGTTAAAACCCCGGGAAACCTAACAAATATAAAAGCAGAAGATATTCCCGTTGATTTAATTATTGAAAGCGCTTTTGAGCTTTTAAGCAAATCTTTTAAGAATTATAAAACGCGTGTTTTTCAAATTCAAATGTCAAAAAATATTTTAAAAAACTTAGTTGAAGATAAAACAACGGTACTTGAAGCGGGAACAGGTATTGGTAAATCTTTCGCGTATCTTATCGCGGCCTTTGCCTATTCTTATTTAACCGGCGAAAGGGTAATTATATCAACCGAGACAAAGGGCCTTCAGCTTCAGCTTTACGAAAAAGATTTGCCTATTTTAGCCGAGGCATTATTTATAAAAAAAGAATACGAACTTGCTCTTGGTAGCAACAATTATTTATGTAAACTTCGTTATGAAGAAACTTTTCAAACCGGCAAATTTACGGGACTTATTAATAAAACTATGCAGAAGTCTTTTCACGGCTGGGCAGCAAATGTATTAAACGATGAAAATAAACATGGACATGTTTATGAGTTGGATAAAAATTACCCTGCTGATTTTTGGCGTATGGTAAGCCGCGATTCTGACGGATGCCCCGGGGGCAAGTGCGTTTTTTTTTCAAAGTGTAATTATTACCGGGCTAAAAAAATATGGGGCAGGGCTCGCATCATTGTAACTAATCATCATTTAACGCTTTTTAATTTATTAAATGAAAGAAAAACTCTGCCAACTTATGAAGCCTGTATTCTTGATGAGGCTCATGGGTTTATAAAAACCGGGTTTGATATTTTTTCACTTTCTTTTTCAAATCATTATTTAAGTGATCAAAAAAAAATAATACAAAGGTTCTTAAAAGAAAATTCAAATATATCTGAAAAAACTGAAAATGGAGTTTCTGATTTATTAAAATCAACTGAAAAAAAATGGGATTTATTTTTTTCAAATTGGGAGACCTCCTTAAATTTAAATTTTGCCGATAACGAAACCCGTATAATAGACGGTAAAAATAAAGTTGATTCTAAAGAATTAATAGAAAATATTAACAGCATAAGAACATATTGTTCTGAAGCAAAAGAAGAAACGGAAGATTCTTTGGCACTAAATGGGTTAAATTCAATTACAAAAAGTCTGGGGCAGGCAGTTTTATTTCTTGAAAGATTTCAAAAAATGGATAATGAAAACAATGTTTATTGGGCAGATAAAAAAACAAACAGTTTTCTATTAAAAACTTGTAGGTTAATGCTTGGCGACGAACTTTATGAACTTATGCCCGAAACCAAAGTATGGTTAAGCGCTACGCTTGGCTACTGGCCGTATTCTTATTTGCCAAATTCTTCAAGAGAAATTATTCAAAAAGGATATTTTAATCATTTTTTAAACGAAGCGATGCCTGAATCTGAAAAAGAAAACTTAAACATGCAGTTATACGCTTCACCTTTCGATTACGAAAAAAACTGTATGCTTTATGTACCGGGCGAAGTTCAGGAACCCCAGTGGAACGCGTCAGATTTTGAAAAAAGAAAGTATGAAGATTCACTTTACAAAGAAATAAAACAACTTTTAAAATTGTCAAACGGCGGAGCTCTTATTCTTTTTACTTCTCACTATATGCTGAATGTTATTACCGAAAAATTACAGGAAAATACTGATTTTCAAATATTCTCTCAGGCCGACTGGGGAGCCGAAAAAGCTCTTTCTCTTTTTAGAGAAAATCCTGACAGTGTTTTATTAGGAGCAAACTCTTATTGGCAGGGTATTGATATAACAGGATTTCATCTTCGCATGTTAATTATTGTAAAGCTGATGTTTACGCCGCCCGATGACCCTTTGTTTAAGGCAAAGTGCGACCGCCTTGAGGCCCAAAATAAAAAACCTTTTTTTGAGCTGTCACTGCCAAAAGCGGGCATTATGTTAAAACAGGCCTTTGGCCGCCTTATAAGAACCGAAACCGATACAGGTGTTACGGCTATTTTAGACGGCAGAATATTAAAAAAATCTTACGGAAAAACTCTATTGGCGAATCTGCCGGCTGTAGAAATGGTAACAAATTTTCAGACTTTATCGAGCAAAGTAAGAGAGAAAAAAATTTATAAATAAACTAAAAGGGTGTTTGAGGGGCTTGCCCCTCAAAAAAATAGAATCCATCCGCTTTTTAGTTGACCGCCCGCATAAAAAAAACTACCCGTGCCCGAAAGGTAAAAAACATCCGCGTGGCTCAAACTCTATATATATTAAAGCGAATTTTATGGATGATACCAACGCTTATTGGTATTGTAACCATTACGTTTATTCTGGTTAAGATGAGACCAGACCCTGTTTCTATGAATGCTTTTAGCGCCGAGGGAATGAAAGAGTCTTCGGCATCAGAAAAATATATGGAAGACATGCGAAAATATTTTGGCGATGATAAGCCTTTGTATGTGCAGTATTTTAAAACATTTAAAAATCTTTTAACTCTTGATCTAGGTACAAGCCGCATAGACCATAAACCGGTAACCGAAAAAATTGCCGAAGCATTGCCCATTACACTGGCTTTGAATATTATTACAATTTTTATCGTATATCTTATATCTGTACCGCTGGGGGTTTTTTCGGCTTTAAATGATTCTTCAAACTGGGATAATTTTGTTACGTTTATTCTTTATTTATTATATTCCCTGCCCAGTTTTTGGGTAGCGCTTTTATTAATTAAATACTTATCGGGCGGCGATTATTTAAATTTATTCCCATTGGCGGGTCTTAGTAGCGTTGGTTATGATGAATTTTCTTTGTGGCAAAAATGGCAAGATTTAATGTGGCACTTGTTTTTACCGATAGTCGTATCGGTTTATGGATCATTTGCTTTCTTATCAAGATTTATTAAAAGCAGTTTTATGGAAGCCTTAAAATCAGATTATATAAGAACAGCAAAAGCAAAAGGTATGACCAAAAGAAGAGTAGTTTATATTCATGCCATGAGAAATTCGTTAATACCCTTAATTACGCTAATGGCGGGTATTCTGCCCGAACTCTTTGCCGGCAGCGTTATTATTGAATCAATTTTTTCAATTCCCGGAATGGGTAAGCTGGCTTTTGACAGCATACATAGTAACGATCACGCCGTTATTATAGCGGTTGTTTCATTTTCTTCATTTTTAACGCTTCTTGGTATTTTAATGTCTGATATAGGTTATACCCTTGTTGATCCCAGAATATCTTTTGAAAAAGAAGAGGCCGCCTGATGATACCAAACCGAATGACAACTTTTGCTTATGTTATTATTATTTTATTTATTTTTATAGCAATATTTTCAAATTTTTTATCTTCATCTTTCCCTATTGTTTTATGGAACAATCAATCGGGACATGAACTTCCTGCGTCTCCGTTGCTTAAAGCTATGTTTTCAGAAAAAGAAAAAATAAAACTTGAAAACATTGATTTTAAAGAATTATCAAGGCAAAATAAAATTTCTGCTGTTTACACTATAATACCATATTCTGCATATGAAAAGAACCTTGAAAAAATATTAGAGGCTCCCAGTTACGGCAGGTTTGGTAATTATCTGGGAACCGATGAATTAGGCAGAGATGTTGCCGCCAGATTAATTCACGGGGCTAAAAACTCAATGATGGTCGGATTAATAGCCGTGGGTATATCACTTGTTTTTGGCATTATTATAGGCGCTCTCGCCGGATACTTTGGCGGTAAGGTTGATCTTATAATATCCAGAGTTATTGAAATTGTAATTTGTTTTCCCACGCTTATTTTAATTATGGCGGTACTGGCCATACTTAAACCATCGTTGTATAAAATAATGATTGTAATAGGTTTAACCCGTTGGACAGGTGTTGCCAGAGTCATAAGAGGTGAATTTTTGAAGCGAAAAAAAGAAGATTTTGTTATGGCGTCTCGTCTTGTGGGTGCCAGTCATTTAAGATTAATTTTTATTCATCTTCTGCCTAATTCTTTGGCTCCTGTAATTGTAATGACATCTTTTGGTGTGGCCAGTGTTGTTTTACTTGAGTCGGGTTTAAGTTTTCTTGGTATTGGTATTCAACTTCCCGAACCGTCATGGGGGCAAATATTAAACACCTCACGAGATTATATTGACTTTGCCTGGTGGCTAACTTTATATCCCGGTATTTTAATTTTTTTAACGGTTGTTTCTTATAATTTATTGGGCGATCATTTAAGAAAGGTTTTTAATCCCAGAGAAAGATAAAAATAAACTATTTTGTTAATTCTTCTATCATTTTATCCCGTTTTTCTTTAGGAAGATCTTTAGGCACAATTTTTTCAGCGTCTTCAATTTCAAAAAATCCCTGATTTTCTTTACTGGCTTCGTAACCCAGTTCCTTATCTGTTTTTAAACGGGTGTGCCAGCCTTCAAATACAGTTAGAGTAATTCTTTGCGCCAAGGTATCAAGCAGTCTCTCTATGGCTGTATATTCAGTTTCATGGGCAGAATCTAAAATAGAGTATGAAGTATCATATCTTACGTATCTTTTTTCTAATAGCATAGCGTTGTCAATTTTAGGATTTATACGCACCCAAATTCTGGTTTGAATTGTCATTAAAAATCGTTTGGGCTGTCCAAAATTATCAAAATAAGACGGAATATGTTTATATTGTTCTATATTGCCTAATAAAAGCAAATCTGCTTCTTTTTTATTATCAATAACTTTTAATCTACCGTCTAAGTTGAGTTCATTTCGTATTTTTTCTTTTAATCGTTCCGTTAAATGAGCGTGGTATGTAGAATTCGCAAAATTATAAACGTAAATGGTTTTATAATTTTGAGTTATTATTTCTTCGCCGTCAATAAATTCAAGAGGATTTTTAGATATAATATCTTCTTTTTTGTCGTCTTTTGATTGCGGTGTTGAACAAAAAGCCGAAGATAAAAGTAAAAAAGCAAAAATTATTTTTATAATATAATTCATTATATTTTTAAGAACCGTGAGTTAGCGCGTGCCATAAAACATTTGACCCCATTTTTAATGCCTCTTCATGTTTATCAGGGCCGTCATTGTGAACATCTATGTCTTCCCATCCATCGCCAAGATCGGTGTTAAATGCGTAAAAAGCAACCAATCTTTCTTCATAAAAAAGACCAAGAGCCTGCGGTCTGCCGCCATAATGGTTATGTATTTTCGGGACGCCTTTTTTAAACATAAAAGGTTTTTGAAAAATTGAGTGTGAGAAAGGGAGTTCCAATAGTTTCGACGAAGGGAAAAGAGAGTTTAGTTCTTCACGTATATATTTATCCATCCCAAAGTTGTCGTCGGCGAAAATAAATCCGCCGTTTTTTAAGTACCATCTGATATTTTCTTTTTCTTTTTCAGAAAATGAAATTTTACCGTGGCCGGTAAAATAAATAATAGGTGTTTTTTTAAATGAATTATCAGAAAAAGAAACTATAATCTCGCGCCTGGCCATTTTAATTCCGGTTTTTTTCATAAAAAATTCAGATAAATTAGGCAGGCTAGAGGGGTTTGAGTACCAGTCTCCGCCGCCTTCATATTTTAACCGGCCCAGTATTATTGTTTCCCATTCTTCTTCCATAGAATAAGAATTTGTTATCAGAGAAAGTATAAAAAAGATATAAAATATTAATTTAACATTAATATTTATTTTGTGTTTTAGTATAAAAAATTTTTTCAAATAATACATTTTTATACTAATGGGATTTAAAAAGCTGGTTTGTCAAGTTTTATCAAAGAAATAGAAAATAAAAATCTTAATTTACATAACAATTTCATTTTTTTACCTAGTAATATTATATGTTAGATAAAGAACAAATTGAGTCTATAAAAATAAAATACAAACCTCAATATTATTATTTATCTTTTTTTGTTATTAATTTAATCATCTTTTCATGTTTTCGTTTTTTATTTTATTTAATATATAATGAAAAATTTTCAAAAATCCCTTTATATGAAGTTTTAAAAGGATTCTTTTACGGAATACGATTTGATGCCGCGTACATCGCAACGGTGGGAATTGTTATATTTCTTTTTTTTATTTTATCCAGCTTTCGTTACAGGCAGTTAAAAAAATCGATATATGTTGCTTTAATTTTGTCTTTAATAATTTTTATAATTACGATTTTTATTCAGCTTGCCGACTTGCAGTATTTTTATTTTTCGCAAAAAAGATTGAGTTATGAAATTTTTCAGTTTTTGGATATAAATTTTTTTATAATTATGGGTACGGCAATTTTAGAAAACCCTGTTTATATTTTAATCTTTTTGTTAATTACGGGCTTTTTAATTTATTTATCAAAAAGATTTTTACGAAATAATAACATTGATAATTTGCCTCAGCTGCCAATTCTAAAAAATACTGTAATATTAATTTTAGGGGTTATTCTTCACATTATAGCAATTAGGGGAGGTTTTCAAAGGGTACCGCTTTATATTGTAAATGCCTTTGTGAGTGAATATAATATGGTAAATTTAATGGTATTAAATTCACCATATATGATTTTACGTACAATTACTGAAAAAAGTAACAAAACAAAAATACTTATAGATGAAAAAACCGCTATAAAAAATATATATTCAAAACTTCAAATTAAAGAAAATGAAATAATAAATAATGAATATCCTTTATTTAGAAAAATAAAGAATGATAATAATATAAAAAAATATAACGTGGTTATTATAGCGATGGAAAGCTGGACAGGTAAATATGTAGAATTAAACGGAGATAAATTAGGTGTCGCGCCTTATTTTAATAAAATTTCAAAAGAAGGCATATTTTTTAAAAATTTTTATTCGTTGGGGTATAAAACACCAAATGCTTTATTTTCTATTCTAACCGGATATCCCGATCAGGTTGAATATTCCGTAATGTCAGGAGAGAGAATGCAAAACCGTTTTGCATCATTAAGTGTATTATTAAAAAAATATGGCTATAAAAATATGTTTATACACGGCGGCCGGGTTGATTTCGTAGGGCTGAGGAACATGTTAATACATGAACAGTTTGATCTTATAGTAGATAAACATGATTTGCAAAAATGTAAAAAAGATAATATGGAAAGATTATGGGGCTGCGACGATGAATATACTTTTAACAGAGCTATTGAAGAGATGAAAAAAACGGATTCGCCTTTTTTTGCTTATATTTTTAGCATGTCGAGTCATGAGCCTTTTATATTGCCCGAAAACTTAAACGGCAGATTTAAGACAAAATTTAAAGAAGATGATCATGAAATGTATGAATATTTAAATTTATACCACTATTCAGACTGGGCCTTGGGACAATTTTTTGAAAAAATAAGAAAAGAAAATTTTTTTGAAAATACAATTTTTGTTATTACCGCAGATCATACATTTCACAGAAAACTTTCTTTATTTGAAGATTTTCATGTGCCTTTGCTTATTTACGCGCCCGCTTTACTAAAGCCTCAGCAAAAAAATACTATTGGTTCCCATATTGATATATTGGCAACAGTCGCGGGTCTATTAAACCTGCCTTATAGAGCAGACATGGGCAAAGATTTATTAAATATAAAAGTTGATGATAGTTTTGCTTATATTATAGGCGGTTCTAATGTATATTGGGTAGAAGATGACTATTTTTCAATAATATGGCTAAGCAAAGATCATAAACCGATTTCGTATCAGAGATTGAATGAAGAAAAAGTTACTATATCTGCCGAAGTGTCGGTAGATATACGTGAAAAAGCATTGTCTTTTTATCAGTTGAGTTCTTTTTTACTATTTAAGAATAAAATAATTCCCGAAAATTTTGAAAATTAAAAATAAATTTGAAATTAAAAAACAATTGTCGTTTAGACTCTTCTTTTTATAACAGCTTATGATAATAACACCTGCGGTTTTAATTGGTCTAGCGGTTTTAGCCGCCGTACTCTTTTTTTACTTTGTTCCTTTTGGGCTATGGGTTTCTGCCTTAGCCAGCGGCGTATTTATAAATATATTTTCTCTTATAGCTATGCGTCTTAGAAAAATACCTCCCCGTGAAATTGTTGAGCCTTTAATTGCGGGTACAAAGGCGGGTATAAATTTAAAAAGAGATCAGCTTGAAAGCCATTATCTTGCGGGCGGTCATGTCGATAGAGTTGTAAAAGCGTTAATTGCCGCCGATAGAGCTAAAATAGAACTTTTTTTTGATAGAGCCGCTGCTATTGATCTTGCCGGGCGTGATGTTCTAGAAGCTGTTAAAATGTCAGTACTGCCTAAGGTTATTAGTACCCCTATGATTTCGGCGGTAGCAAAAGATGGTATTCAGCTTAGAGCAATTACCAGGGTTACGGTAAGAACCAATCTTGACAGGCTGGTAGGGGGCGCTACCGAAGAAACCATTATCGCTCGAGTAGGCGAGGGTATTGTAAGCAGTATTGGATCAGCAGGTAACCATAAAGACGTACTTGAAAATCCCGATTTAATATCAAAAGCCGTATTAAAAAGAGGTTTAGATGCAGGTACTGCGTTTGAAATTTTATCTATTGATATTGCTGATGTTGACGTAGGAGAAAATATAGGTGCTAAATTACAGGCCGATCAGGCCGAAACAGATAAGACAGTCGCGCAGGCGAAAGCTGAAGAACGAAGAGCTATGGCAGTGGCCAAAGAGCAAGAAAACAGGGCACATGTAACCGAGATGGAAGCTAAAGTTAAAGAAGCTGAAGCAAAAATACCATTATCTATTGCTAAAGCGCTAGAGTCGGGCAACCTTGGCGTAATGGATTATTACCGATTAAAAAATATTCAGGCCGATACAAGCATGCGGCAATCGATTTCAGGTAATGAAGAAGATAAAAATCCAAATCATAAAAAATAATGGATTTAAGAGAAATTTTACAGAAAAGCGATGGAATATTTGATTTTCTGGTCATAGGCTTTTTTGCTCTAACTTTATTATATAAACTTTTTGAAGGATTTTTGTCAACCGTAAGAAAAAAAAATCAGGAAGAATTTCCCGATTATCAACAAGATGCACCGCGTTTTCCGGCTGGTGAGAACACAGATAGAAAAGAAGAGCTAGGTGAAGAAGAATTTGATGAATATTCAGAAGAAGATGAATATATTGACGAAGAAGATAAAGAAGACGAAGAAATATTCGATCATGAAGAAAAAAAAGAATACATTCCTCCGGTTATCAAGGCTCCTGAATATAGAGTTCCCTATAAAGAAACAGCATTCGAAAATAAGACATTTTTAAAAGATGGTATTTATTTTGAAGAAAATTTTCAAAAATATGAAAGAAATAAATTGTTAATAAAGAGATCTATAAACAAGAATTTAGATAAAATAGAAGAAGAAAATTTGAATAAAAAAACAGATGTTTTTGGCAGAATAGAACGTAAATACAATACGGCGCAGCGTGCCGTTATATATAGTATATTGCTGGAAAGATATAAAGACCCTCCATTTTAAGTGAAAAATTAAGTTCAAATTAATAATGTTTATTTAAGAAACTTAGAATTTGTTTAAAGAAACATTAATTCGAATGAAAAAAGTAGCTTTACCTCTTATGCTTTATATAATTATTATCCATAAATAATATAATTAAGATACATTATTAAAATTTTATATTAAAAAATTAAAACTCATAAAAATAATGAAAACAATATATCTACAAATTAAAAAAATAATAAATGTAATAAATAAAAAAGAAAAGGTTATTCATGAATATAAAAAAGCATTTTATTTATCTAAAAAAGATAAAAAAAATAACGGTTGTACTGTTTATTTTGATTTTTATAAATTCTATTTTCGGTCAAGTGTCTTCTGTAACCGATGAACCAGTTAAAACAGAAGTAAAAACCGAAAAACAGGCAGGGAATGCCGAAGAAATAGAAGATCTTATAATATCTGAAAATAATACATCAGAAACCTCAGAATTAGAAGTTGAAACGAATTATTTTAAAATTCTTTTTAAATCTGAAGGGGCAAATATCACTTCTTTTCAGCATAAAGAGGCAGATTATCCACGAAAAGACAAGGCAGAATTAGCCGCCCAGCCTTTTCCTTTTGAATTATATCCAAGCAGAAATCCTGAAAAATTAAGAAATTTTGTTTCAGAAATTGAATCACTTATGAATGATTTTCTCTTAATTGCAAAAGATATTAGCACAAAACAAAAGGACCTGCATCAAAAACTTCAAAATTTAAAGCAGGTATCATCAAGTCAGTTGACAGATACTTTAACTGATTTAGATAAAGAACTCGAAGGATTACCAGAGCAAAAAGGAGACGCGCAGAATATTTTATCAAGTTTAAGAAAAAACGTGAGATTATTTATATCTGAGGCTAAAGTAATTCAACAGCAAATGATTTTATTAACCGCAGAAACTAAAAAACGGTTTATTAATGCAAATTATAATCTTTCGAAAACAGAGAAAGAAGATGAAATTTTAGTTAAAGCAGAATTAAATGTATATGCTATTCTAAAAGAAAAAAAATATCCTATCAAGTTTATTAAAGAATTTAAATTTAATAAAGATATCCATTACTGGGAATTCTCATGGAGAGTTGAAAATCTTTCGAAACAGGCTCTTAAAATCTCTCATTTCTTTTTTAGACCCATAGTTGAAATAGGGCCTGCTTCTAAAACGATGTCGGCCCGTGAGCAATATTCATTTTTAAATTTTTATTTTTCAGATGATTCATTCGAATCAACACCTTTATTTTCAAAGGGGGGCTCGTCTTCATCTATGTTTTCGTGTGACTGGGGCGGGGGCGGAACCGAAATGCAATCGATTCAGAACCATATAGATTTTTTTGGCAGTTCTTCAAGATTTATGGTAATGGCGCTTCAGCCTCTTGAAAAAACCGCTGGTTTGTTTATTATTCCGTACGGTTTAAAAGAAAAAAAAGACAGTGATATAAATACCGGATGGGAAATGCAGCTACAAACAAGAAATTTAAATATACCCGCTTCGTCAATTTCCAGTCAAAATTATTTAGTCTACAGCGGTCCTAAGGTAAAAGAATTTACAAAAATTACTCCAGTTCAAATAAAAAAATACACATATTTAAAAAGTCTTCACGGTGAACTTAATAAAGTGTTTAACTTTGGATGGACAGCTCCTATTCGAGATATGATAGTTGCTTTATTAGAGGTTTTATATAAAATAGTGCCGAACTATGGTGTTGGTATTATAATTTTTGCCCTGCTTTTTAAGCTTGTTTTTTATCCATTAAATGAAAAGCAGGCAAAATCAATGAAAAAAATGCAGGCACTGCAGCCTTTAATGAAAGAAATAAATGATAAATACAAAGATAAACCCCAAGAAAAACAGAGAAAAACAATGGAGCTTTACAAAAAACATAAGGTAAACCCTTTAGGGGGATGCTTGCCTATGTTAATACAGCTGCCCATTTTCATTGCCTTATATACAGCTTTTTCAGATTCATATGAATTATGGAGATCACCTTTTATACCCGGATGGATTGATGATTTATCTGAGCCAGATACTGTATTAATAATTAAATCATTACCGCTTATAGGAACTTTTTCTTTAAATATACTACCGCTTGTTATGGGATTTTCGCAATTTTATCAGACTAAAATAACGATGGTATCGGGTGACGCAAATCAGAAAAAAATAATGCAATTTATGCCTTTAATTCTTTTGTTTTTTTTCTGGACGATGCCCGCTGGTGTTGTTTTGTACTGGACAATTAATAATTTATTGTCGATAGCCCAGCAGGTTTACACAAATAAGAAAAAAGATGAAGATAATAAATAATAGGAGATCTTTATGCAAATTTTAGAAATACAAGCTCAAAATGAAAAAGAAGCGTTACAGATAGCCGCAGAAAATCTGGATATATCAACTGACGAAATACAAGCCTCTATTCAAAAAAAAGGGGCCTCAGGATTTCTTGGCTTAGGCGCTAAAAAGCCTTCAATTTATCAAATTGATACAATAGAAAATAAGACATCCATAAATGCTGTTATTAAAGGTATTGTAATGACAGTATTAAATAAAATGGGGTATAAAGTTAAAGTAATAAAAATAGAAAAAGTTGAAGAAGATAAAATTTATATTGAAATATCTTCGGCTCAGGCTGCTTACATTATCGGCAAAAGAGGTAAAACTTTAGAATCGCTTCAGTTTTTAATAAACTTATTGGTACAGCAATATACGAAAGAGCCGCCTAAGCTTTTATTAGATATTGAAAATTACCGTGAAAAAAGAGAAAAACAATTAGCAGAACTTGCAAAAAAATTCGCGGACTATGTAATAAAAACAGGCAGAAGCCGGTTGATGGATCAGTTAAACCCTTATGAAAGAAGGGTTGTACATATGACTCTTCAGGAGAATGAAAAGATTTCAACAGAATCTGAAGGTGTCGGAGTTTACAAAAGAATTAGAATAAAACTTGTAAAATCAGAAAGTGAGAAGAATTTAGATGTGGTAGATAAATCGCCCGATGAAGATCAGGCTGATTTTGCCGATTCACAGGAAGAGGAAACTATAGCCAGTGAAATTACAAATGATTCAAATGAAATAATAACTAAAGAAAATAATCAAGCTGAAAAAGTAGAAACAGAGCCTGCAGTTTCTGCTGAAACAATAGAAAATAATAATTAAGAAGGTGTTATAACGCTTCCTGTTTATGCCATTTCAACTCCTGCCGGCAGAAGCGCTGTCGGCATTATACGGTTATCGGGAGAAAATACACTTAAAAAATTAGAGAAAATATTTTTTACGTTTCAGAAAAAAAAAATAAAATTATCATCAAATCATAGAAAAGCAATTTACGGAAAAATTATTTATGATGCAAAAATTATTGATGAAGTTTTGGTTATACCATTTATAGAGCCTTATTCATATACCGGTGAAGAATCAGCAGAAATTCACTGTCACGGAAATCCATTAATATTAAAAAACATTTTAAAAATTCTTTTTGAAATAGGTTTTCAAAAAGCAGAACCCGGCGAATTTACAAAAAGAGCTTACTTAAACAATAAACTAGATTTAACGCAGGCAGAAGCCGTTAAAGAAATAATTGAATCAAGAGGTGAAAAAGAACTGCAAAATGCTCTTTATCTAAAAGAAGGGATTTTTAAAAAGCATATTTTAGCGTTTAAAAGTAAGTTGTTAAATTTATTAGCAGATCTTTCAGCAGAGCTTGATTTTATTGATGAAGATATTCAATTTACTTCAAAGAAAAATAAAATAAATATATTAAACAGTCTTATAAAAGATATAAAAGAATTACTAAAAAACGCTAATGAAATGGAGAGATACCGTGATGGAATTGAAATTTCTATATTGGGATTTACAAATGTTGGTAAATCATCATTATTAAATTATTTCGCGGGCAGTGACAGGGCCATTGTTTCGGAGCTTCCCGGAACAACCAGAGATTATCTTGAAATTCTTATGAATATTAAAGGCATGCCCGTAAAAATGATTGATACAGCTGGCATACGAGATAATGCTGAAAATACTATTGAAAAAGAGGGCATACGAAGAAGTATAAATAAAGCAAAAGAATCTGATATTTTATTTATCTTATTAGACGCTTCGCTTGAAAAATCAAAAAGCTTAAAAAATTCGCCTTTAGATCAATTATGTAAGCTGGCAGAAAAAACAAATTTAATTATTTTTTTTATTTTAAATAAATGGGATATTGTTCATAATTCATGGAAAGTAGAAAATTTTAAAAATGTTGTTATAAATAAAATTAAGTTTAAAAATAAGGTTTTTTATGAAAAAACCTCAGTAAAATCTGAATACGGATTAAAATCATTACAAAATAATTTACATAAGGTGATATTAAGTATTTCTCCGCATACTGATGGTATTATGATGTCTGCATGGCAAAAAGAAATATTTGAAGAAGTACTGGTTGAATTAGAAGAGTCGTTAAATTTAATATTGTTAAATGAAGCATTAGAAGTTATTGTATCTTGTATTCAAAATTCAGTGGATCTATTAGGAAAACTAACAGGAGAAGTTCAATCTGAAGATTTATTAGGCAGGATATTCAGTCGATTTTGTATTGGCAAATAAATTAGCTAATTTCTATTATTGAAACTTCAGGCGGACAATTTAAGCGTATGGGAAGCCAATGGCCCAACCCCTGATTTACATATAAATGTGTGCCGTTTTCATAGTATAGGCCTCTGTAATACTTGTAAAAACTGTTACCAAAAGAAAGTACCGAATCTCTTTCTTTTGAAAAAGAAACCTGACCGCCATGCGTATGACCGGCTAATACTAAATCTATATTTTCATTTTTTAAAAAGGCGAACTCATCGGGATGATGATTTAAAAGTATAGAAGGATATTCTATATTAATATCTTTTACGGCTTCATTAAAAAAAAATTTTGCCAAGAGCATTCTTTTTTCACGACTTCGTCTCCCTTCGATAGGATAGTCTAAACCTATTAGGTTAATACTTCCATTCCCCCGATTTAAAATATTATTTTTATTTCTAATAACATTTATACCGGCTTTGGTTAACCCAGTTTCTATTAAAGTAGGATCGACAAAAAAATCATGATTGCCTAAGATTGCTGTCATGCCATATTTAAATTTATCTTTTAACTGATAAAAGAATTTTTGTGCCAAGGGAATATGCGAAATACTGTCTATAATGTCTCCGGTTATTATCAGCATATCAGACTCTACAGATTCAATTGCCTTTACGGCATTATTTAAGTAGTTTTCATTTATTATATTTCCGATATGTATATCCGTTATATGGGTAAATTTAAATCCTTTTAAATCATCATGTAAGTTATTTATTTTTACCTGTTGGCGTGTAACATGAAATTCTTCTTTATTTTTTAACATTAAACCGTAAGACCCTAGTGTAACCGAAAGCGGTAATGTGTCTATCGCGGTATCGGATAATTTATTTAAAAAATCTTTTCTTGAAATATATTTCTTATAAAATATTTTTTCATTTGTTTTATTTTGATAAAAATATTTTTCAAGATATAAAATTGCTTTTTTTAAAAACATGAAAATTAAATAAACAGGAAACATAAAAATAAAACTGTACTGCCATGCTAAAACAAAATAATGAAGAGGTCTAAAATAAAAATATGAAAAAGTATGCCAAAATGTTCTGCCTGAAAACATATAAAGTAAAAAATAAATTTCGGTGAAAATTACTAGAAACCAATATATTCTAGTGAAAGCTTTGTACCAGTTTTCATGATAAAATTTTGAGCGAATTCTTCTGAATATTACATATTGAAAGAAAAAAGTATATGATATAATAAATATTTTTAAAAAAAGGAACATTAATTGTCTAAGATTAGCTTACAATATTTTTTGCATTTACTATTATTTATAAGTATATAAAATTATGTTAAAATGGAACAATTTTTGTGTTTGTTTTTTTAGGCGAAATAATAATAAATACTTGACAAACTGAATTAATTTTAATTCATAATCGGTATGAAAGTGCTAAGAAAACAAAAAGATTTAAGTTTTGGCACAAGTCCCCATAATGAACAGGGTTTAAAACTGCATCTTGAATTCGATGAAGACACTAAAACCGCTTATGGCGAAATAATACTTCCAGAATGGTATCAGGGACATAAAGCCGATAAAGTTCATCCGGGGATAATAAGTCTCATGCTTGATGAAGTTATGATGAAAATCAATCAATCTATGAATCTTGAAGTAAATACAGGTGAAGTTACAGTTAGGTATTTACAGCAGGCAAAAACAAATGAATCTCTTTACTTAAGGGGATACTTTGTTAAAAAAAATAAAAAAATAATAGAAAATAGAGCAGAACTAGAAAATGATATAGGTAAAATAATTGCCCGCGCGAAAGGTAAATATATCGAAATTGATCCGCTTGACGAAGCATGATTTTGAATTCAACTTATAATCGAACATAAAAAGCCGAAGTGGTGAAACTGGTAGACGCGCTGGACTCAAAATCCAGTGGGGGCAACCCCGTGCCGGTTCGATTCCGGCCTTCGGTAAATTAATTTAAAATTTAATAGCGGCTTCGGCATTTTTATTTTTCGAAGATACAACTTCAGATTTATAGACCAGCTTATATTGATTATCAAGTTTGTTTTTTCCGGCTAATAATTCAATATCCATAAAAGGTGATAAATCTAAAAATATTCGTTTTATAGGATTATAAAAAACAAGTTTCCCTATTATATCAGAGGTTTTTTTAATTATTTCTTCTTCTATAGATAAATTATGTTGAGTAGGCAGGACAATTTCTCTTATTTTATGGCTATCTAAAATTCCCGCGAGAGAAAGTTGCCTGCTTCCTGGTTCTATAATTTTGTAAAATCCGTAATTTTTCAAAAACTCAAGGTCTATTAGAAGAGTTTCAATAAAAAATTGAATGGTTATTTTATAACTTTCAAGAAGTTCTAAGTTAATAGATTTTTTTGTTTCGAGAATAAGTTCTTCGATTTCAGCTATTTTGTATAAATTTTCATGTTGAATAAAAAAGGTTTCTGATAATTTGCTAATAATGGGATGAATTTTCATCGTTTTCATGTTTTTAAGCGCGTGAAAAACATTATCAAGCGTTATTTTAAGATTAGGATAAGCAAAATTTAGTTTTCTTGTGAGTTTTAAGTATCTAAAATTTGCGAGAACTAAAGCAGAAAGAAAGAAAATTATATTAGAAGAACATTCAAAAAGAATATTTAATAATTCTTTTGTTGGTTTTCTTTCTCTTTCATTTTTTAAGAATATTGAGTATGACATAGCAATAGGAAAAGGATACTGATGAATAACCATATCACTATCCAGCATATTTTGTGTAATATCAGGAATTTTGGGTTCAGCCTGAAAAATGATAGAAGAGGGATTGCCCATTAAAAGATAACTTGCCCAGGTTAAATCATTAGTGTCAAGTTTATCCCATATGTATTTTCTTGAAGTTTGAAGAGCTTTGCCTATAGCCGCGCCGTTTAAAATTTCATCATAAAATTTTAAAGTAAATTCAAGAGTTGGTTTATTGTCAGGTACCTCCCATATTGTTCCCACATAATTAGTTTTGCCGCTTTTTAAAAAAGAACTGGCAAAATTTGAATACCAGTCTTTACCTTCATTGTCACGGGTTACATCAATGCCGCTTATACAGGAGTTTGAAAAAATAAGAACCGGGGCCGTGGCAGTTTTTTGTATCTCACGGGCACGAATAATTTTATTACCATATAAAATCCATCCGTTTTCAGCGGGAGAGCTTGAATAATGCAAGTGTCCGCTGTAATGAATAATATCTTTATTAACGATCTTATTTAAAAGCGCGAGTTTATTTATGCTGCTGCCGCCTACAAGTTCGATATTTAATTTTTTTTCAGGGAAGTTAGAGGTTAATCTTTCATACAAAAATTCACCTTCAGCTCTTGCCCATTCTAAATCTTCGGTAGGGTCAGCGATGATAAGCATATTTATAATTTCTTTAGCAGAAATTTCTTCAAAAGAGGAATGCTGTCCCTTTATGCTTTTTCCTACGTAAAATTTTTCCCATAAATATGACTGTCCATCATGTAAAATTTCAAGAGGAATTGAAGATAGTTTAGAATCAATATGAAAAAAAAGGTAAGCATATTCAAGGCTTTTTATAAAACTTTGAAGAGGTTCAGGTAAAAATTGTCGAAAAAAAGTTTCACCAATTTCTCTTATTTTTTTATTTAAATTTAAATGCTGAAAAACTATTGCTTGCTTTTCAGTGTTTTCATCAGGTAAAGAAAACAGAGATTTAGAGATTTTTACTACTCTGTGCAGTTCTTCTAAAAATTCTTCAATTAAATCATCATCAACAACCGACTGCATTCCATGAGAACCCTCAAAAAAAGGATTGTCAATTGTTTTATCTTTTATAATATTAAAGACATTTGTATTGCCTACTCGGTCAATAATTATTGTGCATGAAGTCTCTTTTGAAATGCTCATAATATAATTCTTACTTTATAAGAATGTAAACGTAAAAAATGAAATTAGTATACAAAAAAAATTGTATACTAATTTTTTATATTTTCATTTTTATATAAAGTCTATTTATACATATCGGCAATTAAGTTAGCATAAATATCTGCAACAACATGTCTTTTTACACTTAATTTGTTTGTTAACTCAACGCCTTTTTCAAATGGCTTAGCTATTAAACGAAAGCTTGATATCTGCTCAAAATGTTTAAAACCATTATGCGGATTTATAAGCTTTTTTATTTCTGCTTTTAAAAGTGAGTTCACCTGAGAATCAGATATCCAGTCTTTTATGCCAGTACCGGTTAATTTATTGGTTTTAGCAAAAGAGGCCAATTCATCAGCATTGGGAACAATTAAAGCGCCAATTGTTTTTTTATCCTGCCCCACAACCATTACCTGATCAATATACGCACTCTCTTTTAATTTTTCTTCTATGGGAGTAGGTTCAATATTTTCACCGCCAATTAAAACAATTGTGTCTTTTGTACGCCCTACAATACTAAGAAGACCGTCATGGGTAATCGTAACAAGATCTCCTGTGTTAAACCATCCATTTTTCAACAGTTCATTTGTTTTTTTAGGATTTTTGTAATAGCCCTGCATTACTTGCGGGCCTTTTACCCAAAGAGTTCCTTTCGCACCGGGAATTTTTGTAACGTCTTTATCGTCGGCATCAATAAGTTTTGTTTGAGTATGGGGTATAGCAGCCCCTATTGTGCCTATCACTACTTTATTTTTTTCTCTTACGGCTAAAACAGGCGATGTTTCAGTTAATCCATAGCCTTCTAAAATATTTATACCAATAGCGCCAAAAAAATCATCAATATATCCGGGAAGCGCGCCGCCGCCAGATATAGAGCCTTTTAACTTGCCGCCGGTTGCCGCTCTTATTTTCTTAAATACAAGAATATCACCTAAGGCTCTTAAAGGCGCCAAAATTATTAATAATATCCCAGCGATTGTTTTTAAGGCAATATCTGAAACAATATTTCTTTTTTTGGCCAGTTTTTCTTGATTTACAAGCCTCTTTTTGTTTTTAAAATATGCGACTCCAATTCCTCTAAAAACATTAAATATGCCTTCTTTACCGCCCTTTTTAATGCCAGCGATAATTTTATTGTATACGCCTTCCCATATACGGGGTACCGCGGGAACAAACGTAGGCTTAAATGTTTTCATATCTTCGCCTATATTTTTTATGTCTGTATACATTAAAGACATGCCCTTTGAAAAAAACAAATATTCTCCTGTTCTGCCAAAAATATGCCAAGGCGGCAGTAAAGATAACGCTTTTTCACCGGGCTTTAGACCAACAATATCAGGAACTATATTTAACTGTGAAGCAAAATTCCCCTGACTGAGCATTACTCCTTTAGGGTCGCCGGTAGTACCAGATGTATAAATTATAGCGGCAGTATTATCTGGTTTTATTTTTTCTTGTCTTTTCTCAATTTCTTTTAGTTCTTTACCTTTTTTATCTATAATTTGCTGACCTTTTTTTATGACTTCATCTAAAGTAATTGCTTTGGGAACTTTTTTACCTTTTGGGATGTTATTATCAAGAATAATGTATCTTTTTACTTTATATTTTGCTTTTTTTAGTCCGCCTTCTATTTTCAAAGCTTCATCAGCGCTAATTACTAAAACTGTCTGCGAACCAGAGTGTTTTAGTATAAACGCAATTTCATCGGCTGTTGAATCGGTACCTCTGGGCACATCTACAGCGCCAATCATTTGAATAGCGAAATTACTTAAACTCCATTCATGCGAAACATCGGCAATTAATCCCACATGTTCGCCGAATTTTATGCCTATAGATACCAAACCTGTTGAAAAAGCGTTTAATTTTTTTTCAAAGTCGCGGTATGTTAGTTCTTGAAAACCTTTGCCCGATCTAAATCTAAAAGCCATTCTATCGGGATATTTTTGCATTGCCTCTTTTAATATTTCTACTAATGTATTTCTCATATTATATCTCCTTTTTTATAAACAGTAGGTTTCTAATTACTATTTATTTTATAATATGTAATTTTAATAAAAATTTCAACAGATTTTAATAAATTAAAAATATTTTAAAACCATATGAAAAACTTTATTAGAGTATAATTAAAAATAGGTTTATTTAAGGTCAAGAAAAAAATACTTGCTTATATAGAATCATTTGTTTTTCATGTTTGGTATGAATGCTTATTTTCCTATATTTATAAATTTAAAGAATAAAAATGTGTTAATAGCTGGCGGCGGCAGGGTTGCGTACCAAAAAATTAAAAATCTTTTGCCTTTTGATGCCGCAATTACAGTTATATCACCTGAATTTACGGACGAATTAATACAATTGGCCGTAAAAGAAAAGAAAGTTAAACTTCAAAAAGGAAAAGTAGAAGACATTGATTTTAAAGATTTTGATTTAATTATAAGCGCCGTAAATAATAAAAAAATAAACGCGTCATGCGTAAAAAAAGGAAGAAAATTAAAAATTTGGGTAAACAGTGTTGATGATCCCGAAAATTGTGATTTTATAACGGCTTCTGTCATAAAAAGAAAAAATGTAGTCATTGCCGTATCATCCGGCGGATTTTTACCCGGCCTTTCAAAAATACTTCGAAAAATAATAGACGCGTATTTACCTGAAAATCATTTTCAGTACTTTACAAAGATTTTTCAGCTGAGAAGTAAACTGAAAAAGAAGATAAAAAACCAAAGAGAAAGAGAAGAGACTTTAAAAGAAATTGTAAAAGATATAGAAAGACGGTACTTTTAAGGTTTGATTTTGTAAATCAAATATCAGAAGAAAACGAAATTATAGAGAGAATAGACAGGATTTACATGAATTTCAGGATTTTTTAAGTTCAACCGTATACGTGGGAAAAGGAATACTTATTTTTGCTTTGTTTAGGCCGTTATAGATTTTTTGGACGGCTTCGAGCTGTTTGTCATATTGATCGTTATAGTGACCCACAAAAAATTTAGCTTCAAAATTTAAAGAGAAATCGGCCATTTCTAAAAATTCTACAACAGGCGGAGGATCTTCAAGAGTATTTTCTATTTTACTAATAACATTTAATACTATTTTTTTAGCCTTTTCTATGTTACTGCCATAACTGATAGAGAAGGGAACAACAACCCGAATTTTTGCATCGGGCATGCGGTAGTTTTTAAACTCTTTATTCATTAAGCCATTGTTAGGAATAATAATAATTTCATTATTAAAGGTTCTAAGTTTTGTGGTTCTAAGACCTATTTCATGGATATATCCAAACCCTATTCCCGGAATATCTACTTTGTCACCAACAGCGCAGGCTTTCTCAAAAATTAAAAAAATCCCGGCCACAAAATTGCTTAGAGAATCTTTTACGGCAAACCCCAGAGCGAAAGTAAAAGCTCCCAATGAGGCTATTATAGGGGTAATATCTAACCCTAAAGAAGAAAGAGCTAATAAAATGCCCATTGAAATAATGCCTGCTTTTAATAAACCCAAAAAGATGGGAAGAAGCTGGGCATCTAATTTTAATTCGGTTTGCTTTGAAATTTTATAAGAATAAACTGTAGAAATCGCAGAAACTACGCGCTGTATCAACAAAGCGCCGGTAAAAATTAATATTGCCTTAGTTGAATTTCTTAAAAAAATTAAAGGTTCATTTAAATAAGCTTCAAGAAGAATTATAGATACTTGAATACCAATTAAAATAAAAAAAGGTGAAATAATATTAGCGATATTAGAAAAAATTTCTTTATCTTCTTCTTTTTTTATTATCCGTTTATAAAGATTAAATATATAGCGTGATATAATGAATTTTGAAATTATACCTAAAAAATAAAAAAATATAATTAAAAATATAGAAAGTAAAATGGTAATAACAAAAGGATGTGCTATTTCGCTTAAAAACGATTTATCCATACTTTGTTTTATGTTTGTTACCAGTGAATTTAAAAAATAATCTAATAATGAAGAATATCGAGTTACGGCAGAAACTTGATTTGAAGGAATTTCTTCGGCGAAAAGAGGAGTGTTAAAAATAAAATTTTGAACAAAATAAAAACCAAAAAAATATATATTAAACTTGAAAATTTGCTTTATTAATGCGGTTTTATTCTTTTTGAATTTAATTATTAAATGATTAAGCATGTTTATCATGAGTTACTTTACTTTCGACATAAGTATAAATATGTTTTAGCTGATTACCTCTTTTTAAATTAAATAAAAAACCAAAGTATTGTTTATAAAATTTTCTTGCCGTATCAAACTAAAAAAAAAATCTAAATTATTAAAAAGATGCATAATAGCATTTACTAATAACAAACTAAAAGGAATCAATTATGCTTGAAAATGAAAAAAGGTTTAATAAAATAGAAGGCGAAGTTCCTGAAAATAGAATTAATCTTTTTGTTAACTTAATTAAAGAGGCGTCGTCAAATTTGCCCGGCGATGTTGTAAAAGCAATTAAGGCGCAAAAAGAAAAAGAAGAAGAAGGTTCGCAGGCCAAACGTGCTTTAGGTATTATAATTGAAAATTTTAATCTGGCCTATGAGAAAAAGACTCCCATCTGCCAAGACACGGGAACTGTTATATTTCATATTCACTATCCCATTGGAATGAGCGTATTAAAGCTTAAAGAAGAGCTTACTTTAGCGGTTCAAGAAGCTACAAAAAAAGGATATCTAAGACCAAACGCTGTCGATTCAATTTCTGGCAAAAATTCAGGGGATAACTGTGGTTTTGGCTCACCTTCTTTTTATGCTGATGAATGGGAAAAAGATATTCTAGAAATAAAAATTATGTTAAAAGGCGGCGGATGCGAGAACGTGGGAGCGCAGTATACTCTACCCGACACAAAATTAGAAGCCGGCAGAGATATAAAAGGCGTTAAAAAAGTAATTTTAGATGCCGTGGTAAAAGCTCAGGGTAAGGGATGCGCACCGGGTATTATAGGTGTGGGTATTGGCGGTGACAGGGTAAGCGGGGCCTTAGCGGCAAAAAATCAGATTTTTCGATATCTTGAAGATGAAAATTTAGATAATGAATTGGCTCAAATTGAAAAAGAGCTGTATGAAAAATCAAACCAGCTGGGTATAGGCCCTATGGGTTTTGGGGGCAAGACAACCGTTCTTGGCGTAAAATGCGCAAAACTTCATAGAGTTCCCGCCAGTTTTTTTGTGAGTATATCTTATATGTGCTGGGCAGCCAGAAGAAAAACACTAGAAATAAAAAACAATCAATTTACAATTAAATAAAGGAATGTATGAGTGAATTTTTTACAGGAGAATGTATGACTAAAAATATAATTGAATTAAAATCACCGGGAATTTCTGAAGATACGATAAGAAATTTAAAAAAAGGAGATGTTGTTTCTATTTCTGGTGTTATGGTTACCGGCAGAGATGTGGCGCACAAGTACTTGAAAGATACTTTTATTTCATCACAAAATCCGCCCGAAAGCGAAAAACTGGTATTAGAAAACTTAAAAAAATATCTTGACGGCGGCATTTTATACCATTGCGGTCCCGTTGTTTATAAAGATGAAAATAACGAATATAAATTCAGCGCTGCCGGCCCTACGACATCAATCCGCGAAGAACCCTATGAATATGACGTTATTAAACTTTTTAATTTGCGCGGGGTTATAGGCAAAGGCGGCATGGGGGCCAAAACCTTAAAAGCATGCCAGGAATTTGGTTCAGTTTATCTTCACGCCATAGGCGGGGCGGCCACATACACTGCCGAAAGGGTAAAAAAAGTTATTGGCGTGGGCAAACTTGAAGAATTTGGCAGCCCCGAAGCTTTTTGGATAATTGAAGTTGAAAACTTTGAATGTGTCGTAACTATGGATTCACATGGCGACAGCCTGCATGAAAGTCTGCTATTAGAAAGCGAAAAAATTCAAAAAGAAATTATGGCTTCGTTTTAATTTTTCTGCCTTATGAAAATCTCCAACGCGAGAATTTGCGTTATAGGTTCAGAAATATTAAACGGATTTATATCTGACACAAACACGCGTTTTTTCGCCGAAGAACTTTTTAAGCTGGGCATAACAATCAAAGAAAGCCGTGCTTTGCGTGATAACGAAGATGATGTTTTTCAATGTTTAAAAGAGTTTATAAAAACCGGTGATTTCATAATAACATGCGGCGGACTTGGCCCTACACAGGACGATTTAACCGTAGATGTATTATGCCGTTTGTTAAACACAAAACCCGTAATGGATCCCATAGCTGAAAGAAAAGTTAAAGCTATTTTTCAAAAAAGATATACCAACAGACCAGATATAATTGAAAAAGCCCTTAAACAAGCCAGAATACCCCAAAAGGCCATTAGTCTTAAAAATAGAGTAGGTTTAGCTTCAGGAATTTGGCTACCAGAAATACCGCTGCTTTCTTTACCGGGTTTTCCCATAGAAATAAAAAGTATTTGGCCCTTTGCTTTAAAAGAAATTAAGAACGTATCTTCTCAAAAACCGGCCGTAAAAATAATTCCTTTATGGAGCATCGGCGAAAGCCGCTTTATGTCTGAAATAAAAGTTCCTGATGAAATTGAGGCGGGCGTTCACGCGCTGCCTTTAGGAATTCGTCTTTTTATAAAAAGCAAAAAAAATACATCTGAAAAAGCACTTTTAAAATTTGAAAAAGAAATCAAAACCAAATTCGCGCCTTTTGTTGTAGACGATCCGTTAAAAGCGTTTGTTGAATTTTGCCAAAAAAACAATAAAACCTTTTCAACGGCTGAAAGTTGCACCGGCGGATTAATGGCTTCTAAAATTACAGCCAATTCCGGTGTATCAACGGTTTATAAGGGCGGGGCGGTAACATATCATAATGATTTAAAACAAAATATAGCAAACGTATCTGAAAATACATTAAAAAAATACGGGGCAGTAAGCGCGCAAACAGCGGCCGAAATGGCCATGGGTATCTTAAAAAAAACAAATACCGATTATGCTATATCGGCAACCGGCATTGCCGGCCCTTCGGGCGGCACAAAAGAAAAACCGGTAGGCACGGTTTTTATTGGTCTGGCTAAAAAAAATGAAGGCGTTTATGTTTCTAAATTTAATTATCCTGTGGGCCGCGAAAGATTTCGCGAAGCCGTTACAGCAAGCGCCTTTATAAGCCTGTACCAATCATTGATATTTTATAAAAATACCAATGATTGGTTAGAAAAGGGGTTTGGGGGGTTTGTAGAGCTTAAATTATCTTGACTATCTAAGAGAGTCTTTTTATAAAAAAAGTTGTCAAATTATATATTAGTATATAATTTGAACCATAACCGTAAAAATGGTTCAAGAGAATGAAAAATGAAATCAATAACAATACATAACATAGAAGATGAATTAGAAGCCCTTATTGTTGAAAAATCAAAAAAAGAAGGTACTAGCCTTAATAAAACAATAAAAAAATTACTAAGAAAAGCTTTGAATATAAGCAAAGATGAAGATACGTCTTTTAGCAATTTTTCAGAATTTTTAGGCATATGGGAAGAGGAAGAATATAAAGAGTTTGAAACTAAAATATCAGATTTTGAAAAAATAGAAAAAGAAGACTGGCAATGAAAAAAATCTTAATAGATACAAATATATATAGTGCTTTATTGAAGGGAGAAAAATCTTTACTTGAAGTATTTTCAAAAGCCAATTTAATATATTTATCTGTTTTTGTAATCGCTGAATTACTGTCAGGTTTTAAAGGCGGTAAAAAAGAAAGTGAGAATTATAAAATCTTAGAAAAATTTATTCAAAAACCTTCTGTTGTAATCTTAGACGCAACTTTTCAAACAGCGGAAGCTTTTTCGTTTTTGAAAAATGAATTAAAGAAAAAAGGAAGACCTGTTCCAATAAATGATCTTTGGATTGCTTCACACGCGGTAGAAACTGGTTCGGTTTTAGTATCTTATGACAAGCATTTTGAAGAGATTCCAGGGCTTATGGTTTTAAAATTATAGAAAAGTTGCATACTCCTATGCGACGATCGCCTTTATAAGCCTGTACCAATCATTGATTTTTTATAAAAACACCAATGATTGGTTAAAAAAGGGGTTTGGGGGGTTTATGGTAGTTGATTAGAAAGTTAGATAGAACCAACTTTCTAATCAAAACATCTTTTACTGAATATTAATATTATCTACCCAGCCCATATCAGCGCCTTTGCTTTGGGTAACATCTTTTTCATAACACCATTTAATATTATCTATTACCGCTGTACCGGCGGCCGGAAGGCTGTAACTTATTGTATTCCAAACTCCCGGATATTGACCTGACCATTGGCCTTGTTGAATGCCATTAATATAGAATCTAAGCCAATCATAAGTCAGTTCGCTATCTATACTGTAATCAAAAGTAATAGATGTGCCGCCTTCAAAATCAAATGACATACAACTGCTTTCATTATTATTTATAGCAGTTGATGCGCCGACACTTTGCGTACCCTCAGAAAAAGTAGTGGTATTTATTGTCCAGTTAAAACCACCCGCATCAGGGATAAATATTGAAGGGATACCTGTTTCAAAGCCAATGCTGATAGGAGGTTCAGTTTGACAAATTTCGCTGCAGCCGTCATAATTAACTGTGTTGCCGTCATCGCAGGTTTCGGCTGCTGATTCTAAGACTCCATTACCGCATACGTTATTTACCTGGCAAAAAGCATCGCAGCCATTTAAATCATCTGCAACATTGCCGTCATCACATGTTTCACCGGGGGCTACCCAGCCATCGCCGCAAAATGCTGTTTGTATTTCAAATTGGTAAATTCCTACAGTTCCCGTGGTAACCGGTTCCATAGTAACATAAACATCGCCGGTATTAATTGCCGTAAAATATTGTATATTTGAATAACCATGGTTTATACCTGTAAAAAAGCCAGTACCCGATGTTACATCCGCAGCAGAAACTTGTATATTTATAGTTTGTGAAGCATTCCCATCAACACTGTCGTTCCACCATACGCGGTAAGTTGTACCCGATGTAACTGAAACAGCGAATATATGAGCAGGCACATCCGTTAGCATCGTTTCGGCATATAATGTGTCGAGAGCAACGCCTATAGGTATAAATTCACAAACATTTGAACACTTGTCAGTATTTAATAAATTACCGTCATCACATTGTTCGCCAATTTCAGTGTCAATTATATGATCACCGCATATTGCCTGTTCAATATATAATTGAAAGGTGCCTGTATTCCCCGCGGAATATGGTTGAACTGTAATGGTCATTACACCGGTATTTAAAACATTAATTAATTTGGGCGTATAATAACCGTATGTTTGTCCCGTAAAATAATTATAAGGTGAATTATCATTAGCTGAAACCTTTATACCCAAAGTTTGTGAAGCGTCACCTTCAAAAGAATCATTCCAATAGATTCTATATTTCTCACCAGCAGTTACATTAAAAATGTACTCTTTAAATGGAATTTGACTGGTTATTTGGCCATTAATCCAAGAATCCATAGTAATAGTTTGAGTTTCTACCTGACACAAGTCACTGCAACCGTCACTAACAGCAATATTACCATCATCGCATTTTTCGCCTAAAGGTGCATCAATATACGCATCACCACAAACAGATTGAGCCGCGTATACCTGAAAAGTTCCTAAATCACCAACAGTTGCGGCATTTTGAATTCTCACTTCCACCGTTACATTTTCATTAATAGTTGAAGCAAAAATTATGGGCGTGAAGCCATTTGTTAAATTGTTAATAAAAATAGTTCCGCTTGTATTTCCTGTTACTTTTACTACAATATCTCCTGTTTGGGTTCCGTCGCCAGCCAATTCATCATTCCAGCGGACAACATATCTCTCGCCAGCCCCTGCCGTTACCGGAAAAGTATATTTAGCAACATCGGTTGTGTTTACCAGACGACCGTCTTCCCATTGACCAAATGTTAGAGGTATGGGATTTACCGTATCGAATGTACAATTGGCCATACAGCCGTCATTATCAATAAAATTACCGTCTTCGCAGTTTTCTGTATTGTCAATTTCTCCATCGCCACAGGCAGGTGTTTTTACTTTTAACTGAAATGTACCCTTGCTTGAATTTAATAAATTTAGGGGCCGTATAACAATAGTAACTGTACCAGTAAATGTAGGATTTATATCTATTGAATAAGAATAACCGTTTACCCAATCCCCTAAATAATTACTATTTATATCATACATTATATTTCCTGCATTATTATACACAGTTACAGATAATAATGCGGTTTGAGTTCCATCGCCGTCATTGCCGCTATTCCACCAAATGTTATACAAGGTGCCTGCATTAACATTGAATGTATATTCCCTTTTGTCATAACCAGCATCAAATGCGCTAGTGTGAACAGTATTATCTGCTACTATTGAAGTAGAAATTGTTTCTTCAATAAAACATTCAGCACTACAGCCATCATTATTACCAGTATCTCCATCATCGCAAAGTTCGCCTATATCAAGATAACCATTAGCGCATTCTTCTAGTCGGCACCATGGACTACATCCATCGCCTGCCGTGTTATTCCCATCGTCGCAAACCTCTCCAAATTCAATAGTATTATCACCGCAATTTGGAGCAGTTACTTTTACCTGATAACTGCCGTGATAAGTAGTACTTGTCCCATACGTTCTAACTTTTAGTAATATTGTTTCACTGATAGGCGGTAAAATAACTTTAGAACCATATCCATTCAGTGACCATGATAAATATTCAGTGCCGCTACTCATTCCGATGGCGCTAACTTGAACATAAGCCGTTTGTGTCCCATCGCCGTAAATGTCATTCCACCAGATGGCATATATTTGATTTGCTGTTGCTGAAAAAGAATATTGATGAGTATAATGATAGTCATCAATATTCCCATTTTTTATGGTATCGAGTGGAATTGATCCTAAATCGATTATTTCATCTATGCATAAAGAACTGCAATCATCTCTGTTTGTATTGTTCCCGTCATCACATTGTTCAGTAACTTCTAATATACCATTACCACAAACAGGTTCTGTACCGGAATAACAGTTTGCTATAATTTGATAACTGCCGGCAATACTATAATTTGCGTCGTTAATTTTTACAAAAAAGGTTTCATTCTGCGAAACAGGATAAAAACTGCTCTCGCCAGAACCTATGCCTGACTCACTATTTACATATTTATCTGCTATATAATATCCAACATATTCATAGTATATTGACATTTTTACATCTAGGTTAGTTACATTTGAAACAGTAATTGTACAATAAGTTGAATCAGCTAGAGCAGTAATCGAATAATATCCTACACTTGAAATTGAATCGTTATAAAGTGTTCCTAATGTCAAAACAGTTGCCGTACTATAGGAGTTATTTTCTGGACAATCTGCCGGGCATCCATTTTTTGTTTCAAAACCGTTACAAGCACCATCATTGCACAAAGAACCACAGTCATCATAGCAATTTGTTGTTGATTCTGTTCCGTTACAAGTACCATCGCCGCAGTATGTACTGCTACAGTCTGTTGAACAGGTTCCTGTCCCCTCTTCAAAAATATCACATACACCATCACCGCAAGAGCAATCTAGGGTGCATGTTACACTTGTTTCACTTGCAATATCGCAGGTTCCATCACCGCAGCTACCACCTAATAAAGGGCAATCGTCTGGACAATTCGCGTTTGTCTCGGTTGCAGCATCGCATGTACCATTACCGCAGGTTATAGGTGCTTCTGTTTGACAAAATCCTGAACACCCATCGCCTGATGTTGTATTGCCATCATCACAAGTTTCACCCGCGGTTGCGTTTACAATAAAATCACCACAAGCTGTCGCCGTACAATTGCTGTTACAAACAACGCTAGCTGTGTTGTCGTCACATTCTTCGCCGTTTTCAGTTTCTATTGTACCGTTGCCGCAGGTCTCGCTTTCACATGTTGGTGAGCATCCGTCACCTGCCGTTGTGTTGCCATCATCGCATACTTCGATGAGTTCTTTTACGCCATCGCCGCATACCGATTCAAATTGGCAGGTTGATGAGCAATTGTCACCATTTGTTGTATTCCCGTCATCGCACTGTTCGCCGGTTTCTTTAATGCTATTGCCGCATTTAGTTGTTGTATTGTTATTATTGCTTAAACCCGCGGGATTAACAGATACATCATATTGGGCACATTGCCCTGTATAAAGTAAAAATGTAAATACTATACTGTATTTAATTATTTTTTTAGCAGTTACTAATTTGTTG
The DNA here is from genome assembly GCA_029880285.1 of Spirochaetia bacterium. GTDB lineage: Bacteria > Spirochaetota > Leptospiria > Turneriellales > JAOUOS01 > JAOUOS01. The sequence goes on from JAOUOS010000026.1 coordinate 35,135, forward strand.
TTTTTAAGTTTCATTTTATCCCCTATTAATTTAATTATTTTTTTATTCTTTATATTTACGTTTTATTATTTGCAATAAGGCCATATTTAAAATTATTTCATTTTATAAGTTAAACCGGCTTCAAAAATGCCTACGCCTACGCCATAGCCAAGTTTAGCGTTTAAGGCAAGTTTGTCGCTTACGCCGTATCTTAATCCGCCAAAAGCGCCGCCAGAAACGCCGCTGGCTTCTATTTGTATAGCGCTTGAATAAATAGAGTCAACCTCTACTGAAGCCGAGTTATACCCAATATCAGCGCCAATGAAAAGGTCTAAATTGGGGCTACCTGAAAGTTTAAAATGATATGTTGCGATGCCGCCAATTAAAATTATTGAAAAATCAATTGAGATTGAAACTGTGCCTGCAGAAATACTTTCGCCGTAAGCGCTGTAGCCTATGTACCCGCCAAGGCCAATATTTTCAGAAAACCCGTGTTCAACACTTACTCTGCCCAGCATACCGGCCTGCCCAAAAGCGCCCCATCCAGCCGAAAAATCAGTTAATAGCGCCCCTTTTTTAAAAATAGAACCAGCGTAAGAAGAACCGGTAGAAGAGGATGATTTTGATTTTGCGTGCAAATTTATTGTATTTGTTAGAGTAAGCAATAAAACAATTATTATTACATATGTTTTATTGTTTTTAATATTTTTTTTCATAATAAACCTTTTAATTTCTTTATAAATTGTATAATTGAACACATATTATGTGTCAAAGGTGCAAATTATAAATTTCTTGGTTGATAGGTCAATAAAAAAAAGATAAAATATCTCGTTTAAAAGAAAAATATGGTTTTTTTTATCAATTTATTGATATATGTTATGTGTTTTTTGTTCCAGAATAAACTAACTTTTACTTACTTGACGGTATGTTTTCAAACTTAAATTTGCCGGATGACAGATGTATGTTTACCGTTGGTGGCATACTCTGTAAATACGGGATGTAGCGCAGCGGTAGCGCACCTGTTTTGGGAACAGGGGGTCGCTGGTTCAAATCCAGTCATCCCGAGTTATGCGCCAGTAGCTCAGCCGGATAGAGCACCGGCCTTCTAAGCCGTAGGTCAGAGGTTCGAATCCTCTCTGGCGCGATTGTTACTTTAGATGTAGCGAAGCTGGTTTGTTAAATATACTTGTATATTTAACAAACAAATACATATGGTGGGTGTAGCTCAGTGGTAGAGCTCAGGATTGTGGCTCCTGCGGTCGCGGGTTCAAGTCCCGTCATCCACCCATGAAAGCATACGTTTGCTAAGGTGAACGTGTGGTTTTTGAAAAAAAGAAAAAGCGCCCGTAGCTCAGTTGGATAGAGCGTCGGACTTCGAATCCGTGTGCCGGGGGTTCGAATCCCTCCGGGCGCGAAAAAAAGCTTTACACACATGAAGAAATAGTGTAATTGCAAAAATATTGACATATCAGCGAGTGTGGTGGAATTGGCAGACACGCAAGACTTAGGATCTTGTGTCGCAAGGCGTGGGGGTTCAAGTCCCTCCACTCGCAAAAACGCGGGAATAGCTCAGTGGTAGAGCATCTCCTTGCCAAGGAGAGGGTCGCGGGTTCAAATCCCGTTTCCCGCTAATTTATTATTCGTGAGAAGAATTAGATTCTTACATTTTTTGACCATTATTAGTTTGATAATGGTTTATTTGTCGTGCGAAAAACAAGAAACAAATTTAAAATCAAAAAATATTTATAACTTCGCGCTAAGAGATCGTCTTGAAACTGAAGATCCCACATTTAGCGTAGATATGACATCGGGCATCATTCTAAGTTTAATTCATAGAAATTTATATAAGTCAAATTCAAGCGGCCTAATTATTTATGATCTGGTTGAAAAAGAAACTATTGAAAATAGTAATTTATTATTATCCATTAAAAAAAATATAAGTTTTCAGTATGGCTGTGAAGAAAAACTTACAGCCGAAGACGCGGAATTCTCGCTAAACAGACTTATTGATACCAAAAGGCAGACATGGGTAATTAAAGATATTCAATCTTTTAATAAAAGTAATGATTATATTTTAAAAATAACCCCAGATTTAACAGATGGTATTTCTTTTCAAAAATGGTATAAAGAAAAATGGCCGGATGTAAAGGCCCGCCTTACGTTATCTCAGGCCGCGGTTTATTCAAAAAAATGTTTTATCAATAAAAATAAATTTGCTTCGGCTTCTGGTTTCTTTATAAAAGAAAACAATCCGCAGTATATTAATATCGCTTATAAAAGTACAGACTTTCAAATTATTTATTCTATACTTCCCGATGAAGCCGGCAGATGGTTTTATTTTAAACGAGAACTACTGGATGTTTATCAGCCAGAGGGGATTTTTCGTGATTTTTTATATGATACTTCAAAATATGAGAAGAGTGATATTCCGCAATTGGTGGTTTTTTACGGCGCTTTTACCATGCCCAAAAACAAAGATTCTATATTAAACGATGTTGAATTTAGAAGAGCGCTAAATTTCAGATTAAACCGAAAAGCCTTAACCCAAAAAACCTTATTGGGAGCCTATAAAGACGCCGATTATCCGGTGCCTGATTTACTCGCGAAACCTCTGGCTGAAATGTATGTTTATAATTCAAGTTATAAATACCAAAACAAAACCGATGAAGTGATTTATATTTATTCACCTTCTGATAGAGAAAGGCAGATGACGGGTCAGGTTTTAAGGTCAGTAATTGAAAAAATGGGAATTCGAGCAGAGCTTAAGATTTATGATTTTCCCACCATATTAAGATTTAACAATGAAAGAAAGCCGGGAATATATCTTTTAAAATGGGTGGCCGACTACCCCCACGCGAGCAATTTTTTAACTCCTCTGTTCCATTCAAAAAATGCGGGCAGTATGGGTAACAGGTCTTACTTTAAAGATGTGAAAACAGATGACCTGCTCGATAAATTATGGGAAGGCGAAGAAAATATAAAGAGAGCTCAAATTGAAATTCAAAAACAGGCTCCCTGGGTTTTTATAGGGTTTGCCAACCAGCGTTTTTTAATGAATAAAAAAAAGAAAGTTAAAATTCCCGTAACTTATACCGCATGGGATAAAGAGTCGTTTTTTCTTGAATAAAGGTTGATTGCTTATCTCATTTAAAAGAATTGCCGGTATTAGATAAAAACAGGCTGAAAACATATAAGCGGGTTAATATAAATACTACCGCTTAAATTTCTATGAAAATAGGAATTCTAAAAATTAAAATAAAGCCGAGGTAAATAGCATGATGGCAGAAGCAAACAAAGAAGACATTTTTGCGGCAAACAAACATACAGAAATTATAAATAATATCAAAAAAAAAGATAAAAATGAAATTACTCATCAAGAAATAAGTGTAATTGCCAATCAAATACGCCGGTATATTGTAGAAATGGTTCATTTGGCAAACTCTGGACATCCGGGCGGCGCTTTGGGGCTGGCCGATATTTATGCTACTCTTTATTTTAAAATATTAAACCATAATCCTAATGATTACAAATGGGATGAAAGAGACAGGCTTATTTTAAGCAATGGTCATGTTTGCGCCGTAAGATACGCGGCCATGGCAGTTGCCGGGTATTTTAATGAAAAAGAATTAAGTTCATTTCGCACTTTAGGTTCAAAATTTCAAGGACATCCTTCAACAAGATATTTGCCAGAGCTTGAAAATTCAAGCGGTTCTTTAGGGCAGGGTTTATCGTTTGCTTCGGGCACGGCTCTTGGTTTAAAACAGCAGAAAAATAATGCTCGCGTATACGTTTGTATTTCTGACGGGGAATGCCAAGAGGGCATGACATGGGAGGCGGCAATGGCGGCTTCTCATTATAAACTGGATAATTTAACAGCTTTTGTTGATTATAATAAAATACAAATTGACGGATGGACCGACAAAGTAATGAGTCTGGGCGATTTAGGAAAAAAATTCGAATCATTCGGATGGAATACTATTGAAGCAGACGGACATGATATAAAACAAATTGAAAATGCTTTTAATAAAACAAAAGAAATATCGGGTAAACCTTCTGTAATATTGTTTAATACAATACTAGGTAAAGGCGTAAGCTTTATGGAAAACAATCCTGCATGGCACGGCAGTCCTCCTAATAAAGAAGACAGAGACAAGGCTCTTGATGAATTGAATTCTTTATTTTAAACAAAAAGAACTTGAATTTTCAAAAGTTAATTTTAATTTGACAGTAAATTTAGCCGAAATATATGATTAAAAAGATGATACATTAATAAATTCTATGGGTTTTTTTATATTTCTTGTTTTTCTGTGTTTTGTAATAGCTTTTGTTTTCGTATTAAACTATTACAGACGTTTATTTTCAGATAATAGAGATGAGTACAAGAGAAAAGAACTTATAGATTATAAAGATATTTTAATTAAAGAGTGGAATAACCTTGTAATAAAAGATAAAAATACAGCGTATATTATTATGGGGGTATCTGTATTTGCGGCATTACTTTTTTCAGTGATGGGCGGCTTATATGGTAAATATTACGAAAGTTATATTTTTAATTCTGCTCTAATACCGGCGGGATTATTTTTTGTAATTCCATTTTTAAAAGATAGCAACGTAGCCCAAAGCCAAAATTCAGATATTTTAAATAAGATATTAGACCATGATTTGGTTCTTTTTTTTGGATTTTCATGCGCTACGGCAGCGAATTTAATTTCTATTTATATTATATATCATGCTTTAAGTTTCCTGTGGATTCTTTTAAACTTTATATTAATAATAGTCTTGTTGTTATTTTTCTTCTATAAGAAAGAAACGGGTAAAGCGATTTCTTCAATACTGCCAAATTTTAGTGGGAAAAGTGAAGAATAATTGGTTTAATTAAAGAATTCAATATATTTTTATAATATTTTTGAATTCAAGCGATTAAATGTCGATAATTTTATATAGGTGAATTATGGCAGAACAGATAATTGAGAATAAAATAGAGAAAGAATTGGTAAAAAGTGAATCAAAAGATCCTATAATTGCTCAAGTAGAAGCATTATCTGAAAAAGAAAATCAGAGAAAAGAAAAAAAGTTTAAACAAAAAACCACTTTAAAAAGAAGAGCAACCATTTTTTTAGTACTCTTTTTAACCGGTGGTATCGCGACTGCCGTAGTTACATTGTACTTTTTAGGCAGACAATATATTTCAGGTACAACTGCAGAAAAACTTCAGGATAGTTCGCATTCATACGCATTATTTGTACAGCAGGCATTAAGCCGCAGGGCAGAGCTTTTAAGAGAGTATTCTTCAAATAAAAATCTTATAGAGTCTTTTAATAAAGATGAAAAATATAAAGTTAGACGAATTTTTAATAATTATTTACAATCACACCCTGATATTGAAGGCGTTTGGCTTTTAAACAGAAAAGGCAATGTTTCTGTATTTAATACTCATAGATCAACAGGCAGTGTAATTCAATGGGATGAATTGACCAATAAAAATTATTCTAAAGAACCCTGGTTTGAAAAATGTTATAAAACAAAAAATCCGTTATTTTTTCCTAATAAAGTTGATATTGATACCGGTAAAACAGGAATGCCCACAAATTTATACGCATGGGTAACTCCTTTAAAATATAATGCCGGCTGTCTTGTTCTTTTTGAGAACACTATTTATTTATCACAGGATATTTTTAGAAAAAGAGAATACTTAAAGAAGACTACTCATTTAGACAGTATTCAGGTTCACCTAACGGGAGCAAGCGGTGTTTTGTATTGGACAACATCAGTTGACTGGTTAAGATTTTTAAGGCAGCAGGTTTCTAGTATACCCGTGATTTCAAAAGCGATATCTTATCTTGAAGGTTCAGAGAGTAGAATTAATTATAAAAACCAATATTATGTGGCCGGATACACTGCTATAGAAAAAATATTAAATCCTCAGGAAACATTATTTTGGGATGGTTTGGTTGTTGTGCAGGCAGATTATAAAGAAGTTATTAAGCCACTTGAAGATTTACTTTATATTCTTGTTATTTTGGGCAGCATATTAATATTGTTAATCAGTACAATATCATATTCCGTTGCTAAAAAAGTTCTTAATCCTTTAATTGATATAGAAAAAAATCTATCTGAAATAGGAGAAGGGAATTTAACAGTAAAAGTTTTAAAAATTCAAGATGTTACTGAAATTGGTTTTTTAGCGAACGGATTGAATTTAATGGTAGAAAAAGTTCATGGCTTAATTTCATTAATGGTTCAAAGCAGCCGGGCCGTTATGGAATGGAGCCAAAGATTATTCAGCGGCTTAGGAAATGTTCAAAAAAGCTCATCTGAGCAGGTAGCTGTATTAGAAGAAGCTGCCGCTTCGGTTGAAGAATTTACCGCTTCGGTTCAAAAGATACATGATGCGTCTCAAAAACAGTTAAATGGTGCAGAAACCAACAGGAAAAAAATGCATGAATTAAACGAGTCTTTTGAAGAAACAGGTAAAAAAAGAGAGGTTATTCTTGAAAATTCAAGACAGGCGGTTGACAGCTCAAAGCAAGGGTTAGGCCTAATTGATGATTTTTCGCAGGATATGAAAGGGATTTCTGAATCATCCAAAAGAATTATAGGTATTATTAACGTAATTGATGATATAGCCGATCAAACTAACTTATTAGCCTTGAATGCTTCTATAGAGGCAGCCAGAGCAGGCGAGCATGGTAAGGGCTTTTCTGTTGTCGCGCATGAAGTTTCTGAACTGGCTAAAAGATCGGCGAACAGTGCACAAGAAATTGCAAAACTAATACATGAAACGGTTAAAAAGGTAAAAGCAAGTAACGATAGAGTAGAATCGGCCAGAAGCGTTTTCGGAAGAATTTCAACTTTAATGGAAAAACTTGAGGAACAAATAAACCAGGTTACTGATATGGCGAAAGATCAGGAAAAAATGGTCTTTGAGACAGCCGAAAGAGCCTCTATTGTGGCCGGTCTCGCAAGAGAAATTGCCGAGCAGGCAAGGCTACAAAATCAGGCCGCAGAAGAAATAAACAGCGGTATGGGTAAGGCAAATGAAATAACAGCGGCTAACGTTTCAGAGTTAGAGTCTGTGGATGAAATACTGCAGACATTTATGGATAAAATTCAGACTTTATTAGTAGCCGCGAATCAATTTAAAGTTAAAGTAAAGTCGTCAGAGACAAAAACTGAAGAAAGATTAAAAATAGAAGAGATGCTTTTATAAAGCGATATTATTTTATAATATTAGGAGTATGAATATGCCCAGTAATGATAATATGTTTTCACCTGATAGAATATATCAAAAAAAGAAAGAAAAAGCTGTTGCCTCTTCAGAAATTGTGCAAATCATTGTTTTTTCGGTGGGTAACGAAGATTATGGTTTAGAAATTGAAAAAGTTCAGGAAATTATAAGAATGAGAACTATAAAACATCTTCCTCATACTCCCGATTTTATTCTTGGTGTTATGAATTTAAGAGGGAATATTATTCCTGTGGTGGGTCTTCGTGAAAAATTCGGTATGGAAAAAATAGAATACACAGAATTCACTCGTTTAATAGTTGTTAATCATAAAAATAAACTTGTCGCGATGGTTGTAGATGAAGTAAATAAAGTGGTAAATGTTCCTATAGGCAACATAGAAGGTAACCCCGATATGGTAAGCGATTCTACGAGAGCTTTGGTTAGAGGCGTTGCTAATTTAGACGATCTTGTTATTATACTGGTAGAACTAGATTATCTGTTATATTCAATTGACGAGTTGGCCGCTGGTATTGAATAAAATTCATAATAATTTACTAATATGAATGATATTAAATTCATGCATGAAGCATTCCATTGCGCTATTTTATCTGTTGGTAAAACTGATCCTAACCCGGCCGTGGGCGCTGTTGTCGTAAATAAAAAAAAAAAATAATAGGCAGGGGCCATACTCAACTGCCCGGTTATAATCATGCCGAAGTTGAAGCCATTAATGAGGCTGTTAAAAACTTTGGCAAAGAGTCTTTAAAAGAATCAACGCTTTATACCACACTGGAACCCTGCTTTCATACAGGAAGAACGCCTCCCTGTGTGAATTATATTATAAATTATAAATTAAAAAGAGTTGTTATTTCTCAAATAGATTTAAATTCTAAGGTAAACCATCAGTCGGTAGATTTACTAAAATCACGCGGCATTAAAACAGATATATTAGACGGCAGAGAATTTGAAAAAGAAATATTCTATACGCTTGGTTCTTATTTAACTTTCATAAAAAAACAAAGGCCAAGAATTATTTTAAAATGGGCGCAAACGCCTTCAGGAATGTTAGCTCCAGCATTAGGCAAAAGCGGCTTTATAACTAATGAGTATTCGAGAGAAACAGTTATGCGATTTCGAAAACTGTTTAAAGCGGTAATGGTAACGCCCGGTACGGTAAAAAATGATTTGCCGATGCTTACGGCAAGAACGGCAAAAGAAAACTTGTCTCAATTATTTAATAATCAAAAAAATGACAGTTTTTTACAGAGACTTCTTCTTAGTGAAGAAAATCAATATCAAGAAAAAAATAATTCTTTATTTAGATTTTTTCTTTTGCCTGATTTTGGCGCGGGTTTTAAAGAAACCGATTTTAAAAATTATATTCAAAAACAAAAAGATTTAGGTGGTAATTATATTTTTTTTACCCGGTCAAAATTACAAAAAAATATACTTGAAAAAGAAAATACGAAAAGCGAATATTTTTCTAATTTTAATGATTTTAATAAAATAATAGATACATTAAATAATTTTGATCTTTTACAGGTAATGATAGAAGCAGGGCCTGTTTTTACCGAAAAACTTATAAAAGAAAATATCCCCGATGTTTTAATTGTTTATACATCAAGCGAAAAAAAAGAATGGGAAAATAACGGTCGTGGTTTTGATGAATCTATAAAATTAGCTGATGGCGATAAAAATCCTTTTAAAACATACGGATTCGAAATTTTAGAAAGTTTGAACTTGAAAGACGATAAAATGATTGTATACCATAAGCCTAAGGGAGAGTTAATAGGATGGTACCCCCCTGAAGCGATTGGAATATTTTCAAAATAATGGTCTATACGAAAAGGCAAAAAATTTAATATATTTCTTGATATTGTTGGTTCTCTATCTTGAATAAT